>AGAU01000132.1 GCA_000224765.2 SAR324 cluster bacterium JCVI-SC AAA005 | reverse complement strand
TTCAAATGATGATGTTGTACAAAGGCTAACGCGTATCCTAAGTGAAATGGAATTTAAAAATAATGGAGCGTAAAATGACAAACATACTCTATGTCGAAGACAATGAAGATAACATTTATATGCTTAGCAAGAGGTTGAAGAAAAAGGGATTCGAAATCACGATTGCAAAAGATGGTGAGGAAGGTTTGAAAGCTGCTCGTGATTTGAAACCAGATCTTATCCTAATGGATTTGAGTCTTCCATTATTAGATGGCTGGGAGGCAACTAGAATACTAAAGTCTGAACCAGAAACTAAATTAATTCCTATAATTGCTTTATCTGCCCATGCAATGCAGGAACACAAAGATAAGGCCCTAGAAGCAGGTTGTGATGATTACGATACTAAACCAGTTGATATCACAAGATTGCTATCAAAAATTAATAATCTCATCCATTAAACTATATGCCTAAGTTTAATCCATCTATTCTTTTGGTAGATGATCAGGAAGATAATATTTACACACTTGAGCGTCGGTTGAAAAAGGATGGTTACACTCAATTAACCTCAGCAACGAATGGTACTGATGCCCTACAATTAATTAATTCTAATTCTTATGACTTGATTTTATTAGACCTAATGATGCCTGACATTAGTGGTTTGGAAGTCCTTGAGGAAATCAAATCAGATCCTAATCTACGACATATTCCTGTCATCATGATCACTGCTTCTGATGAAAGAGAAATAGCAGCCAAGTGCATCAAGAGTGGTGCTGACGACTTTATCATAAAGCCTTTCAATAGCACTATTTTACAGGCTAGAGTGTCTTCCAGTCTTAACAAGAAAATGATGCACGATATGGAAACTCAGTACTTTCATAAGATTGAAGAGGAGAAGAAGCAATCTGATGAATTACTGCATTCAGTCTTGCCAAAAATGGCTATTGGAGACTTGAAATCGCAAGATTACCTGAAGCCAAGGAGATATGAAGATGTTGTGTTACTGGTTTCTGATCTGGTCAGTTTTACAAGTTTTTCTGAGAAAAATTCACCTGAGGCTGTTGTTGAATCACTTCAATCACTTTTCGAGCATTATGAAGAATCAATGTCTGATTATGGATTCGAAAAAATTAAAACTATTGGAGATGCTTTTTTTGCAGTTTCTGGTATTCATACTTTTACTGACCAGCCCATAATTAGTGCAATTAAACTTGCAGTTCAGATGCAAAATATTGCATCCGCATCTCCTCAAAAATGGAGACTGCATTGTGGTATCCATAAGGGGCCTGTAGTAGCTGGAATTTTTGGGAAACAAACGCTCCAGTTTGATTTGTTGGGCCATACCGTAAATACTGCCTTTCGAATTTGTGATTATTCTGAAGAAAATGAAATTTTGATGTCTCAGTCAGCTTGGATGAGTTGTCGTAAACAAGTAAGAGCTAAATCGAAAGGAATTTTAGAGCTGAAAGGTGGTATTCATTTAGAATTAATGCAGTTCACAAACTTTAAAAATTAGTAAAATCAAAAATAATTTAAATAGACCTCTTTCTCAAATTTAATCATTTATTTAATTTAATATCTGGTCTGAGTCTTCCAGAGCTAGAATTTTACATATCCTCATTTCGTTACTCCCTTGCGATTTGCAACTCCTAACGTGGCTCGTTGTGTTTCCATCAGGATCAACTCCATCAAGTTAGCAAGGAAAAATCCTAGTTAGTTGCCTCATGCTGATTAGAGGTACGTTGCGGGTTTCCTCATCAATTGCCACTCGATACCAGCTGTTTGTCTCGTTACCTGAGATAGATTTGTTTACTATCCAGATCTCAAGACATGCTTGTTGTTCAGAACCTCTGAAAGAATGGTATTGATTCGCTCTGGCCCTCGCTGCCAATCAAGTGAAATTTGAAAAATCCTGCGATCTGCATTGAAGATCAACCAGTTACTATCTGGAGTCCAGTTGGGTGCTTCAATCAACTCTGCAGTTTCATAGATAACAGTGCTTTCGCCGCTCACACAATTCACGATACTGAGTTCTGTGAGTTGTCCATCTCGTAGTCTGCGGCGTTGAGGCTAGGGATGTTGTATTCCTATAAAGAATGCTTGGTTGAAAGTGTTGGTGTCCTGAATCAGCGGGCTAAGTGATTGGTGGGTGTCCTGTGCTTTCGCGCACAATCAATTTACCTTCCAATAGTTGATTTGGAATGGATGCTTCCACGTCACGGATGCGTTCCAGCAGCATACGGACGGCAGTTGTTCCCAATTCACGGTGAGGCTGACGTACCGTAGTAAGGGCTGGGCAGTAGTGGTCAGCTAGGGGAATGTCATCGAAACCAACGACAGACAAGTCTTCTGGAACACGGATTTCTTTGCGACGCAGCGCAGCAATGAATCCAAAGGCAGCCTCATCACAGGAGCAAAAGACCGCAGTCGGACGATCAGTCAGGCTTAGCCATTCTTCAGCCGCTTCTCTACCTGATTCAACATTGTAGTGTTTGTTGCAAACCCATGTCGGACTAAGTCCGGCTAGTTGCAATTCGCTCCGGAATCCCATGAAGCGATCTCTGCCCGAAGACAAGGTAGTGGTGCCGGTCACATGCCCAATCTTCCGATGTCCTAACTCTAGCAGATGACGAACGATTGCTCGTGAGGCGCTTAGGTTGTCGACAGTAGTCACGGGAACAGGAAGCTCTTCCAGGTGTTCATTGACCCCAACGATTGGGATAGGGTGGTTCCTGATCAAGTCCCCCAATTCTGGATTATGCCTCCCAAAAGTCAGAATTCCATCTGCTAGACTTTGCTGAATGCTTGCGTAGAGTTGACGTCCCCTCTCTGGATTGTCCTGAGTGTTCGAGACCAGTACGTTGTAGCCTGCTTCGGAAGCTTCTGCTTCCACTCCCATCAGGATCTGAGAGAAAAAACGACTTGGGGCATCCGAGATCATGACCAGTAAAGCATCAGACCTGCGCAGACGTAGATTTCGTCCTGCTGTGTTGGTCTCATAGCCAATTTGCTGGATTGCTTGTTGAATCCGCTCCAGGGTCTTAGCATTGACAATCGCCGGTTGATTGATCGCTCGGCTCACTGTCGCTGGTGACACTGCTGCCAGCCGGGCGACATCAGTTAACTTTGGATTGCTCATAGGATGCTTCTTCAGGTTGAGTGGATCTTAGCTAAAAATTCCATTATATCTTGTTACGCTTGAAACAACTGTTCGTCACTAAATATCTTGACAAAAATTGTATTGCAAGGCTGATTGTGAAAACGTTTTCACAATTTTTTGCATGAGGTTGCTGAGCCAATGGTACCCGACAGTCTGCTGTAGCTTAAGTTGGAACAACAATCTCTCTCCGTAAGAATTAATGCTGATCTAAATTGCTAGGAAGGCATGATCTACCATTTTAAGTTCAACATTCCTAAGTCTTCGATTTTCCTTGAGAACACCAAAGAGTGGATCTAGTTTTTCAGTGCGATGATTCGTTTTTGCTGAGTTAGATTCAGCCAACTCATTACTTTTTTCATGGAAACCTTATGACCGAATGGTCTTTTCAACTTTACAGCGCTCGGAATCATCCACCGCTGAGCAGCACACTCCAACTACTGGCAGAACTTGGTTATACCCAAGTGGAAGGATTTGGTGGACTTTATGATCAAGCAGCTTCGTTGCGACAGGATCTGGATCGCAATGGATTGACGATGCCCACCGGACACTTTGACTTAGCCATGCTGGAAGACCTGGATCAAGCTCTACCAATCATTGAAACTCTGGGAGTAAAGGCGGTCATCTGTCCTCACTTGGCTGCAGAACAGCGTCCTTCGAGTACGTCTGGTTGGAAGCAACTGGCGGAAACACTCAACGAAGTTGCCAAGCCGTATCAGGCTGCTGGCTTGGGCTTTGGTTGGCACAACCATGACTTTGAATTCGTAGCTTTAGAAAATGGACAGACTCCAATGGAGATCCTCTTGGAAAATTCAGAATTGGGCTGGGAAATGGACTTGGCCTGGGTTGTCCGAGGTAAGGCAAATCCTGCAGAGTGGGTCCAACGCTACGGTGAACGTCTCTGCGCGGTTCACGTCAAGGACATCGCACCAGCTGGAGAGAATACAGATGAAGACGGCTGGGCAGATGTAGGATACGGTGTGATTGACTGGCCAAGCCTCTACGGTCAACTGCAACAGACACCGGCTACCTGGTACGTGATGGAGCACGATAAGCCGAATGATGTTGCTCGCTTTGCCCGTCGTTCTCTGGCAACTGTTCAATCTTTTGCGGGGTGAATCATGGTTGGAACTCTTGGCGTTGGTGTAATTGGTTGTGGCAATATTTCTTCGGCATATTTCCAACTATCAAAGTTGTTTCAGGCAATTGAAGTCAGAGCCTGTGCGGATCTCAATATGGAGATTGCCCAGGCTCAGGCAAAAGAATTTGGATTGGAAGCCCTGAGCGTGGAGGCCCTCCTTTCTCATTCAGAGTTGGACATCATCGTCAACCTGACGGTCCCGAATGCGCATTTTGCGGTCTCCAAGGCAATCCTGGAAGCTGGCAAGCACGTCTACTCGGAAAAACCGCTAACGCTCTCACTGGAAGATGGGCTGGCCTTGCGGGACCTTGCCCAGCAGAAAGGACTGCGAGTGGCCTGTACTCCCGACACCTTCCTGGGAGGAACCCATCAGCAAGCCCGGGCGCTGGTTGACTCTGGTGCACTCGGTAAGATCGTTGGAGGTACCTGTCATGTGCTCAGTCACGGCATGGAGCACTGGCATCCAAACCCAGATTTCTTTTTCCAGCCGGGTGGCGGACCAGTACTGGACCTAGGACCTTACTATATCGGTAACCTAATTCACCTGCTGGGACCAGTATGCTATGTGACGGCCATGTCGAGCATTCCACAAAAGGAACGCACGATCACCAGTCAGCCACGCTATGGAGAAAAGATTCCGGTCACTACCCCGACTACGATTCATGCTGTGCTGGAATTTGCTAATGGTGCGTTAATCACGCTGGGGGCAAGTTGGGATATCTGGCAGCACGGGCACCGTAACATGGAACTTTATGGCACAGAAGGTTCTCTCGTTGTGCCTGATCCAAACTTCTTTGGTGGAGATTTGCTGCGCAGTGAGCGAGATGGTGAGTTTGAGAAAGTATCCGCAACAGATCATCCATTTGGGGTACCCAACCAAGAGAATCTACAAGGTGCGGTAGCCAATTACCGTACTAGCGGCTTGGCCGATCTAGCGGTTGCCATTCAGATGGGTCAGGATGCTCGATGCTCTATCGAACGTCCGCTCCACGGGGTCGACGTGATGACCACCATTCTGAAGTCTGCCGAGACCCGACAGACCCTGGAACTACAAACCACTTGTACCCAGCCGGAGCTGCTGACTGCGGAAGAAGCACAGTCGCTCTTGCGTTGAGTTTGTCTTTCAGAAGTTTTCGCAGAAGGTTCTTAGGTCCAGTTCGTGAGTCCAGGCGCTACGGGGTTGGCTGTGCAAGAAGAGATAGGCGCTGGCTATATCGTCTAGTTGCAGCATCCCCTGTTCACCAAGTTGCTCGACCAGAGCTGGGGCTCGATTATGGATCCGGTCGCCGTTGATAATGCCGTCGATCACGACATGGGCGATATGAATTCCCTGAGGCTGGAATTCTCTAGCTAAGCTTTGGGACATTGCGCGTAGCCCTGCCTTGGCCGCAGTGAAGGGCACGAACCCTGGCTTGCCTCGCAGAGAGGCGCTGGCTCCAGTGAAGATCAAGGTTCCTCGGTTACGGGGAGCCATCCTGCGGAGAACTTCCCGGGCGAAGAGAAATCCTCCCAACGTCCCTACCCGCCAAGCCTGCTCAAACAGGCTCACTTCCATCTCCAGGAAGTTGCCAGAGTAGTTGTTCCCGGCATTGTAGATTGCTAGCTCGATCTGTCCTGACTGTTCAGCTAGCTCGATCAAGGCCTGTACCTGCTCTTCTTCTGTGACGTCTGTGACTACAGGCGTACAATTTCCTCCGGTAGCTTCAATCTCACGCTGTGTTTGCTCGAGTTGGGTAGGGGTTCTACCTCCTGCAAACACATGTAGACCAACTTGCGCTGAGTGACGGCACAGTGTAGCTCCCAGTCCGGCCGATGGCCCTACTCCAATAATGATAGCGGTAGGCATAACTTACTTAACTCCGATCAATGTAGAGATTGAAGGCTTCCGCATAGTCAGGATGCCAGCGGGAGAGGGGCGGACGGTTTTCAATGATGTCTCCAATTGCCCAGGCCATCCGTTTTTCATCCAGTTCACGAGACACATCATTGTCTGGACAGAGGATGTAGAAATCCCCACGTTCCAAGCTTTGAAATAGGAACTCTGCTGTCTGTTCAGTAGTCCAGGCACCAGCAGGCTTCTCCGTTCGATTACCTCGTGTCAGGTCTGTGAAAACAAAGCCTGGAATCAATAGGTGAGCTGTCAGTTGGTGCCCTTCAGTGTTACGCAGTTCGTGAGCCAGGGCTTCGGTGAAAGTCTTGACGGCGCTCTTGGAGACGTTGTAGGCCGGATCTCCAGGAGGAGTCGTGATGCCTTGCTTGGAGCCCGTGTTGATGACTAATCCTGGTCGTGCTTGTTCGAGCATGCGTGGGACAAAGATTTGGGTGCCATAGACAATCCCCCCTAGGTTAACTCCCAGGATGTGCAGCCAGTTCTCTGAGCCATCCAACATTTTACTTCCCGGTTGGATACCTGCGTTGTTCATCAGGATATTGGTTCCACCGAATCGTTCGGCAACCAGCGCCTCGAGTTCAACCAAGGCCTCTCGGTCAGAAACATCTGTAGAATTGGCCATTACTTCTGGAGCTCCCATTTGGCGGAGCTGTTCGGCAGCTGGTTCCAACAAGCCTTCACGGACGTCAACAATCACCAAACGCAGACCCATAACTGCTAGACGCTTGGCGGTAGCTAGGCCGATCCCTGAAGCACCTCCGGTGATGACGGCAACGGCGTTGGGCTTAAAAGCTGGATGAGTCATGAAAATTTCTCCTGGATAGAAAGAACTAGGAATTCAGCAAAAAATCGCTTTGCTCAGGATCAGATTTTTGAACTAAATTGCCATTTTAACGAAATTTTTCAAAATTTAGAGTAACTTGATTCAGAAAAACAGGCTACCTGCAAACAAATTTTGATAGTTAAACCCAAAAAAGAACTTAATGAATCTCCACGCTAAACTTCGGATTCGTGCTGCTCAACAAAAACCGATCAGTGTTGCTCTAATCGGAGCTGGAAAGTTTGGTTCCATGTTTCTAACCCAGGCGATTCATACCCCTGGTATGCATATCACTGGAATTGCGGATCTGTCTCCAGAGCGAGTCCAGATCAATCTCAACCGGATTGGCTGGGAGCCAGAACGGGCCAAGGCTACCGATCTGGAGGAAGCCATCCGTACAGGACAAACCTTTCTCTGCGAGGATGCGATGGACTTGATCCATGCAGAGGCTGTAGAAGTGGTGATTGACGCAACCGGTTCTCCAGCAGCTGGTATTCTTCATGCCTTGGCTGCGATTGAACACGGCAAGCACACCGTAATGGTTAATGTAGAAGCAGATACCCTTGCTGGTCCACTCCTGGCGGAGAAAGCGAGAAAGGCTGGTGTTGTGTATTCGTTAGCCTATGGAGATCAACCTGCCCTGACTGCTGAAATTGTAGACTGGGCTCGTGCATGTGGCTTACCTGTGATCGCGGCAGGTAAGGGAACCAAGTACCTGCCGATTTATCATGAGGTTACACCGGATACGGTTTGGCAGCATTATGGTCTGACCCCAGAAACAGCAAAAGCCAGCGGAATGAATCCACAGATGTTCAACTCATTTCTGGACGGCACCAAGTCTGCGATTGAAATGGCCGCCGTGGCTAATGCCTGTGATTTACGACCACCAGACGATGGTCTTGGTTTCCCAGCTTGTGGGGTTGATGACTTGCCTCACATCCTGCGACCCAAGAGCGCTGGTGGCATCTTGGAACACGAAGGAATGGTTGAGGTGATTTCTAGCCTTGAGCGAGACAGTCGACAAGTCTTTCGAGACCTGCGCTGGGGGGTATATGCCGTTTTTGCTGCATCTTCTAATTATGTGAAGCGTTGCTTTGCAGAATATGGTTTGAAGACAGATTCCAGTGGTTGCTACTCGTCCATGTACAAACCATATCACCTGATTGGGCTGGAGTTAGGAATTTCTGTGGCCAGTGTGGCTCTGCGTGGTGAGCCAACTGGACAAGCCACTGGATTTCGAAGTGATGTGGTGTCGGTCGCTAAGCGTGATCTGAAGGTCGGAGAGATGCTGGACGGAGAAGGTGGCTACACAGTCTGGGGGAAACTAGTGCCAGCTCGACGTTCACTTGGTTTGGGAGGACTCCCGATTGGCTTGGCTCACCGAATAGCTCTGTGCCGTCCAGTGACTCGAGGGCAGATCGTTACCTGGGAGGATGTAGTTATTGATCAACAGGATTCAGCTGTTGCGTTCCGGCGTGAAATGGAGCAGGTTTTTCAGACCTTGAATTGAGGTCGACTCAAATTATGACCTTGAAGGTGCGAAAAAGTTCAATAAATTGACAAAAATTTCTGTATGCTAAAGTTTTTTTAATTGTAGCTAAATTGAAGTAAATTGATTCAGGTGAGGTGTCGATTCCTTCCCTGCAAGACCTAGCAGTCTCATGATTTTTGACAAAGACGATTGATCGAGATGATAATGAGACTACACAGAAATCCGTATTGAGATTGCGCTTATGCATTGCCTAAGTAATGCAGTTAAGAGATAACCCTGTATTTTCTTTTGTCATGTCTAAAGCCATTGAAAATCCTAGCTCAGCAGTACCGAAGATCGTATTACCACCACTGGAACCAGAGATTTTGGAAGAATTACGAGAGTTGCTTAGGGAACACATCGCACCTTTGGTCCCAGACTTTGCCCATCTGAGTATCAACCAGCAGCGTGCCTGGGGTTACAAGCTTCGGCAATTACGAGAGTCTCATCCTGCTCCAGGTTTTGCCGAATGGGCTGATGATGTGCTGCACGAGTTAGAACATTTCCATATCAGCAGAAGTGCTGAAAAAGTGGCCTTGTTTCCCACGGTTTTCTCCGATCTCTAAAAATCTTTGTAGCAACCCTGTTGTTTGAATTTGCAGTTGCCTAGAATCCTGTAGAAACTCAGACTTTTCTGATTCTGGGCTCTGATGCAATTTTGAATTTGCCCTGCGGTAAATGCAGTTAATAGGGGCTTCCCTTCAGTATGCTTTCCATTCCACCGCAACTACTCCGAACCGTACTTCTTTTTTCCTTGGGCAGCGCTTTACTGTTATCGAACGCCCTCACCTGGTATATCGGCCAAAGTCACCAGGTTGCCAGCCTTCGTGATGCCTATTTTGAGCGAATTTTTTGGCTCTCGTTTTCGATGAGTGACAAAGCTACTGAGTTAGTCGACACCTCGAATTGGGCTGGACTGGAAATACACTTCTCTGTTTTGAAATCACAATCAGAGGTGGTCTATCTCTTTCTGAGGGGGATGGATGACGAGATTCTTTATGCGTACGATGATGACGTGGTTGAAGAGTACGATCCTGAGATCATTGTCTGGGATGTGCCCAAGGCTGCGGTTTTGGAAAATCGTGGCATCGTGGGAGATCCAAAGGAGTACCAGTCTGGGAAATATGAACTACGGGAGCAGGTCTTATTGAAAGACTCGAAGGTGCACGGAGAGATGCGTGGGCGAGTGGGAGAACGTGTCTTTGAGGCAAAGCGGGAGTTACAGCATTGGGGAGAACCTGTTGGCATCTTGTATATAGGCTTCTCAGAGAAACCACTGCAAGAGAATGTTGCTGAGAGCCAGAGTTCTCTCCTTATGATCGAGTTGCTGCTGCTTTTGTTTGGCTTACTACTTTCTGGATGGGTTGCTCGTCGGGTTGCCAAACCTTTGGAACGTATCACAGAGGAACAGCGACGTATTCAGGATCTACGTTTGGATGGGGAGTTTGAACTCAAGTCTCCAATTGTTGAAGTAGACTCGCTCAGTCGTTCATTGGGTGCGATGCGAACCAGCCTGCGAGCGTTTCAGACTTATATGCCAGCTGAGTTAGTTCGCGAACTTATTCTGCGTGGTGAAGATGCTGCCTTGGGGGGACAGGAGCGAGAGTTGAGTATTCTCTTCGCAGATATCGCGGAATTTACTTCTATTTCTGAGGAACTGAGACCAGAAGAGTTGATGCTGCAACTGTCTGAGTACCTCGGCTTATTGGCAGAAGTCATCCGCACCCACTCTGGTACAGTTGACAAGTATTTGGGAGACGGAGTGATGGCTTTCTGGGGTGCTCCTGTGCTTTCAGAACACCATGCCAGTGATGCGTGTCGGGCAGCTCTGGAGTGCAGAAATCGTATTCAGGAGCTCAATGAAGCCTGGCAGGCTCAAGGAAAAAAACCCTTCTGGTCAAGAATCGGAATACATACTGGTAATACACTGGTAGGCAATGTGGGCTCTGCTAATCGCATGAATTATACGGTGGTTGGTGATAGTGTGAACTTGGCTAGTCGACTGGAAGGCATTAATAAGATCTATCAGACTAACATCATTGTCAGCAGTGAAACTCAGGAAGAAGCAGGATCACAGTTTCTCTTCCGGCCCCTAGATACCGTTCGAGTAAAAGGGAAGAAAAATGGTGTAAAAATCTTTGAGTTGCTAGATTCAAAGGAACAGGCATCTGAGAAGCAGAAGCAGTTTTGTACTGAGTTCTCAAGAGGTGTTTGGGCCTATAGCGTGCGGCGCTTCGATCAGGCTTATGAGGTGTTCAAACAACTTAGTGAAACCTTTCCGGATGATGTTCCTACGCAAATCTACCTGCGGCGAAGCCGCCGCTTCAGTATTGTACCTCCTGGTGTTGAGTGGGAACCAATTATCGATTTAGAGCCCCGTTTCAAGACTCAGGCTGATATTTGATGTGAGATTACCGAAGCAGAATCTCAAGAAATTTAGCAAAAATTCATGATTTATTGAAATCGGCAATTGTGTTGCAGGGCAGCGATAAGTCACTTTCAGTTGACGAAAGCCCAGGTTGATCAAGCCTCGCTCTCCTGATCGATCAATTAGTACTTTGGTCAACCATTTCAATTTTTTTGAAGCGACGTCACGTTCATCCTTTCTGACGGCTCAACCTCTCCCGGGAGAATTTCCATGAAACGGATTCTGATTCCCGTCGCCCTCCTGCTTTTTTCAGCTGGGGTGTACTTCCTGTTTGTCCTACCTAATCAGATTGAACAAAAATTCAAGGATGCTGTCCCTGAAAATGTCGAAGTGAATTACAAGGACTTTCAGGTCAACCTACTTGATAAGTCAGTTGTGGTCGAGACCTTGAAGCTTGAGGACAACAAGGTGCGTATTGAAATGGGCCGTACTGAGGTGAAGACTGAGGAGTACTCCGGTGAAATGATACAGGTGCAACTCAACGACGTAACCTTGACTGATAAAGAAAATGAAGAGATCTACAAGGCCCAGCAAGTAACAATTCAGGAGATTGATCGCAAGCAACTGGAGGAGACCAGCAAGAATTCAACATTGAGGGATCTGTTTGATACGCTGAAGCGAGACACCATTCGACAAGTAGAAATGAATGAGGTGAGCGTCACTAGAAATGGCCAAACTACAACGGTTGATTCTGTGAAAGTTGAAACTCTTGGCGAAGGTAAGGTTTTTGGCATCCAGGCTGAGGGGATTCGGTCAAAAGACGGCGAAAGTGAAATCGCCATTGCCTCAGTAAATGTAGATGAGGTTGAAGTCGATAGTGAAGACCAACTAACCCTGAATCAATTAAAACTCGGTAGAGTTCAGGTCAAGGAAGGAGGAGGTGACCTGACCATTGAGGATGTCTCAATTGATCAGGTTCGCAATCAACAGGCGAACAACTTCAGCATGAAACAACTCAACCTGCAGAATTTTGAAAATATTGAAAAGCTGAGTATCGAAAGTGCTGAAGCTCGGAACATTCCCTTAGTAACCTTGCTGGAGAATGAGATCGACTTACTACAGCGACTGCTGGGTGGAACGTTTGAAGGACTGCAGCTTCGTAATTTGTTTGTTCAGCCTGAAAATGAAGTTGCCAAGCAAGTACGGGAGATTGATCTCGAACAACTAGATTTTGGTACAACCGAAAATGGGTATCGCTACGTTCGAAACCTAAAACTGAACATCTTGGGGATTGTTATCAACCTCAGTGATTTTCCAGAAGATTTTGCAGAACAAGCCCGTAATTTTACAGAATCAGATGAAATCGGGATAAACCTCTTCCTTGATATCACGGGTAGTCATGAGCAGCAGGATTACGAATTGGGCATCGGTGTGGGATTAGAACAGATGGCTGACCTGCACTTGGAGGGTCATTTTTCTAACGTTCCAATCGAGATCTTTGAATTTGAGAAGTACGATGACAGTGAGTTGGAGAGTATCCTTTCAGAAAAATGGACTAAGATCGGAGTAATAAAGTTGTTAGCCAGATACGATGAGCGTGGTTTCCTAGAGTACTCGATGGGTAAATTCAGCACAGAGTCAGGTTTCTCAAAAGCTACGATTGCTCGTCAGGTCAGTCAACAGTTTGAAAACACAGCGACTCGCTATAACCTCAGCGGCTCAGAGGAAATGGCCAGTGATTTGGAAAAATTTGTTTTGGAACCGAAGACTCTCCGTATTGAATTCTTACCAGAAGCTCCCCTCAACTTTGAAGAAATCGCAATGTTGGCTTTGCTGAACCCCAGCCAACTCCAGCAGAAGTCGAATTTCTCTCTCCAATCCACTCCAGAATAAACCGAGTGTCCTAACTACCTTGATAATTCCATCAATTCAGTTTGTCGGATTTGGTGGAATTTCACTCTGCTCGTTCACATCTGGTGTCATTGACTTGGAAAGTAACCAGAATACTTCCTTAGTCTCTCACCGAATCCAACTCACTGCTGGCCCACTAAGAGGGGCAAATTCATTTCAGGAATCCTTGATAGACAGTGCAACCGAAGACTCTGCACAATCGGCAACATTGAGAGCGTGATCAATAAGTTCGCGAGCTTGGGCCTTGGAGCCTTTCAGAGCCTGTTGGACTCTTTGGGGTGTCAGATGTTCTACAAACTCTTTGAGTGTGATTTCCTCTGGCTTTTTATCAATCTCTTTTTGTAGTAGACGAAAGAGGTTGCGGGCACTGCTTTGTCCTTGATTGTAGGCTGCCACGGCAAGTACCCGCTGTACTTCGGGCCTTGGCTTCCAAACAGACTTGCCATAGCGCCATTTGGACTGCAGGTAGTGTCGGAACAGTAGTGTGGAAAGGAGAATGTTGGTCTCAATATGAAAGATATTTCCCGGTTCTCCAGCATAGATTTCCTCTAGGGCTAGGACATAATGAGCATGAATCGGAGCATATGTAAGGGACAGAGATCTACCTTGCCTAAGTCGGTTCAGTCTACGACGTATTTGTGAGGTCTTTGAAGCATAAGGCAGTTGTTCCTCCTTTAACCTCTTCTGCACTTCTGGTAGGAGTAAGCTGGCTGAACGGGTGGGAACTACCATCTTTGGAGGCAGACTGAGATTTTGTGGTAGTTGTACCTGGTATCCTAACTCTGTGAGAATCCCCTGCCATGTAGGATCAGCATAGCGTTGCTGCAAATGATGTAATGCAGCGTTCAGTCGATTTTGCTCCTCAGTGTCTTCACGCAGTAATTCAATCTGCTTGATGGCGATGCCTGTTAATTGACCAAGACCCCTTGCTCCACTTGCACTTACAGCCTTGTAGTCCAATCGAGATTCTTTGAAGAACAAACAGAAAATGGTTGGGTAAGATACTTCAAGAAAGAAAGCACTGGCTTGGATCGCGCTCAGCGTCCGGACTAGTGATAGCTCTGGGAATCCGTATTCGGACTGAGCAAGGAATCTCTGTAGATTTTCTTGAAACCAGTAGCTACTCAAAAAATAGTTGTATAGTTGGGTCTGGTTTCGTTGTCCTGGCAGAGCTTCTGTCCCCCAGTGATAGTGCCAGCGTGCCAGCGATTCCTGAAGAAGCAAATAGTTCGCAAAGCGTTCAACCGCAGGTTTAGTTGGTTGGTCTAGTAGTAATATCGGAGTGAGGGAACTTGACTGACGAGCCAGGTTCAATAAGCGCGTGGGAGTGTAGGCGGAAGGTTGCTGAAAGTGCTCAAGGGAAAGTGGTCGAGAAGGGCGCACAGGTGAGCCAAAATTCCCAGAAAAATATGGTTCGGGTAGTTGATATATTGTGAAATAGTCAAAGAGTTGAACTTTTTTAAGGGAGAGCAGCGATTGAGGCCAGAGCAGCATTACCAATACACTGACCATCAGAATTCTTGACATCAACTGCTTCCCTAATTTTTAGAACAAGGACATCTGCTGCACCTCTCGTTTTGGAGCCTGCTGTCCCCAAGTAACAGATACAGTTTTGATTCCACTCCGGGAGTCATAGAGCAGCTCACCATGCTCCAAGGCGTAGAGATGAAGATCACGAGTTACCTCGACATCGACCTTACAATATTCGATGATTTTATCTAACTTATCTTCACGATACCACTTGAGCGCTTGTAATCCATCAGCTGATTTACCAGCTCCCAGTGTGGGTCGGGCGAGTGACTCTAATTTTAGGCGGTGCCCAAGTAATTTTTTTAGTTCAGTCAGCATATCCAGGTTGGGCAAGCCAGCCAGTTCCGTCCGTAATCTTGTCCGCTGTTCCTGCTGGCCTGAACATTCACCGGCCAAGACGCGGTAGTCGAATTCCACGTGGTTGAAGCCCACGATCAAATCAGCCTTACGGCAGTGTTCCAATAGTTGTGGCCCTTGATAATCTAAGTATACATGGTGTTGTTCATCGAAGCTGTCCCAGATTACCCCGACAGACATTCCCATGTCTTCAATGTTGCTCCAGCCACCAACTTCCTCGGCTGCGCGCTTTGTTTCCAGGTCAAAATACAGGATCCGTTCCATCGTTCCCCAGTGCAGGAAAGACACAAATGATTGATTACTACGAATTGTTGCAAGTGGAGCCGACGGCTTCAACCGAGGAAGTTCGCAAGGCATTCCGATGGCTCGCAAAGCAATATCACCCGGATTTGCAGCAACACAAATCCGAGGCGAACCAGCGAGAAGCACAGCGCCGCTTCGTGCAACTAACTCAAGCCTACGAGACCTTGAGTCATTCAGCAAAACGTCAAGCCTATGACCTACGGTGGCGGAGAGCCACTGAGCAGGCACAACGCTCCCAAAGACACCAAAAAGCCTCCACAAACACAAGTTCTTCACAGAATCAGAAGCGATCCTATGAGCGCCCAAGGGAGGATTTCACGGATTTTGCTGAAACGTCGCTGGAAGATTTACTGAAAGATGTGGAAGGATTGCTCAAACAATTCGGTGTTCAGCGAACTGATCCTTTGGAACTCCTGCTGGAGTGGGCTCGTCGGATCTATCACGAGGTGATAGAAGCCTGGCATGAAGAGAACTCCTCTGCTCATCCTACTTCAGGCACAGAGCAATCTTGGTCGGGTGGGGAAACTCGCAGACCCAAAGAAAAAAAAACTCAGGCCCATGATGATCCACGGGCAGATATCGAAGCCGAATTGGCACGTCTTAAGCGCTATCAGCGTACGAATCGCCAGCAGACCAGTCGTCAAACAGCAGAAACGGATGTTCATGATGAATTGGAGCGCCTCAAGCGCAAATACCGTCCCTGAAATCCCCTATGGAGAGATAGAATGTCCGCCAGCCTGACTGCTTCTCGAATTGCAGTCCTGATTCCTTGCCTTAACGAAGAAGTGACAATCAGCAAGGTAGTTCAGGATTTTCGAAAGGAATTGCCGCAAGCTACCATCTATGTCTTCGATAACAACAGCACAGATCGTACAGCTGAGCTTGCTACAGTGGAAGGGGCGGTTGTTATTCCAGAGCGTAAGCGCGGCAAGGGCCATGTCATCGCCGCAATGTTCCGCAAGGTTGAGGCGGATTACTACGTGATGGTTGATGGAGACGACACATATTCTGCGGCGCATGTTCAGGCTTTGCTGCAGCCGCTACTGGATGGAGAAGCCGACATGACTGTGGCTACTCGCTTGAACGAGTATGAAGAAGAATCATTCCGCCCACTCCATGTCTTTGGCAATAATTTAGTTCGTAGTCTGGTCAACTGGATCTTTAGCAGTAATCTGGAAGACATCATGTCCGGTTACCGAGGTTTCAGTCGGGAACTGGTGCAGAATCTACCCGTATTGGCCAGTGGTTTTGAAGTAGAAACAGAAATGACAATTCGAGTGCTGGATTATGGGTACACAATTCAGGAAGTGACAGTACCCTACCGAGAACGCCCAGAAGGTTCGTTCTCTAAGCTGAATACTTTTCGAGATGGCTTTCGGGTGTTGTATCAGATCGCCAGTATCTCCAGATCCTACAAGCCTATCTTGTTCTTTGGGGTACTAGCCTTATTTTTTGGTCTGATCGGTTTGATTGCAGGTGGAGAAGTGATTGTTGACTATGCGGTGGATGGCTATGTGAACAAGGTTCCAACAGCGATTCTAGCTGTGGGTTGTATGCTCCTCTGTTTTGGTAGCATTGGCATTGGTGCGATCCTCGATACACTCAATGCCCGTTTCCGTGAAGTACTGCGTTTGTTACAGCGCAAATAAGCTAGTTTCTGGCGCACGTGTTGCTTAGAAGGTCCACGTGTATGCTAGGCGAAATCCGGTAGGATCGACCAAGGCGATAGGTCCAATAGGTAATTCATTTTGAACTCCTTGTGGCCGTGGTGCAGCAGGATTCCAGACTGAGCGAGAACCAATCAGAGCTCCAATCAAGCCACCAACAACGGTGCTGGTACCAATCGTACGGAACTGCTCACGACTGGTTCCTGGACGTAGAAAAGTGAACCAGCCCCCAAGCATCAGGCCTGTTCCAGCGCCATAGGCAACGTTGCCAACGAGATTACGACGCTCACTGTCAGCAATTTGCCGCTGTGCCAGCAAGTCAAAGCGTAAAGCACTTTCGGAGTCGTCAGAAAATGTGCCTTCATCGAGGTATTGTTCATCTTGCTGGACAGGCCCTTCAAAAGGGTCACCTTCTGGAATGGGCTCCGTCGCAAGAGGATCTTCCATGGTTGGCTCCAACTCAAAATCCTGCTGCAATAGCGGATCGTTGGCTGTATCCTGATAGGGATCATTGAAAAATGCCTCTTCGTCGGCAGACCGAAATTCACCAAATAGGTCTTGCTGGGCCATTGCTGACCGAGGATTGAACATAAGCAGCAGCAGGCAAAGCCAAATGGAAAGGTGTGAACGCATGCCGGATTCCTGAACAGCAGTGTTTGGAAGATGTTGCCTTGAAATGGATGCAAAACCCATTCACTCTCTGCACCAGACACAACTGGGTTCTGCTGGAAAACTCCAGCCTTTTGAAGAATATTGAGAACATGGATACGCTTATGCGACGTTTTTGGCCGGCGGTGCTGCTATTAATCTTCAGCCTTGGAACCCCAAAAATCCAGGCTCAGGAAACAGGTCCCCTGCTGATGCAACAGGAACTGGGCTACACTTTAGCTGGTACAGTGGCGGGTGTTGGACTGGGAGTTCTGGTCTGGTTCATGGATCCACTTAATCCAGATGTGACACTGCGCGATACCACAGTGGACGGACTAATTGTTGGTACAGTCCTCGGTTCCATGTTCGGTTTTTATATACTGCAAAATGCATTGGTGGAACCTCGTACCAATTCACTGCCCAGTAGTCTTGAAGATCTGCTAGGACAATCAAAGAGAGATCAATTGCCCAGCCCGGTTGCCCACACTGGCCTGACCATTCCCATGACTTGGAAGTTTTAAGGAGGCCTCCCATGAGCAAGTGCACCCGAGTGATCGCAATCTTTTTGCTACTTGCCTGCCTGTCCCAGCCAGTTGCCTGGGCTCAGCAGGCTCAAGAAGGTCCTGGCATTGAAAACTTTTTGGATGGAGCAAATGGTGGCCGTGGCCCTGTAATGCAGTCAGTCTTCTGGAACACTCTATATGGTTCTCTCTGGGGAGCTGCGATCGGAGTTTCATATCATTTTCTCTCTGGAGCTGCATTTCGGGAATCGATTTCGGGAAGTATGACTATCGGGGGTTTGATGGGATATGGTCTTGGACTCTATCTAGTCATCAATGGCATCAGTTTTAACCAAAATCTGATGCCAGTGCTGCCAAAGCCAAATTTTGGCCCACCAACCGATACTCAGACTCAAGTACAGAACGAAGACCCCATAGATCCCTTAGCTTTTTGGGCGGCTCCTTCAGAAGACGGCCAATCATGGCATGCTGGTCTACAATTGCGTTTCTGAAAGGCTTACGCTGAGTTCCAATGACCGGATCACGTGTCCGAGCGCTACTATTGGCCCACTGGCAAGAATTCTTGCTATTACTACTACTGGGTCCCCTTGCCTTGTATTTTGCTCTCTCCAACTCCAACTCCACCTCTGAATCACTGCCATTGCTGCCCTTGCCGGAGAGTCAGGTGCTACAGTTGGAGCAGATTACTCTGCAGGATTATCAAAAAGACTTCAAACGTTGGACCTTAACAGGTCTTCGAGCTTTGATGGCTGATGATAGTTCGATCATGAATGTGGAACAACCTCGATTGCGCCTGCATCCTAATCCTGAAACAATACCATTCACAGACACGCTAGTACGTGCTGACGAAGCATTGATCGACTGGCGTCGGCAGTTGGTAGAAATTCGTGGTGAGGTCGAGGTGGAACGCGATAGCAAATTATACTTGCAGGCAGAGCGTGCTATATACGATTTGCAGACAGAAGTACTGCGGATGCCAGGAGCAGTACAAATGACCTGGCAGGATAGCGATGTCGATGGTTCAGATTTGCGCTACGAACTGAAGACTGGATTGGTCGAACTCCGTGGTGTGCATTATCAGCGTTGATTGATTTTCCAGTTTCAGTATGAGTTTGAATCAGGAAGAGAGGGTTTTTCGTAATTCTGGAATGCAGGCTAGAGAAGGTGATGAGTGATTTTTACAGTTCACAGGAACTTGGACAGCTAGCACAACGGGGAGTCCAGATTCTGTTACCGGAGCAAACTGCGATCCGTCGGGATGTGAATCTTCAGCAATTAGAGTCGGGGGCTGTGCTACATCCAGGTACTCGTTTACAGGGTCAGTCCACTCGAGTACGGACAGGAGCTGAGATCGGCCCTGGAGGCTTTGTGGTCTTGGAAGATAGTGTGATTGGCCCAGGTGCAACAGTTGGTGCTCAAGGACCGGTTTCGTTGAGGCAAAGCTGGGTCGGACCTCAGACGATACTTGGCATGGGTGTTGCCGAAGAAGCTGTTTTTCTTGGAAGAGAACACGCTGGAGCACCTCCAACCGCAGGTGTAGGATTTCGGATTCGCAAGGGAAGTCTCTACGAAGAAGGTGCTTGTTCGGGTCAACATACTGACACTAAGATGACCCTGCTTATGCCGTGGGTGACGCTGGGGAGCAACATCAACTTCTGTGATGTACTGCTCGCTGGAGGAACCGGTGATCTACCAGGTCAATTCAGTGAGGTTGGTAGTGGGACAATCCATTTCAACTTTACCATTCGAGGTGACAAGGCAACGGCCTCCTTACTGGGAAATGTCTGTGAAGGCGTTTTCCTGCGTTCAGAGCGTCTTTTTATCGGAGGAAATTGTAGTTTGTTGGGTCCACTATTAGCGGAGTTTGGAGCCTTTTCAGCAGCAGGAGTGCGTCTTCCTAGACAGTTAGCTTCTGGCCTGAACCTGGGTACTGCTCATTTGCCTGGACACAAGAACTATGATCCTCGTTGTTTCCCAAATTTACGTTGGATTGTGTCAACTCAACTGCAATTCTTTGGTGAATTGGTTGCTCTTTTTCATTGGTACGATCAAGTTCGCGTTCGGATAGCAATAGATACTTTTGTAGAGAGCCTCTATCGCCAAGGCCAGTACATCGTGCAACGCAACCTGGAAGAACGGATTGCACAACTGCAGCTGCTGACAGAACTGGTAGCGGAGAATCAATCACACAGTGAGCGGGTTTTGCCAGAAACTAAGCTAAAAGATCAGCGTGCTTGGTTACAGGGTTGGGCTCAACGAAAAGAGCAATTACAAAGCTACGCTTCCATCCCAAATTTGGCACCTGAGATTTTGCTCCGAGAGTTGGTAGATGCTGAAGGAACCTACACGAGAAGAATTCAGCAACTATCCCCAGCAACTGTAGAGGTAGGACAGCAATGGCTTGAGGGCATCACAAAATCATTTTTTGAAGGAGAACTGGGATGAAACATCCAGCAAGCAAGTGGCTCTTGGCCACTGGCGCATTGTTTGGAACTCTTGCTGTCCTAAGTGGTTCGATGGGATCTCACCTGCTGCGAACTCAATTAGAGGAATTCAACAGCACTGCGAATTTTACATTGGCCTCAAACTATCTTTTCTACCACGCAGGAGGCTTGCTCTTCGCAGGCTTGCTCTTGGAGCGTTTGGAACGTCGAGGATTTTTGTACATGGGAATCTTTTTCATAGTGGGTAGCTTTCTTTTCTGTGGAAGCCTTTTTACCTACAGCTTAACGGGTTTGCGTGGGGTGACCGCTATGGCTCCAATTGGTGGAGTGAACTTGATTCTTGGATGGATGACAATGGTAGTGACCTGCGTACGTCTGCCTTCTTCCAAAAAACACTAAATGGAAGATGCCTATGCACCTGCAATGGCTCTCCAGAAGTCTTCCACAAAAGAGCCAGATTATAAATATTGCTTAGCTGCTGGTTGGATTGTCTTTTCTTCCGCACACAAGCCTATCGACTGCTCAGGAACTTTGCTGGAAACTGTACAAGGGGAGTCCGCTAGCGTTGGAGGGCTTGATTTCTTTGAAAGAGATCCTTCAACAGTTGGTTCAAGAATATGCTGAGTCTCCACCAACACCGTTCAGTTATGCTGAGATTCCCGAAAAGCTAATCGATGGTCGTCGTGAAACTGTCCGTCTAGAATTGCTATTCGAACTGCTCCTGCGTGAGCAAGGCTTGACGGCGATTCGTAAGCAACGTGAAGGGCTCATTCTACCTGACCGGCAGGTCTGGCGAGAAGGCCCCTTCCGAAAAAAATTCCGAGCCCTATTCCATTGTCAGAACTGCTTGTTGACTTGGCAGATCGGGGAAAAGCCCCCTGCGCTATGATGGTGAATCTCTACCACCAACCCTCAAGATTAGAGAAAATCTTCGACTTGATTTAGTAGCCTGGGCCTTTGAACAGCTGACTTCTCGTTATAATGCCGAAAAGAGCAACGATGAGGATACACATCTGATTATTTGGTAGGCGCGTGAGCCAGAGGACCTGCTAGCGACTTCTCTTGCACTTGCTCCAGCTGATGCCACAGCGGATTTTTTGGAGCAACTTTCCTAGTACCCGTACTTCAGTAACTTTCGACATCACGATTCCTTGATTTCTGTTGTTGAAAGGCCGGCTTTGTGAACTGAGGCGTCTTAACAGTTGGTACAGAAATTTTGCTAGGCCTAGTAAGTGAAGGAAGAGCCTATTGAATCAAATGTGAGAAGCATTACAATAGAACTTTTGGTTGCCAGAGAAGAAATTTCAGAACCAGAACAGCTGCCAACTACTGCAGCGACGGTACTGGAATGGCTCTCTGACGATGTGCTCAAGCAATAGCTGGAGAGTCTCCGTTCTGGGCTAGCTGTGTTGCAGGAAGTCGATATGTTTTTTTGTGAGGCAGGCCAACACCCAATTTCGCTCTGGATAAAAGTGCCAGCTGACGGCATTGCCGTTGCTAAGTGCGACTCTTGAAAAACTTAAGCAGACTACCGCAAAATAAATGGCTGGAAAGCCCTTGGTACCACAGGTGGTAGTCTCCAAAATGCTGATAAGACCGAAACAGAAATTCAGGCGTTTTACGCTACGCTGCTTATATGCAGGTTCTCAGACGACCACAGTAGATAGACAGCAGATTACGTTACCCAGCACGGAAGACCAACTGCAGGCGTTTTTTTAGCAAAATCCTGATTTCGTAGAGACTTAACCCCAACCGTTGATCTTGCTAGATCACCAGAACAATGCCTTACTGATTCGAGGAACTGAAGCACAGCTAAAGCTGGTGGAAAAACCGGTAGTGTTGTGGGATCAGCTGATCCCCTAGATTCGTATCGAAGCACATATTTTTGAAATTACAGAGGAGATTTTTCGGGAACTAGGGTTATGCTGGTGAGGCACTGGTATCTCCTACGCGCTTTGGAAGCTCTAGACTTTGGCCTGAGTTGGACAGCTGGCCCTTTTGATACCAGTTGTGGTGTCTGCATTGACACGATGCTGCGCATGCTACAAGAGCAGAGAGAAGGTCGGGTGCTCTCAAGTTCCGTCGTGGTGCCCCTGAATTTTCTTGAGGCTGAGATGGGCAGCGGCTCACTGCTGAGTATTCTCTTGATAAGTAGTACTAACGCAAAATTACAGCAGATTCAGACTAGTGGAATATTAATGGTTACACCACGTTGGATTGAACCCGTGACTCTAGTCAGGATGGTATGGTCAACACATTTTGATGAGAGGCATGATTCGCCAGCAGAGCTCTAACCTTACGCAGGGAGTCCCTTTGTCTCAGGATCTGCCGTTGCTAGGCCCACTCTTTGGACTGAGGGATGGTCAACAAGTGTTTGATCATGTGCTGGTCTTTGTCATTCTTACACTTCTGGACGATGTAGCTCTTTTGAGCCTACCCAGCTTGCCAGAGTTGATACTAGAATGAGCTAGTGAATTGCTGGAACTCTGAGATTTCTGAAGCTTACTGAGAAATTCAGATATTGCAGCAGATGCCTTGGCTAGGGTATGAATGATAGAACTTTTTCGTAACCAAGAACTCCTCTTGCACAATCATCCATGGCTGAGCAACTCTTCGATTCTGAAGTCTATCTAGCCCGCAAGCGTCGAGAGCGAATCTTGAGCTGGGGTTCGATGATTCTTGGGTCACTGATCTTATTGGATAGTGGAGCCCCCATCCCTTTCCCCTTGGTTGGTCTCCCCTCGATTCTGGTTGGTGGATCCTTGTTCGGCTTTGGGTACTACCAATATGGCATCTATCGTCAGCTACCATTGCATGAGGCTGTCCAATTAGCACGTAGTCAAAGCGGAGAGTTGAGCCGAACCGATTTATTTCTTCAGTTGCGTCTGACTGCCAAGCAAACCGACGAAATCTTGCACGAATTAGTAAGCGCAGGACTGCTGGAACCAGTCAGTCCTGACCTGCCAGCTGAACAGGAGATGCGCTACCGGTTACTCAAGTAAGATGCTTCCAAAACTATCCACTCCTTGGCTTTGGCGCAATCCGTTGCTCCGTGCCGCTCTGACCGCTCTTGCGTTTGTCTATGAAGCTCTGCTGTTGCTGCGTCTATGGATGTATCGGAATGGATTGATCACAACCTTTCGTCCTCCTGTGCCAGTGATTGCTGTAGGAAATCTGACAGTAGGAGGTGCTGGCAAGACTCCAGTCATCGAAATGCTCATGCGTTCCCTGCAACAGCAAAGAAGGATTGTGATTCTCAGTCGGGGTTATGGAAGGCATTCCAAAGCGACCCTCCAACGTTTCTGTTCAGCGGATGCCCCCTGGCTACTGAGCCCAAAATTGTTAGGTGATGAACCGACCTGGCTGGCTCAACACCATCCCGAGGTGCCAGTCTATGTGGGATCTTCCCGAATTCGTAATGCGCGTTGGGCTTTGCTCTGTGATCAACCTGATCTGATTCTGTTGGATGATGCCTATCAACATCTGGCTGTAGCAAGGGATCTCAATCTACTGCTGATTGATGCAGAGCGAGGCCTCGGCAATCGCCAACTTCTTCCATTGGGTGAGTTGCGTGAGCCTGAGCAGCACTGGAATCGAGCTGATGCGATCATGCTGACCAAAGCCAACCTGGGTTTCTCTGATGCTTGGATGCATCTGTTGCGACAGGAACTCAAGGTGGATCGACCAATCTTCCGCTGTGACTATCTACCTGTCCGCTTACGAAGATTGGATGGTCAGGAAGTGGAAGATGTCAAAACACTGGCTAAGGAAGCTGTTTTTGCCAATTGTGGCATTGCCCAACCCGAAGGCTTCGCTCAAGTACTGCGACCTCTCTGTCAGGGTTTGGAAGATCTTTCGAACTGGCCTGACCATCATTCTTATACTGGTGAAGATGTTCAGCGTTTGCAGTGGCTTTGGCGTAAAAGCCGTGCGCAGCGTTGGGTGACAACAGAGAAGGATGCAGTCAAACTAGCCGCCTTTGCAGAGTTGGCCGAAATCGTTTGGATTTTAGAGATGGAGGTGATACCAGAACCATCTTGGCATCAGTTCTTTAGTGGCTTTTTGCAACGTCATCCGTTAAATTAATGTCTTTATAACTCTAATCCGGAGTAGATGCTGATGGCGCTTTTACAGGTTCATGAATTCCCAGATCCAATCCTGCAGCAGTATGCCATGCCAGTCACGATTTTTGATGATAAATTGTGCCAACTTGCTGCGGACATGTTGGAGACCATGTACGAAGAAAGAGGGATTGGCTTGGCTGCCAACCAAGTAGCAGTCCTCAAACAAATTGTCGTGGTCGATGTGATGGCAGGAGATGAAGACCACGGTCAGCGAGAGCCTCAAGTATTGGTCAATCCAAAGATCGTAGCTGCTAGCGGAGAGACAGCAATCGAGGAAGGCTGCCTGAGTGTCCCAGAATTTCGTGCAGAAGTCCCCCGAGCTGAGAAAATCAAAGTTGAATACCAAGATCTGGAGGGGCGCCTGCAAACGCTGGAGGCAGATGGACTATTGGCCATCTGCCTCCAGCATGAGTTTGATCATCTACGTGGGCGCCTGTTTATCGACTACCTCCCGCCACTCAAGCAACGAATGGTGAAGAAGCGGCTCGCAAAATTGGCACGGATGCCTGCATGATTCGATGTTTCGGTCTGCTTTGCTGCAGTTTGCTTCTGGTTGGATCGCTGCAGGCACGCACATTCAGTTACCAGCAGGCAACAGTGATCACCCAGAAGGGTGTGAAAATTCCTGTTGAAGTCTCCGACACTCCAGCCAAACGTCAACAAGGCTTGAGTGATCGCCCCCGGCTCAAACCAGGATGGGGCATGCTGTTTGTGTTTGAGCGCTCAGGACACCATGGTTTCTGGATGAAAGATATGAACTTCCCAATCGATATTCTCTGGCTACGCAATAGCCGTGTAGTTTATGTGGCAGAGAATGTACGTCCACCCTCTTCTGGTGAAACACCCGTGACTATCACTCCAGACAAGTCGGCTAATCTAGTTCTGGAACTGGACGCAGGACAAGTTCGTGCGCTCGGCCTTGCTGTTGGCAGTACCCTTGCCTATCGCTGGTGAGGCGATGAGGCCTTCCCTATGAGCAAAGATTCCTTGACGGTTGTTCGCAGCAACGGTGATCGCGAACCGTTTCTGCGTGGCATTATGACACGCACCCTGACAGAGCAGGGCGTGTCCTTCGAAAAAGCCTACCTCATTACCAAAGAAGTCAAGAAGAAGCTAAACCGACGTCGACAGATCACTTCGACAGATCTGGGGTTGCTGCTGGAAAAATATCTGGAGCAGAAGCATCCTCATCTTCAGCGTAATCCTGTTAAATCAGAGCTTCCTCAACTCTGGGTACATCGTGGTGAGAGTCGTTATCCTTTTTCAAAAGGAATGCTTAGCCAGTCGATCACTTCTGCGGGGATTTCGCCAGGCAAGGCCTACCTGATTTCCCGCCAGATTGAGCAGGATCTGATTCTGTTGGGCAACTTGGAGATCAAGTCGGAGGAACTGATCCAGTTGGTGCAGCAGCAACTACAAGCCCAGTTTAATCCTGACATTGCCCGTACTTATGAAGTTGCCAGCCAGATCAATGATCTGCCACATCCTGTAATTCTCTATGTCGCTGGTGCTCCAGGAACGGGAAAATCAACATTGGCTCAGGCACTTGCCAGCCGTCTAGGCATTCTCAATGTAGTGGGTACGGACAGTATCCGCGAAGTGATGCGTCTTTCCTTCAGTAAAGAGATTGTGCCAACGCTTCATGTTTCTTCGTTCGAAGCAGGTAGTCAGTTGGTTTTTGATCGGAAGAAAGCCTCACAAGAAAGAACGATTGCAGGGTTCGTTTTGCAGTCCCAGCAGGTCTGTGTGGGAATACGCGCGATGGTGCGTAGAGCGATTGCTGAAGGTACAAATTTACTGATTGAAGGAGTTCATTTGCTACCGTTTCTGGTCAGGATTCCGGAGTTTGAGGATCGTGCCTACCACATCCCGCTACTGCTTCGACTTCAGGAAGGAGAAGATCATATGAATCGTTTCCGAATCCGAGGCAAGTTGCAGCAGCGTCGAGCAGAACAACACTACCTCAAACACTTTGAGGAAATTCGTACCGTTCACGAATACTACCACCAGCAGTCCCAGCAGTTTGACTTAGATCAGGTTGATAACGTGGAACTGGACCAGACAATCCAACAGTCGCTGCAAATTGTTCTCAGTAACCTGCAGGAACAACTCGCCAACTAATTTTTCCCCTTTCGTGCAGACAATCTTGTGAGTTCAGTGGCTGCTGGCCTTCCTCTAACAAGAGAACGACAGGCATTAGCAATCTGGGTTATCTAGGCTGCTCGCTTCGTCATAATGTTTCCGATGATCAGTGTCGGTATCTGATTTGTATACATTCCTTGTAAGGTTACTTCGCTTCATCTGAACCTACTGGATTTCAGTAAGTTGCTGATCTGCTTCGCCATCAGTTCAATTACCTCGACACAATTTGGAGGAAGTCGACTGATTCCTCGTTTTGGAGTAGGGCTATTGACAGTTGTAGCGATATTTCGCTTTTCTTCTTGCCTTGCGCTGGCTGTCCTTGCTTCTGCTTATGTTACTGTACTGTTGGCAATTATCCCATGTGGTTTCTTCTTCAACTTTGTTGCTCCTTCTGCCACCGCAGAAACTTTTCGGATGGAGAAGTTGACTGGCTGCTTTCTGATGCTGATGCACAGCGCCTTCTTCTCTATCGGGTCGCTGGTTGGTGGAGCCCCTAGTACAGTTGGAAGTTCCAGCTCACTGGGTCTTTCCCGTGACAGCTGGTATTGGAATGCTTGTGGGCTTGTTACTCTGGAAGATTTGTTTGCAGTGAGAGCGTCCAACTCGTACACAGGCGCCTCTATTGCGACTGCCAGATCGGCTGGTCCCGGGACTCGGCGTTCTTGGTACTCTCAGTCTGAGCAAGATTGGCATTGTCCTAGATTGGTCTGCGCTTTAGTTAACACGGGACATGTTCGTATCCATGGCTTACGGAGGGGTGATTGTTTTTGCATTCAGCCTGTGTGAGATTGCAGCACGATTACATGGAGAATCACTGATTCGGCGTTTTGGAGAAATGTGTATTGGAAGTAGTGTGATAATTTTGGGAGGAGTGGTTCTACTTCCAGTTGTGCTTTCTCAAAATCTTACGCTGATCTCAGTGGTTGTTCTCTTTTTTGGCTTTGTCGGCGCTAACTTTTTACCCACTGCGATGCGTAATGCTGCTGAGATTGACCTTGAAAAGGCTGGGGTTAACGATGAAAATTCAGAGGTAGATGGTCTGGATATCAGTTCTCATGAAGAGCGGGGCTACAACTTTACCAACTGAGTTACTACTATCTTGGGCTTAACCAAGCACTTCTTTCTCGCCGTCTTCAATGCTCTCTGGATTCAGTGGCAGAAACAGTGTGAAGGTTGAGCCTTTTTCAGTTTGGCTGCGAACCTCAACACGTCCCTTGAGCAGGTGGGTAGTTAATCGTACCAGCGCTAGCCCCAATCCTGTGCCGGCATAACTGCGAGTTACAGAACTGTCAACCTGCTGGAAAGCCTTGAAAATCTTTTCCAAGTGATCAGTAGCAATGCCAACTCCAGTATCGTGCACAGCAAGTTGGAACCAGTCCCCGTGACGGCCGAGTGTAACACTGATTACACCACCTTCAGGCGTAAACTTGATGGCGTTGCCCAACAGGTTGATCAGCATCTGCCTTAACTTGTCCCGATCCAGGCGACAGGTGAATACATGACCCTGAGCAACTAGTCGACTCTTCAGGTGCTTACGGTGCATTAGTGGTTCTAGCAGGTTGAGTACTTCTTCAGCGACCTCTCTCGGAGCAAACTCGGTGAAGTGCATTTGCATCTTCCCCGCTTCCATACGTGATAAATCGAGCAAAGAGTTGATCATGTCCAGCAACTGTTGGCCGCTGTCTCGAATACGACCTAGTCGATCTTGCTGATAGTTGGAGAGAGCGGCCTCGTCATCATCCAGCAGGGCATCGGCAAAGCCAATGATGGCGTTGAGTGGCGTGCGCAACTCATGAGACATGTTCGTCAAGAATTCACTCTTGGTCTGGGAAGCTCTCTCTAACTCAGCGAAGGAATTACGCAACTGTTGAGTCCGTTGCTGAATGGCAATTAGCATCTCTCGAAATTCCTCGGCCAATTCCCCAATCTCGTCTTGTGTCGAAATCTCGATCTGTCCATCAAAATTCTCATCTTTGACCCGCCGGACAGCGTCACGCAATTCCTGCAGTGAGCGAGCAATCTGTTCTCCGAGCAACCGGGAGAGAATCCAGCCAATCAGGAAAACGGCCAGCGCAATGAAGAGGATGCGAATGTTGAGATCAATTACCTCATTGCGAATCTGCAGGGTGTTCTGCCGTGAGAAATTCGACTGCCAGCGAACAATGGTGGCGATAGCGTCTTCAATGTTCAACTGTAGCGGCAGGATTTGATTGACCATCATGTCGTTGGCCAGAAGCCAATCACTATCCCGCCGATCCGTCAGGTTTTTGGTGTTGGCAAGGGAGCGGAAGGTCAGGGCCTCAACCTGTTGTTGTAGCTCATTCAGGTTGCGAATCAGTAGGCGAATATCGTAGAAGGTTCGGGCTTCAACTTGCCGTTCGTCTTGCCAGAGGCGTGATGTTTTGTAGAGGCGGTCAAGCTCCAGCAGGGCAGGCTCAATTTCCTTATCCCAGGCATTCATTCGTCCTTCACGAAAGATACTATTGCCTGAGAGCAGCCACTCCCTTTGCGAGGAAACGGCATGGTGCATTCCGTTGTTGAGCCGAAACCAGGCTTCAGTCACAGGTGGAATCTGTGAACTCTCTTCTACCAACTCGCCCTGTTGCTGCGAAAGCAGATAGATCAGGATGTAGCCGAGCAGAGAAAGAACGGAACTGAGATAAAAGACGACCAGAATTTTATTGCGGATGCTGCCGGTCATGCCTCCCTGGGGAATGGAGATTGGGAAAAAAGGACCTGAAGGCCCGTCCCTTGCTGGTATACGCCTTGAATGCGGAATCCTGCCTATCTCACTGCAATCGTCTGATTCGGAGCATTTTCATGAGTGGAATCTATAGTCTGGTCAAGGCCGCCGGCGCTGTGGAGCGCAAGATGGATACGGTGTCCAACAACTTGGCCAACGTCAATACTACCGGTTTTAAAGAAGACCAACCGAGTTTCCGTGAGGTGCTTTCCAAAGCGCAGCAGGTGCTGCCGGAATCTGAAGAAGAGCGATTCCTGTCCCATGAATACTTAGATCAGTATGTGGGCATGGAGAAATCTGCCGTGACCGTAGATGAAATTGGAAAAAATTTCTCGCCTGGACCCATGCAGCAAACAGACAATGCCTTGGACCTGGCCATCAACAATGAAGGTTTTTTCACAATCGACACGCCTTTTGGACAACGCTTTACCCGTAATGGAAACTTCCAGTTGAACAGTGAGGGCACGATCGTTACCTCAGACAACTACCCTGTGCTAGGTGAGAACGGTCCTATTCAGGTGAAGGGTCAAGAAATTTTTGTAGATTATCAAGGTCGAGTACAGGTGGATGGGCAGCTTGCCGACCGTCTACTGACCGTCCGCTTCCGTAATCAGGACAACCTGCAGAAGCTGGGCAACTCTTTCTTTGCACCGATCAGCAGTGACGATGTGCCGATTCCTTCCGAGGAAGTTCGAGTCCAGCAGGGAATGTTGGAAGGCTCCAACGTCAACACCGTCATGGAGATGACCCGCATGATCAGCGCAAACCGCACGTACGAATCGATTCAGAAATCTTTGAGTAGCGTTGACCGGATGAACGAGCGAGCAATTAGTATTTCTCGGCTCCGGGGATAACCTTTTTATAGCGAGTTGAAGCCTTATGATGCGATCTCTTTACACTGCAGCTACCGGTATGGGAGCCCAGCAGCGCAATATTGATGTCACTGCCAACAACCTGGCCAACGTCAACACCACAGGCTTTAAAAAGAGCCGGGTACACTTCCAGGACTTGCTCTATCACAACGAACGTAACGCAGGTGTGCCAGCTTCCTTGTCCACCCAGGTTCCAGTGGGTCTCCATGTTGGACACGGTGTGAAACAGGTCTCCACGGAAAAAGTTCATGTGACCGGAAATCTGCAGAACACGGGTAACGATCTAGACATCAGCATTGATGGTGCGGGTTTTTTCCAGATTCTGCAGCCCAATGGAATCATTGCTTACTCCCGTGACGGACACTTCAATATTGATGGGCAGGGGCGTCTAGTGACTAATGATGGGATGCCTGTTGATCCAGAGATCAACATTCCAATTGACACTCGGAAAGTTGAAATTAGCAACGATGGTACAGTTTCTGTGTTCCTCCGTGACGAAACTCAACCAGAAGCCATCGGTAGTCTCCAACTTGCTCGTTTCCAGAATCCAGCTGGTTTGACACCGATTGGCAAGAACCTGTATGTTTCCACACCAGCCTCTGGTAACGCTGTTTTGGACAGCCCAGCCGCAAACGGCATGGGCGGCCTCAACCAGGGTTTTCTGGAAGGCTCCAACGTATCGTTGGTGGAAGAGATGGTCAATATGATCACTGCCCAGCGAGCCTATGAAGTCAATTCCAAGGCAATCCAGTCTTCCGATGAGATGCTGAAGACAGCGAATGGCCTGATTCGTTGAGCATTCGGTAACCTAATGAAATACCTGTGGCTGCTGGTTTGTCTGCTAATCGGATCTGTGCTGCCACTCAGCGCCGTTGAGGCACTGAGTGAAGAAGACTTTGACAAGATTCAGGTCTTCCTTGCAGAGACAGCCGCAGTGTCTGATGTAGAATATACTCTTGGTGAAATTGCGAAGCTACAAGGCAATGACCCAAGCTTTGTTGATCGCATTGCTGGCCTAAAGGTGGGCCGATCTCCACTGCCTGGCAGAAATCTGACAATCACTCGCTCTCTACTGCTCTCCCGCCTACGCTTCCACAAGGTAGACACAAACAAGTTGGTTTTCCCTAACAATGAGACGGTCAGAGTCTACCGAGCTGCGCTCAAGGTGCCTGGAAAAGATATTGAAGAAGCAGTACTGGCCTTCATCAGCAAAAACCATCTAGATGAGGACGTTCAGCCAAAACTGTTGGCCCAGGTCAGTGATGTGTTCCTGCCCCGTGGAGAACTGAGCTACGACATCAGTGAAATCGGAATTTATAAGAAGGAAGGGGGTTATCGGAATTACCAGGTCAACTTTCGAATTGATGGAGAGCCAGCTCGCAAGGTAACCGTTCGGGCGTACCTGAAGGTCTACAAGGAGATTTTTGTTGCCAAGGATACCATCCAGCGGGACAAAATCATTGAAGAGGCGGATCTGGTGCGAGTGCGCCGTAACGTTGATCGGACAACAGCTGATTACGTCACCAAACCCCAGGATCTGGTAGGTAAAATTGCAACCCGCACAATCAATCCGAAGGAAGTGATCCAGGAGAGGACTGTTACCACTCCACCACTGGTCAACAATGGAGATCGCCTGACTATCCTTTATGAAACTCCTCTACTCCGCCTGACCGCTCCTGGCATCTCAATGTCCAAGGGGCGTATGGGTGAAAAAATTCCGGTTCGTAACGCAGATAGCAAATTGGTAGTTTATGCAACTGTGCAGGACGAGAACACGGTTCAGGTGCAATGATGATAAACAAGAACAAAGTGGTTAGGAATCTGATTTTGTGGGGACTGTTGATAGTCATTGCTGGCTGTTCAGCTTTGGCGCCGCCGCCGCCGCCACAACCGATCAGAAAACAGCTGGTAGATAATCCGGCACGTCGCCAGCGCCAGCCTGCGCTCAATACGAGCCGCAACGCCCTTGAAGGATCCCTTTGGCGCAGTGAGGCTTCCTTCGGTAATCTCTTCCGTGATCACCGCGCTCGCTATCGGGGTGATCTACTCACCATCCAGGAAGTAGACTTGATCAGCAACGTTCCTCCACCCAAAGAGGGAGGAGGAGATGGTGAGCAGGCAGCAGCTGCGCCACAGAATGAGGTTCAAGCAGCGAGTCTGGCTCTGGAAGCGCTGACTCTGCGGAATGCGATTGAAGAAGAGCAGAATGAGATTCTACGGGGATTGAACACGATCAGTGCTCGAGTCGTTCGCGTTTATCCGGATGGAAACATGCTCATCTCTGGACAGAAAGTAGACTACCGACAGCGAAATCAGGTGCGCTATGTGACCACTTTGCAGGGAGTGCTACGTCCCGCAGATGTGAGCGGAGAAAACCTTGTTTCAGCGACAAAACTAGTAAATCCTGAAATCAAAGTTAGAAGACAGCAATCCAGTGGTCTGGTCCGCGAGAGACTGGAGCAATTGGCGCCGTTGATTGGAAACGATGCTGCTGGACTAGCAGGTCGTTTGAGCGATCTCGGCGACTAAGCCAAACTTTTCAAAAAAGCCTGGGCCTTCGTATGAATCGCTCAGGCCTTACCTTCCCCTCATTCCTCCATCACGAACTCGAATCCGAGTACTGAGACTACCAACAGCAAGACATCGAAACCCAGCAGTAGATTCCACCAGGCATTGACTTGTTCAGGGCGTGTATCGAATAACAGGTAGGCCGTCAGATTCACTAGACTAAGCAGTCCGGGCACCATCAATGGGAACAGCAGAATTGGCAGCAGCACCTCACGTCCTTTGAGTGATGCTGTCATGGCTGTCAGTAGGGTTCCAAGTGCACTGAAGCCAACTGTGCCAGCCAACAGAATTCCAGGCATACTAGGCCAATGTTGAACCCTCAGGGGGAAGAAAAGAAAGCATAGCGCCAGAAAGAGTAACTGGGCAACCAGCAGAAAGCAGACATTGGCGAGAAACTTACCAAAGAAGAGGACGGTACGGTCCAGTGGCGCCAACAACAATCCACTAATGCAACCATGCTCAGAATCCTGCTGGTAGGATTTGTTCAGGCTGAGGACGCCCGTCAGCATGAAGACCACCCAGATGATCCCAGGCAGAGCCAAGCGAAAGGTTCGTTGATCATCTCCCATCGCAAATTGGAAGATTAGCAGCGTCAGGGTTGAGAAGAGCAGCATGGAGAGAAAGTTCTCCTTACGGCGCAAATCAATCAGCAGGTCTTTCCAGAGCAGGATCAGGATCTGGCGAAGGAAACTGGGCATCAAAGAGGGGTCCACTCAAGTTGAGACATGAGTCCCAACATGAGTGGAGGGACTGGAAGAATCAAGTTGGCTCAGGCAGCGCTTTCCTTGCTACCCGATCCGGAAGAAGAGGAAGAAGAACTGGAGTCGCTGGATTTGCTGGACTCCACAGGTTTGCTCTCTTTTGAGCTTGATTCTGTGCTGCTCTCACTTTTTTTGGATTCAGTTCCACTTTCGGTCTTTTTCGTTTCATCCCCACTCTCACTTTTTTTGGATTCAGTTCCACTTTCGTTGTTCTTGGAATCTTTGTTACCTTCGTCGGAACTATCTGGTTTAGAATTCCCATAACCATCCTTGTACCAGCCACCCCCCTTCAAATGAAATGCGCTCTTGGAGACCTTGCGCTGCACAGACGATTCTTCTTGACAGGATGGGCACTGTTCCAGTGGCGCATCGCTGAAACGTTGCATTTCTTCAAATTCATGCCCGCAACTCTTACACACATATTCGTAAATTGGCATCTTGCTTTTGTTTCCAATGTATTAAAGGAAATATCGCAACTTCAAAAGTGGAAATTCTTTTGTGCGATAAAAATATATTTGCTAGCAAGCTATCTAAGCTGGCACTCGTTGTCAATGCCAGAAAACACCAGGGATTCCATCTGAATTGATTGGAAGCATAGGAGTTCTTTGAACCAGGAATGACTACGAACGAAAGCGACCTTCGAGCCAGTATTCGGAACAAGTCTAAGGAATCGAACTACCATTGGTATGCTAACAATTTCTGAAGCCTGTAAGAAAATTAGGGTTTGACAATATAATGAATTGTGTCGGACTCTCCTGTCCTTTTACAACTTTCTGTCGCCTGCTTTTGGCGAAGATGGTCACGATTTTTCCAACTTTTTCGGGAGGACTTATGAAGATGAGCCTGCGTCTCCTCTGTGGTGTGCTGCTCACTGCCTTTACTCTCAGCGGCTGTGCTGAGCAAATTCTGGATTCTGCTAGCAACGAGCCAGCTCCATCAGTGACGAGTGGAGAGGAAAACACTGCGAACACTATCGCTAAGTTTAGCCAAGCTGAGGGTCTAGTTCCTCAACCCAGTGACGTAGTTCTCCTTAGCGTTAATACTGCACTAACTACTGCAGGAAAGAGCCCGTTACCAGGAATCAGTCGCTTGATGCCAATCCGAATTCCTTTCAGCGCACCATTAGCGAGTCTTTACCATGATAATGGTAGTTGGAATTTGGCTGCTGGATCGAATCTGGCCCAGAACCTATTGATTTTCCCAGCCTCAAACCCAACGGCACCTGTGTATCCTCTTCCAACAATTGGTGGAGGAACATTTAAAGTTGTCTATCAGGATGCAAATAATGATTTAGTACTTGTACCAGATAATAGCACTTTCCAAGCAAATACTCAGTATGCAGTAATTGTCAAAACTAGTTTGGTAGATGCTCAGGGTAATAACATTTCACCAGATGCTCTGACAAACATTCTTACCAACCCAAGTCCAATTGTGGTGAATGGAAAAATTGTGAATACCCTTTTCACCGATTTAGTTGCAGCTAACAGTTTGGAAGGACTCCGAACACAATACGCTCCACTGGTTTTGGGACTTCAGGCATTAGGTCAAATCAAAACACATAACGATTTGGCCCAATTATTTACATTCACTACAGAGCCTGAAGATCCAATAGAAGCTGCGGGAACAGCATCTTTACTCGGCGCTGTAAAAGCAAATCTTACGAATACGTCATCAGCAAGCTTAGACAATGTGAGTTGGGCAACAAGCTACCCAAGTAATTCAAGCACACCGGGAGATCAGCCTGTTAATTTAAAATCAGCAGTTGTAGCGAGTCTAGCAAACCTAGATACAAATATTGTGAAGGATGTCGTCATTGTTGCCAATATTCCAACTGATAATGTGAGCAAACTTTACAAGGGTTACTTCCCTTGTCAGAATTTTTTGGCTAAGACAATAAATACATGGGAGTTAGATCTGTTAAATCGTGCAGTAAAACCAGGCACAGATTGTCCAAACAGTGACTCAGCACTCAATGGCAAGATAAGTTTTTGGCTTGCTATGCCAGATACTGTTGAGGGGGTCGTTATCTTCATGTCCGGACTTACAGACGTGAAAGAAGATATGTTTACAGTGATGAATACTCTGGCCAGTAAGAACTTTGCCACTATCGTTATAGATTTTTGGGGCCATGGGGATCGTACTTATGAAGATGTGAATGGCAATGGTAATTTGGCAGATGATTCCGGTGTAGCTTTTCTGCGTCCTGATAACCCAGCACTGACTGTTGGCTATTTCCTCCAGACACAGTTCGACTTATTCCGTCTACGGACACTGCTTGAAGCTAACCCAACAATCCTTAATGCCATTGGCAATACACCAAATGAGACACCAATACACTTTTTTGGATATAGTGGATCAGGTGTAATTGGGAGCAACTTGTTAGGTAGTAATTTTCCAGCCGAACGCTTTGTGATAAATAACCCAGGTGGGGACGTAGTAGATCTTCTTCTCAGTGGTAGTTTCGGTCCACAAATCCGTGCAGGTGTTGCCGCCGCTTCTGGCTTTGATACAAGTACCAAAAAGGGAAAAGAAGCGCTGAATACCCAAATGTTGGGCGTAGAATTATCTGCTGCTCATGCAACATTTAAAGGTGGTATTGATCCTCTTTCAAATGCCTCTCCATCAAATACAGCTACACTATTAATACAGCAAATTATAGGAGACCTAACTAGTCCAAATTCAAATACAGATCTGCTCTCTTTAGCAAAGGGACTGACCACCTATAAAGATGGTGATGGCGCTTTGGATAATGTAACTCGGAGTCGCTGGATTTTCAATCCGAACACCTACAAGCCAACAACAGGGAATTCAGAGTCAGCAGTACATACATTTCTACTTGATTGGAAAACTAAAGCTACTCTGCGAGGGCAACAACAAGCTTCCTGTTTCTTAGCAACAGGAAAAGTGTTGGATCCATCAAAAGAAATTGATATTGCAACCTGTACCAATAACTAAGGAGAATCATCATGAAAGCGCTACGTCACTTTCTCGCAGCCCTCTCCTTTGTGGTGTTGGGCGGTACTGTTCAAGCAGCTGGTTTCAATACACCCCAGTCTGGAGCCTCCTACACTGCTCAAGGACAGGGGGGAATTACCTTCTTTGACAACGCTGGTCTGGTTGTTCAAAATCCATCAGCGATGGTCAAGCTAGAGACAGGCATTCATGTATACGGTGGTTTTGCTCGCTACGAAACCAAATACAATTACAAAGACCTTAATGGAGGGAGCAGTGCAGATTCTCAGACTGATCCATCAGTAGCTCCACACATTTATGCGGTCTACAACAATGGAAATATGGCAGTAGGAACAGGTGCGAACCTGCCCTTCAATTCAAGTGTTGAGTGGCCTAAAGATTGGGCTGGGCGAGATGTGTTGACCCGGATTAAATTGGCAACACTGAACCAACCGGTTGTGGTAGCTGGACGTTTTGGAGATTTCTCAGTTGGAGGAGGTCTTAACTTCTATGCAGCCCATATCGAGTTGGAACAGGAGGTGGTTTACAGTGGTAATGACAGCTTCTCCGTAACTCTTGGGGTTAAGGGAACTGCTAATGGTTATAACGCATCGATTCTATACGACGCAGGAACAATAGCGGCAGCAGCGAATTATACCTCTCGCTTCACAGTCAGTGGAGAGGGAGATGCTAAATTTGATACCAGTAAGGCTCCTCCAGTTTTTACAAACCTCTTTCCAGATGGTGGAATCTCTGTCGACATCAAGTACCCGGATCTACTAGAAATGGCTATTTCTTTGAAGTCCTTTTCTTCAGGAGATGGCTACATCCCAGGTGCTTATGCAATTGAAGCTGGACTGTTGCGTAGTGGCTGGTCTGCCTACGATGAGGTCTTAATCCGATACGACAAAGGGTTGCCAGGTGATGGGACAACAGTTATCAAGCAGAACTGGGAAGACGTAATTGACTATAAGATTGGTGGTTTCTACACGTTCACTGACTATTTGAAGGTTCGAGGAGGCTATTACAAAACAGCTAGTCCGATTCCAGAGTCTACACTGGGGCCAATCACTCCAGATGGGGCTGGAAGAAATAGTTTTTTTGTAGGTGCTGGCTATAAGCGTCGAGCTTTCTTAATGGACTTGGCCTACCTGGTGAGTGACTTTCTGCCCAGTGAGACAAGTACTAATCCAGATCTGACTGGTAAGTACAAGGGAACCGCCAACGTAATGCAGTTGAGTGCCGGTTATTCCTTCTAGGTGACCAAGGGCAGAATAAGCTCTGCAGAACCAGCAAATGCTAAGGGCTGTCGGAAAAATACCGATTGCCCGAGAGCGTTTGCATTGTTTCATTTTTCTTACTGATGATCCCTACCGTTCCCATCCAACAAATTCCTTTCACGATTCTTACTCTCGACAATAACGACAACAACTGCTCTCTTTTCTTAAAGAAAATGCAGATTTCTACCGAAAAACGACTGCATTGTAGTGCAGACTCTCCCAGAATCCTATAACCATCTCACTGAAAAAAAGAGATTCGAAATACAGTCATGGCACAACTTAAACTTTCTGCAGAGCAACTTGTCAAAATTTACAGAGGTCGGCAGGCCGTCAAAGGAGTCTCGCTGGAAGTCGAGCAGGGTAGTATTGTGGGCCTGCTGGGGCCTAATGGCGCAGGCAAGACAACCACTTTCTACATGATCGCTGGAGTAGTCCGTCCGGATCGGGGTGTGATTTATCTGGATGAGGCCGAAATCACGCACTACCCCATGCACAAGCGCGCACGTTGTGGGATCGGCTATCTGTCGCAGGAGCGTTCGATCTTTCGCAAGCTGACCGTTGAGGACAATCTGATGGCGATTCTTGAACTGTTACCGATCAGCACGACTGAACGAAAAGAGCGCCTGGAGATACTGTTGGAAGAGTTGGGGATTGCGCATGTTCGACATCTCAAGGGCTACGCGCTCTCTGGAGGAGAGAGTCGTCGCACCGAGATTGCTCGGGCGCTGGTGCTGGAGCCTTCAATCATTCTGCTGGATGAGCCCTTCGCAGGTGTTGACCCGATTGCTGTCGCAGATATCCAGGAGACAGTCCGGCAGCTCGCACGACGCAACATTGGGGTGTTGATCACGGATCACAACGTCCGAGAGACTTTTAGCATCATTGATCGGGGCTACATCATGAACGAGGGTACTCTCTTAGTCAGCGGAACACCGGAGGAATTGTCGAAGGATGAGCAAGCAAGGAAGGTTTATCTGGGTGAGTCTTTCACTTTCTGAGAGCGAATTGAGCAAATTTCATATTTTACTGTAGCAATTTAAATGCCAATCAATTAGGGTATTATTCACTTTTGGAAAAGACTCGCCAAGACCAACCGGATTGTTGGTAACATCCCCTCAATTTCCCAGCCGAGACGTCCTTATGGCCATGCATATGAAGCTGCAAATGAAGATGACGCAGCAGCTCATCATGACCCCGCAGCTCCAGCAAGCAATCAAGCTATTGCAGTTGTCACGCGCCGAACTGGAAGAACTGATTGAACAGTCGCTCGTTGAAAACCCTGTGTTGGAAGAGTCGATGGACATCGACACTTATCCCAGCGAGGAACAGCGCGACATGACGACAGAACAGACCGAAGTGCCCGTCAGCGAAGAGACCTACGAAACAGCTCGAGAAGAAGATAAAGAGGAAACGAATGCCCAGGAAGAGGTGGACTGGCAGCAGTATGTGGAGCAGGTCGATCAGTATGGTCAGTACCAGGACCGGCGAATCCGTAGCGGTGGCGACGATGATGAGCTGCCTTCCTTGGAAGCCACGTTGGCCCAGGACGAATCGCTGCAGGACCATCTGTTGTGGCAAGTCGGTCTGTTGCGCATGAGTAAGTTGGAGGTTGAAGTTGCTCACTACTTGGCTGGTAACATTGCCGACAATGGCTACTTGGTCACGAGTATCCGGGAAATTTTGGAAGGCAATCCAGAATTGCAGGATCGAATTTTGGAAGTGCTGGACAGTGATGAAATCACAGTCGAGCGTGAGATGGATGATTATTGGATGGACCTGCGTTATCAGCAGGAAAAAGCAGCGATGGGTGACGGTAAACGAAAGTCTCGCCGAGGAAAGAACCTACCTCCTCCACCGATTTTTGAGGAAGAAGAGTTGGAGGAAGATCTGGAAAGCAAGGTACGGGTTTCACCCAGAGCCGCAGCTTTCGTGGAAGAGGTGCTTTTCCAGATTCAGACTTTTGATCCCAACGGAGTAGGAGCTCGCAGTTTGCAGGAATGTCTACTGATCCAGCTGCGCTTGTTGGGTCGGAGTGATGAATTGTGCTATCGAATCGTTGAGCAGGACATGGAGCTACTGGAATGCAAGGATCTGAAAAAGATTGCACGTCGTCAGAAACAGGACCTAGAGCGAGTGTTAGAGGCCTACCGTGAAATCATGGCACTTGAACCCAAGCCCGGACGCTCTTTCACCCCTCCCCCTTCCCACCACTACATCATCCCCGATGTCTTCATTTACCAAGTTAACAACGAATACAAGGTAGCTCTCAACGCTCATGGTATGCCACGGTTGCGAATCAGCAACTACTACCGGGAGCTTGTAGACAACATGGAGGAAGACGGCAACTTGACGAAGGAGTATATCCAAGAGAAAATCAAAGCGGGCCAGTGGTTGATGAAGAGCATTGAGCAGCGGCAGAAGACAATCTACAAGGTGACCAAGAGTATTCTGCGCTTCCAGCGAAGTTTCTTCGAAAAAGGTATCCACTACCTCAAACCTCTGGTACTCAAGGATGTAGCAGAAGACATTGATGTGCACGAGTCAACAGTTAGTCGTATCACGACCAACAAGTACGTGCATACGCCACAGGGTATCTTTGAACTGAAATATTTTTTCACCAGCGGTATTGATCAGGAGCAGGGCGAAGCCGTCTCTTCCAAGCGGATCAAAGACATGATCCAGCAGATGGTTCAGAACGAAGACGTGCGTTCCCCCTATACAGACCTGCAGATTGCAGATATTCTGCAGAAACGCAGTTCCATCAAGGTTGCACGCCGTACGGTTGCCAAGTATCGGGAGGCACTCAACATCCTGCCTTCTAATAAACGCAAACAATTGTTCTGAGAAAGTAGTTATGGGTATTTTCAATCGTTTCGTCAACGTCCTACGCGCGAACACTAACGCTGCGCTGGACAAGGCTGAAGATCCGGAGTTGATGCTGACGCAGATGATCAGCGACCTGGAAACCCAAAAGAGAGAGGCCAAGCAGCGAATGACTGAAGCGCTGGCCCTTCAAAAACGCTTTGAGCGTCAAACTGAGCAGGAAGAAGCAGAGGCACAGAAGTGGGAAGATAAGGCGGTACTGGCCGTACAGAAGGGCAAAGATGATTTGGCGAAAGATGCTCTGATGCGCAAGAAAGACCATGCTCGTCGTTCCGCAGAGTTTCAGCAGCAGCTTGCTTCACATGCTCGCAATTCGGATTTACTCCGAGATGGCTACCAGCAGCTGGAAGACAAGATCGAAGAGATCAAACGTAAGAAGAGCCTGCTCGTTGCCAAGCAGAAGCAAGCAGAAGCTCAGGAGCAGATCTATCAAACCATTGAGGGTCTTGGAGATAACGTCGGTGCAATGGAGGCAATTGACCGAGCAGAAGAAAAGATTGAGCAGATGTCAGCGCGGGCAGAGGCGTATCAGGAGTTGAGCCTGGAAGATGGTCGCGAAAGCCTGGACAAAAAATTCAAGGAACTGGAGCACGAATCTCCAGATATGGATGATGAGCTCATGGCCCTTAAGCAACGAGCCCTACCGGATGCTCAGAAAAAACTTCCTGAGTCCACAACTGCTCCAGAGACCCCAGCTGAAGAGGAAGACAAACCGACTATTCCTCCGGTCAGCAACATCGGCATGTTTGGTAAAATGAAGTAACTTTTTTCGAGTCGACGTTCAGTCCCTACGCCGTGGTGGCTGACGTCAACGCCGGCCTTCCTCTCGTCGAGTCACTGCGGATTTCCGCCCCAACGGCACGCCCAGCGTAACTTCCTGATTCATCAACAGTGGTCTTAAGATTGGAACCGAACTCAGGGGTACTTCTTGATCGCACCGTGTTAGGCACGCAACGATCCGCTCTCGGGTTGATTCATCCAGAAACAAGCTACGTAACTGTACCCACTCCGTACTCTCCCAATCCAGCTCTTGGGAAGGAGCTTCTTCTTTGCGCATAAGGATAATCCCGATCTGAAGAATATTCATCCATGAAGCATGTTGGGTTGTTCAATTCAGTTATGATAAAAGCGTTGACGCACTGAAGGGAGACACACCCGGCTTGTCAGCACTGCTACTACAACAACAAAAAATTGTTATGTTTAGGGCGATTTGCTGACCCATTGAAGTTGCATCTGCAATTGTTGGACTGTTTGCCCTTTCAACTCATTGGAACGTTGCAGATTGAGTTCAACCATGTCGACAAAGGGGAGTTTTTCAAATTGCTGTGAAATGCTAGCAATGTGAATTGGGTCCATCAGTAACAGGATCAAGTTGGCGTCAGTGGGGGGGGGGGTAAGTTGTATCTGCTCCAGCCAGGATTCTCTCAAGGCAGTTGAGATAGCATCCTGGTAATCAACGCTCATATGAGAACGAGCTGCGATTTCAGCTTCCTAGGCTTTACTAGCTTGCTCGAGTTGTGGATCAACTGGGGGCTTCTCCTTGCAGTGTTTTTCCGGGTTGGCTTCCAGCTGTCTCAGCTCCTGTCGCAGTTGATCTCATCGTGATTCCCAGTGATGAATTGTTAAAGCCCTGCCCGCAATACCGAGCAGCACGAACAAGACGGCTACCCAATGAATGACGGGTTTGGATGAAGTTCGAGAATGATACCACTGAAAATTCTTCTCTGTATGTGGTGCTTGTAGAATTTATTGAAGCAGGAAACGGTTCGTTTCTCTGTTGTCATCGACCAAACGTTGCTCCTACCAGAAAACCTGGTCAAGCAGATCTTCCCACCAGAGTTCCTCGGTTTGATGTTCCCACCGGAGTAGCGACCAAAGTTGTCGCAGGCTTCCACTGTTCCAACGAAGGACTGTAGTCTGTTCCAAGCCTTTGAGAAGTTAGTCTCCTTCGATGGGTAGGATCTGGAACTATGGTTGTAGTGCCAGTAAGGCCTGTAGCGGGTGTGGTCGTCCTTGTAAGATTAAGCTCTGTAACTCACAGGCCTGTGGACTGAGTTGGGCTAGGAGCGTTTTGGGAGAGAACCTTTCAGGTGTTGCCAACCGACAGGTTATCGTGGCCCAGGTGGTTCAGGCAGTTGAAGATCCTGACGCAGGTAGAAGGGCTATTCTTCTGTAAGGACATGCAGCGTTTCTACTGCTTCCAGCGAAATCCAGTGGAGTTCCAGTAGTAGTCGACAGCGCTTGTACCGCTGGCCTTTGAGCGTTTCAACAACTATTTTAGGCTGGATGGGTTCAGTCTGTTGGTGCCAGTGGAGGATTTGATTTACTTGGATCAGGCAGCAGGAGTGTTTCCCCAGCCAGATGTGTAAGGTGTGGCAGTCCTGCTAGTGGTTAGAATGCCATGCGGGGAAACGTATCTTACCCGGGTGCTCGACCATAGATCTGTGTCCACTGGTGGAGGGACATTAGATCCAGTGATTCCAGTGATTCCCAGCGGCAGCGCCACTGCCAGTTTCCTTCTGTAGTACCTGGAATGTTGAAACGGCAGCTTGCGTCCAAGTTGAGCCAATCCTGCAATGGAGCGATTGCCCAGACTGCTGAAGAAGACCAGACTAGTCTTATCATGGCAAGACTGACAGTGGCTTCATCCACGGGTTGCTGAAGGTAATCTTGGACCTGTAGCTGTTGAGCAGCGCTCAATTCCTGCCACCATCCACGAGTGGTGTTGTTGTCGTGAGTGCCCGTATAGGCGACTGCTCGAGGATTGTAGCTGTGGGGTAGGAAGGGATGCTGGGGATCGTTATAGAAGGCGAATTGTAGCACCTTCATCCCTGGAAAGCCACAGTCACGTCTCAAGGCATGCACCTCCGGGGTAATGAGACCCAAATCCTCTGCTACAATTGGTAACTCGCCCAGCTCAGTTTTCAGCGATTTGAATAACTCCAAACCGGGACCAGCTTCCCATTCGCCGACAACAGCCGTGGGTTCATTAGCAGGAATGGACCAGAAAGACTCAAATCCTCTGAAGTGATCAATCCGGACCCATTGTACCCAGCGCAGTAGTGCAGAGAGTCTTCGTTTCCAGAAGGAATAGTCTTCTGCTACAAGAGCTTGCCAATCATAGAGAGGATTGCCCCAACGTTGGCCCGTCTCACTGAAATAGTCAGGAGGTACACCAGCTACATGAGAAGGTTGTCCGTTCTCCTCTAGTTGAAACCAGTGCCGATGAGCCCAGACATCAGCGCTGTCGTAGGCGACAAAAATCGGGATATCTCCAAAGAACTCGACCTTCCGCTGAGTGGCATAATCTCGTAGACGCCTCCACTGGTGGTCAAAGATGAATTGTTGCCATTGTACTTCGGTGATTGTGGCTGCGTGCTCAGTTCGAAACTGAGTCAGTGCTTGGGGTTCTCTTTGTGTGAAGTGAGCGGGCCATTGATCCCAGGATGTACCTCCACAATGTTCCTTGATTGCCATGAAGAGTGCGAAATCATCCAGCCAATTGACTTCCTGCAAACAGTACTCTGCAAAGGCGTTTTGATCTTCTTCAGAAGCTTGAAGCTGAAAGTTTTGGAAGGTTTGACGCAGTTGGGACTGCTTCCATGAAGCAACTTGGGAAAAGTCAACTTGATCAATGGAGAAATCTGGCAGGAATTCTGGAGCCTCCCAATAGCCCTCTTCCTGTAGCAACTCCAGGCTGATCAGCAGTTGATTGCCGGCAAATGCAGAGGGAGACTGGTAGGGAGAGCAGCCAAAGGAGGTAGGTCCAAGTGGCAGAACCTGCCAGAGTGTTAGTTTAGTCGCTTCAAGCAGATCAACAAATCGATAAGCCATGGGACCCAGATCTCCGATTCCATGTGGACCGGGGAGGGCAGTTGGGTGGAGTAGAATCCCACCCCGCCGCTGTGTAAAAGCATCAGTCATTGTTGTGCAAGAAAACTAGGTTGCGAATATCTGGAGCGATGATTGGTTCTTCAACCTCGAGACTGCTAGTGTCCATCATCCGTATGATGCGATCAGCCAGGTCTTTCGGGCAGCCAGCGTGTCGCACCCGGATCAAAATGATTGAAGGTACAGAATTGTCGAAGCTGAGGTAATAGAAGCTGTTATACTCTTTATCCTGAACCATACGTCGTAAACGACCACTCTCATTCTTATCAAAACCGCTGAAGCAGTCCATCACAAAGCTAAAGTCTTCATTAATTTTCTGGTAGACAAACTCTTCCTGCTGCATGACATCCTTGGCAGTGAGATGACAAAATTCCTCCCCAGAAATTCACTAATTATCTTTGAAAAAGGGAGGAACTTCCGGAGATTTAGAGTTCGGAGAGCATGGAGGATCTGTTTGGATAGCAGCTATGAGTGGTCAAAATGAAGATCAACCGATTTATGAAAAAACTGCTTGGATCCAGTCAGGTGCGTGGGGTTGGGATAATTCTCCTTGTGAAATTAAAATGAGGCAAGTTAGGAAGGGGTATAATTTTTCACTATGCAGTTGCGAAATCTAGAAGAGCGCAAGCCACAGTACGACGAAGAGTTCCAAGATTTGTTCTAAAGCTCCTAGGCAATCACCAGTGTAGCCTCCAAGTCGCTTGTTGAGATAGTGGCGCATCAACAGCACGATCACAAAGCCTCCGACCAGCAAACCTAGTAAGAAAATTCCTTCGACCAGAAAGGCTGCCAATATTACAGATGCTAATCCCGCAATCAGTAATCGCCATGAAGAATGGGGCTCAGCCAGTAGCCGCATCTTGCTGTGTTCGTCACGCTGTACGTAGCTGCTGAGGTTCTGCAGCAGCACGGCCCCAAAGCGTGGATAGCTGTGCATCAGCACCAGAGATAGGGGAATCTGACTTGGTTCCAGCAACAAAAGTGCGTTGCCCTTCAGAAGAAAACTGGTGATCAGACCGAGTACGCCGAAGGTCCCCAGATACGAATCTTTCATGATTCGCAGTACTTGATCTGTAGTCCAGCCCCCTCCCATCCCATCACAGAAATCGGCGAAGCCATCCTCGTGAAAAGCCCCAGTGATCCAGATACCAAGAGCCAAGGTGGTCCAGATGGCCAAGCTAGTGCCCCACAAGCTCTGCAAACCAAGAAAGGCTAGTGCACAGACGCCACCGATCAGCCAGCCCACCCAGGGCAGATAACTAGAGGCCCTTTGCATCTGAATAGTGGAATAGGCAACGTGAGGGGTTGGTAGGCGAGTAAAGGACTTGACAGAGAGCCAGAACGCCTGCCATTCGCGATCTAGCAAGTCAGGGATATTTAGGGACATGCCTGACTGATTCCGGCAGATTCGAAGGAAGCCATTTCATTGAGGAAGCGCACTGCAGACTCCAACAAGGGTAACGCAAGGGCCGCACCGGAACCTTCTCCGAGGGCTAGGTTCAAATCCAGTAGAGGGGTCGCGCCGATGGCATCCAGCAAATGGCGATGGCCCGGTTCTCGTGAACAATGGGCAAAAATACAGTAGTCAACCAAGTGTGGATAGCTCAGCAGTGCCGGCAAAAGGGCGGCTGAGACAATAAATCCATCCACCAATATAGTGACCTGCAATTCTGCTGCCTGCAACGCAGCCCCACAGAGCATCGCCAACTCGAAGCCCCCAAAAGTAGCGAGAGCCTCCCAGGGATTCTGAACATCCTGATGTAACTCAAGGCCTTGCTGCAGTAGACGTTGCTTGCGAGCCAAACCGGATTCATCCAAGCCCGTACCTTGCCCAAGGCAATCTTTCAAGGGTACATTGAGCAAGCAGCTAGTCAGCAGACTGGCGGAAGATGTGTTGCCAATCCCCATTTCCCCGAGACCAATCAGATTTCCTCCCTGTGCATGATAATCCCGAATCAACTGAGCGCCTACCGAGATTGCTTGAGTACATTGTTTGGGCGTCATGGCTGCTTCTGTAAAGAGATTACGCGTACCTTGAGCAATTTTTGCTGAGATGAGGTTTGAATCGGAGGGTAACTCGCCACAAACTCCAGCATCAATGATTTTCCAGTCCCAGCCGTTTTGTCGACAAAACACGTTGACTGCAGCTCCTCCACTGAGGAAATTTAGGACCATCTGGCGGGTGACTTCCTGGGGATAGGCGCTGACTCCACTTTGGGCAATTCCATGATCTGCAGCGAAGAGGAACAGGGTAGGATTTTTGATTTGAGGGGTCAGAGTATGCTGAATTTGACCAAGCTGTAGCGCCAAGATCTCCAATTGCCCCAAGGCTCTGAGTGGCTTGGTCTTTTGGTCAATTTTTAGTTGAAGAACTTCCTGCCGCTCTGTTGAACGAGGTAAAATCTGAAAGGCTGAACTGAGTGCGTGGAGATTTTTGGGAATTTCAGGCAAAGCGTGGGGACCGTTTTTGGAGGAAAGCAGACAGTCCTTCTTGGCCATCAAAATGTTTGACAGTGCTAACCAGACCCTGACGTTCGTGTTCTAGTTGGGTCTTGATCTGAGTGTTCCAGGATTCGTTGGGCAGTTGTTTGACGGTTGTGAAGGCGTGATTGGAGCGTTCAGCTAAACGACTTGCCCAACTCGGGGTTTCTGCTACGAGTTTTTCCGGAGGCCCAACTCGGTTGACTAGTTCCCAGTTCAGGGCTTGTTTTTCCGATATCCATACATTTAATGCCACAATCTCCAAGGCACGTTCAAGCCCAACTAAACGTTGAAGAAAACAAGTTCCTCCGACATCCAAACAGAGTCTATGACTAGTGAGAGCTTGTTTTAGACGTGCTGTCTTGGTCATCGTTCGGAAGTCGCAGTTCAGGGCAAGAGAGAAACCACCTCCAGTTGCAGTTCCATTGATGATTGCTAGGATAAGCTCAAGGAAGCGTTGAATTTCAGCGATGCAGAGGTGAACACGAGTGGTCAACTCATGGAAAGCCGTAATGGGGTCCTGTAGATGTGAACTAGACCACTTCAGATCCCTCCCCGGTGATGGCCAGCACCTTGATGGATTCGTTGTCGGAGTTGAAACAGGCACTCCAATAACTCGCCGACCATCTCTTGTTTGAAGGCGTTATAGGCCTCAGGTCGTTGGAGACAGAGCCAAGCCAGAGAATCCTGATTTTTCAGACGTACCGGGCTCATCGTCAATTCAGATTGAGATGCTTCAGGGGCACACTCTGAATTTTAAGCCCATCATAGTTACTGTCATCGCTGGAAGAATTTGAGAATTCGAGGGAGTAATCTTGGTCATTTGCTGTGGAACCATCAGCGAGTCCAACTAATTTGACGGTCTGGGGTTGAAACCAGTTGCTGGTAGTGAAGGTTAGGAAGCTACCTTGCGTGATCACAGCCTTAGTTGTATCTGTCGAAGAGGCATTTATGATCACATCAGCTTTGGGCTTACTTTTAAGTTGAATGGTAACTTGTGCATCCCCACCAGCTTCGTCAGTTTGTTCATCTAATACGTACACTATGAATCCAGCTTCCGTTGAGTCTAGACTAATGAAGCGAACTATTCGTTCCTGATTTCTATAATTGGGATCTACACCGATCTTCACTTCAAATTGTTGATTGCCATCAATCTGATAGTCGTCAATTCCAGAGACTCTGACGGTCCGAGGTTCTGTCCAGTTTGTGTCATCAAAAACAAGTGTTGAAGGGGAGACACGGCCTTCCGATGGATTGCTAACATCCAAGGGTAGTATGACTAAGTTACTCGGTTGGCTTCTCAAAGCTACTTTAAAGCTATTGGTTGTTCCTGCTTCGTTAACATATTCATTGTCGGGCATCTCAATCAGAACGTCATGAACCTCGTCATCTTGATGATATATAGGAATAGATGGGATAGAAACATTCGAGTAAACAGGATCACTTGTTGTTAAAGAGCTTGCTAAGCTACCAGATGAGGAGGCTTTTGATTGATTAGTAACAGTAATCTCTTGAAATTCACTCCAGTTATTTGAATTGAAGGACAGAGATCCTTGAGAGACAAGACTAAATGAGACACTGCCAACTGGCTCGGAAAGTAATCTTACCCCAAGTTTGGTATTGGGCTGGGAAGTAGAAGTGGCGAGTAAGTTTTCATCAGACATGCCAAAATTTAATTCAATCCCAGCTTTGTCATCATCTTCGTTTTCAAGGCATACAGATACGCTTTTTCCAAGGTAATCAGGAATATTGGTGCTCAATACAGAGATTTGAATTTTAAATCGTTGGTTTCTGTCATCAATCCAGTCTTGGTCGCCTAGTATATTGATATCTTGGTATGTAGTAGCATTAGATTCATTGAAAATAATATCTTGAAAGTTAATAGCACGATTACTTCCATTGATCAGATAGCCCTCACTTTCATCCTCAGAAAATGCCCTCACTTTGACAGTGCCCTCGATTGGTTGTGATAGTGCAATCTTAATTGTAGCCACAGGTGAATCAGTTTCTCTCAGAATACTTACTGGTAGTGGTGGAATGTTGAAATCGGATGTGTCTCCAGATATTTCTCCAGCTGTGCTACAGCTATTTGGAGTGGTTACAGTGTTGTTGAATTCATAGAAATTAGAAGATAATGGATTAGGACGGTAGTTGTCATCCAAGTTAACAAGGTGGATATCTTGTGGGAGTAGATCGTTATAGTTGGGATCAGCACTGGAAACATCGTAGAATTGAATTCGATAGGCTTGGTTTTCATTCAAATTGTCGTCTAATCCAATGACTTTTATCTCTTCACCTAAGCTCCAGTTGGTAGAGTCCAGAGTAATTCCAGTTCGATTTGGATTACCAACTCCAGGTCTGTCAGACCTCAATTTAAGATATACCGGAGCAGTAGGTTCATTCCTTAGCTTTAAGCGAAAGGCGTAGACACCTCCGTCATCGCTGGTAAAACGTTCGGCTGCCTCTTTGAAGTAAACGAATTCGTAGCCCGCAGCTGCACTGCTATTGTCACTTCTCAAATTTATGGAAGTAGTAGCAGTGGTATTGAATCCTCCTCCTGTAGCCTCAAAGGTTATTTCTGCATTTAGGTCGACTCCCGACTTAAGATAGACAAACTGTTGCTGGTTCCAATTGCTATTATTGAAGGAAATCGACGAAGTTTCAAAAACATCTTTGATGATTTGCGAAGTATTACTTGCTAATCGTACATTTACTGTTGAGCTTGGTTTGGCACGTAATTGAACAGGGAGTACATATTTTTCTTGGCTAGTCATGTACTGGACAGAACCTAACTGAATACCTGCGTAGTCATTGTCTGTGTTGGTTAGAGAGAAGTTACTATCTTTTTGGTTGTAGTTTGAGTCATCACTAGATGAATCGATAGTTAGAGATATTTGCTTGGATCCATCAATCTCTGAATCATCCTCACCTTTGATACATAAAAGTTGGGACTGGTTCCAGTTGATTTGATCGAAAGATAAAGGTCCTTTTTGACAAGTTCCAATTATCTGATTATAGTTTTTGCAGTTTGTTCTATCGTTCACAAAGCTTGCTTCATTAGGGTTAGTAGTGATATTGGACGTAATCGTTACTTGATTGGTTGGTTTTGTGTTTAAACGTATAGCTAAGTAATCACAATTTCCTGATTCAGAGAGTCCAAGATTCCCCAGTTGCATTGTGAAATCTGGGCTATTAATATCTTGGTTTGTAAGTGTAAGCTTCTCTTTGAAAAGCTCGTTAGAGTTGATACTTTCGTAAATTGGATCACCACTAAAAGTATATGTAAGATTATAATCCTGTACACCATCGGCTGCACTATCTGGTTGTCCAGTAACTTCTATAATTTGATTTGTATTCCAGCTGTCTCTACTGAAAGTTAAAATACCTTGATTTGAAGTTGTTATTTTTCCCTCACTTATATCACTACTAACAAATTTGACTGTTACACTTTCATCAGGCCTCATTTTTAGTCTAATTCCGAGTGTGACTTTATTTCCAGATTCACTGGTATTCATCGAATTAGGAGAATCAATAAAGATCCCAGGGACATCATTGTCTTCACGGTTGACAGTGACCGACCAGGATTTACCGTTGAACGGATATTGGCCTGCTGACTTGATATTAAAACTGAATTCAGTGTTTAAACTGTAATCAATATCTTCTTGTTTAGCTGTGACGATAAAACTTTGTGAAATCTTCCAGTTTTCAGGTGTGAAAGTAAGTACTCTACTTGGCGGTGATATACTTAATAGAGCATCTGCTATTTCTGGTGTACCAGAGGTAAAATTAATTGAAACTTCTACATTTGATGATGGTCTACTGGTCAATTGAATAGGAAAAGTAGCTTTTTTAAATCCAGGTTCATTGGGATTTAATTCAGTTACAGTTCCAGTTGTTGTAAACGAAGCAATTCCATTAGAAGGAGTATTATCGAAATTGCGGAAAACCTGATCAATGTCATTAATAAGATTTGTTGGTCCACCAGTAGGATCTGTCAGGTTGATATCTGGGTTACTGTAACCTGGATCATCAGATAGAACTTCTAGACTCACAAAAACATTTTGAGGACCGTCAATAATCTCATCATATTGTCCCTGAATTTTTAGTATTTGTGGAACATCCCAATTAATATCTGTGAAGATCAATTCTGCACTAGATTGAAATTGGTTATTAACAACAAACTGAGCTTCGGACGGATCACTTGACGTAGCGATAATAGCAACATTTTCTTTGGGAGGATTGTCCAGCTTAACTGTGATATTTGCGGATTTTCCATTTTCATCAAGATCTGTGTCTGAAATAGTCACATTTAGGCTTCCTTTCCCATATTCTGAATCAGGAGTGGTGCCCTGTGTACTCTCGGGAGCACAAGCGCCCAAATGCAGCAGTAGTGGAATGCAAATTAACAAAGCGAGGAAGTGCTTTCGCAGTTTCAACATGAGATCAGTCATTGAGAAAAATTGTTGCTCGACTCAGGTCAGCGAGTGAACTGGTTGGTAGTAGAAGTCACGTGGTATGGTATCCGCAAGCTTGTCTGAATTTGCATGACCCCATGCAAAAAGCGAGACAAACCTTTACGCCAAGCCTAATGCCCCAACTCCCATGATTTACTACCACTCTCAAACTCCAGGCGACCTGGAAGCAACTCTAGCCCATGCAGCATCACTGACCTGTGGTAAACTGCTGTTGATGCGCCATTCCGTGCGGCCACCTTTTCCTCCAGGAGTTTTTCATTTTCAGGTGGATCTGACCACTGAGGGTGTTCGACTGGCGGAGGTACTGGGGACACGATTGGGAACGCAATTAATTTCGCTTGATTCCAGCACGTCCAGTCGTTGTCTGCAGACGGCAGAAGCGATCGGTCGTGGTTCTGGTCAAATGGTACCAGTTCATGCTAATCCAAAACTGGGGGACAAAGGGGTTTTTGTTCAAGATTCAGATCGCAATCATCAGTATATGGTAGAGCAGGGCCCACTGGGATTAGTCAATGCGGGCTTACGCGGGGCCAGTGATTGTGGACTGAACCCAGTACGAGCTGCAACGCAGGAACTTTTACAGGATCTCTGGAAGGAAGGCCTACCGGAGGGCACCTTTCGTCTGGCTGTAACACATGACACGATGTTATCACTAATCTTGGGAGCGCTGAGTAGTCGTCAAGCATTGGATGAGGAAGATTGGCCGAAAATGCTGGAAGGTGTGCTGCTATGGGTAGAAGAAGACCGATTGTGTTGGTGCTGGCGCGGAAAGCTTTGCAGCCAGCCATGCGAAGACTGGTTGGGTTAAGTTACGACTGGCAACCCAAAGACTTGTAGTGTAATTGTCGCCAGCTTTGGTCAGTAGGTCGATAACGTTGAATCTTGCGATTCCCCTTCTGATCACATTCTGTGAGGTAGATAAATTCTTGCAAAGCTGCAGCCCTTACAACGCGATAGTCCTCCCCGGTTGCACGTTCTGTTTCGATTCGCCAGGACTTAGTTTGTGGGTCAAATCTCTCCATACGGACCAAACCGACTTTGGAGTACAAGCGGAAGGACTGCTCCTTAACAGTCACACTCAGTTCGCAATTTGCTTGTTCCCATTCACATTGAGGGGATGAAGTTTGGCGTTCACGGGCGTTGGCTAAGGAAAAACTCTCTTCTTGGACGGGGAGAGGAGCGCAGGCGAAATATCCACTTCCTAGTATCCCCAGTGTGATGTATTTTAATTTCTTCATAAAACTCCGAAAAATCTTGCAAACAAAGCTTGATTTGGGTTCTCTGTTGATCTTGCCTAATGGGCCTCTAGCTCAATCGGTTAGAGCAGCCGACTCATAATCGGTTGGTTCCCGGTTCAAGTCCGGGGAGGCCCACTCTCACGACACTTCCCTGCCTGAAACATCTGCTGTGGAGCAACCTGTCAGATGTTGATACTTGTCAACTGGAAAACTATCTCTATCAAAATTTTTATCGCACCTCAATAAAGGGTTTAAGAAACCTTTGCAGTACAAAAAGGAGGGGCAAGGAAGCTTAGTTGGTGATGGCGTCCAGCGGTACGCTGCTGAGGAAAGGTTTGAGGACATCTTCGTTAAAGGTCACCCCAATTCCGATGAAGTAGTCACGAAAGGACTCTTCTTCACTTATGAAGTCATCTGCCCCTGCAGTGACAAAGAGATTTGAATGGAAGCGCCAACTGGCTCCTGCCTTGAGATGTGTGCCAAATTCACCTCCAATATCCCATACGTCCAGATAGGTACGGTACTGTTCATCACGGCCAAAGAGTTGTTCTACTCCCAGTCCAAAACTGTTCTCAAAGAGGCCAATTTTGAAGAGAGTGTCGTAGAAGCGTTGCACCACTTGAGCAGAGAATTGTAAACTTTGTTCTACTTCCAGTCGCTCTTCCTCAATGTAGGTAATTTGGCCATTCTCTTCACGTGTAATGTAATCCTTGGTACGGGTTCTGATTCCGCGTGGATTATCGACCAACTCCAAGCGATAGAAACGATCCTTGAGCGGTTGCAACTGGACGCTCAGGTAGCCCTTTGAAGAACTTTCTGGACCATAGGCGGCCTGATTGGAACCATACAATTCAGCTCGGACGCCAATATCGAGCTTGAGGCGGTTGACATCCCCGAGCAATCCGTTGATGCTGCCGATAGCTTCGTTCAACTCATCGACGGTTTGCTCATCGTTGACTAGCTTGCCGATGGTGCCCTCTCCTCTTTCGATCTTGCCGCTGATCGACTCGACGTTATCCATCGTACGATCCAGCTTGGCCAGGGATCGGTCTAGATTATCGACACTACTCCTGAGAGAGCTACGGTTTTCTTCAAGAATTCCTCGGAGATTACCTGTGATTTCGGGCCCATCCTTAGCGAGGGATTCAGTAAAATTGTTGAGATTGTCTACCACCTGGCGCAGACCAGATCGGTTCTCGGTAGTGATGGTCTCGAGTTGTGAAGAGAACTGCTTCAGATTAGCCAGGATGATCTTCACCTCTCCCTTGTTTTCGCCAGAGATTTCCGCAAGATCACTGCTGAAGGTTTCGATCTGACGCATGATGGATTCAATTCGCTCGTTGACAGTTCCAGTCAGTTCCTCAGTATTCTGAGTAAGCCCTTCAATATTATTAAGAATCCTCGTCAGTCTTTGTTCACCTTGAACTCCACCGAGTGAACGATCCAGCGCACCTGTCACACTTTTCACATCACGCAGGATGGAACCGAGGCTATCGATCATGCTGTCAATATCACTTCCTGGAATTACCAGTTCGATCTCGTCCCCATCCTGCATGGTCCCACTCATCGAGTTACCTTGCAGAACTTCGACAAACTTGTCTCCAAGGATGCCAACAGACTTGATCGTCGCAGCGCTATCACGGTAAATCGGGTATTTGGCGTAAAGTTTGAGGATAACCCGCGCTTCGGAGCCTTCGAGTTCAATCGCATCCACGGTCCCAACCTTAATCCCCGCAACGCGTACCGCAGAGCCGGTTTGTAAGCCTCCAGAGTTGCGAAAGAGCGCACCAATGCGGTAGGTTGCATCCAACTCAGGATTCCAGCCAGTGACAATAATCGAAGCTGTGACGATTAGGCCAGCTGCCAGTAGGATCAGCCCACCAACTTTGAACTCAGCACGCATCATTCAGTGGCAGGTAGGAGAGATAAAAGATGGGATCAGGCGGTGCCGGAATGTAGCCGATGTCCGGAACCTTCATCCGAGCGATGGCAACGATGGTGTGCATGAACTCCGTTAGGACTGGGGCGCGGATCGCCTGTTGAAGACAGATTATTTAACCACCTCATGCAACATGAATTCCGATTTGCGTTTGTTCGATCAGCTTTTTGAAGAAGGTGAAGACTGACCGTTTTACCTAGCCCGCCATTGCCGAGCATGCAGGAACTACGAGGTCTATATTTGTTGACCGAGCAAATTTCTCTCCATTACTGCAGTAACCAACTGGAGAGGGAACTGATTCAACTAGGTGTTTTTGACGAGGGGGAAGTCAAACGACTGACAGATGGTTTGCAGGTATTCCTAGATATGGTGAGGAGCAACTCGCTGCAACCGATCCACCTATGTACTTCGGAGATGCTAGAACTCTGGTGGCAGTCGCTTCCTGAGGCGTTTGTGTGGGATCAATTAAAGCTAATGTGCAGTCGGGGCCTTGATGTCGCATAGCTAAGGGAATCCTAGCAAGTTTGGTGGCGCTTTCAGCAATGCAAACAGACTGTGCTAGAACACCCAAGGCAGTGGGTGAGCTTATGCCAGCAAAGAACTTAGCAACGTGGTTACTAATTCACAGAGGTTGAAGAGTAGTTCACACAGTTGGCTGGAACGCATTTATGTTGAGAAGGCTCTTGCCAAACAAGTCCCAACTGCGCGACATGTCGAATTCAAGTACACTGCTGATAAGCTCAAGAGGAAAACTCTCCAAGCGATGTAGAATTAGCCTGAAAGGTCCAGAATTTCTAATGAGTATTCACTTAACAATTGATAGAGATCTTACTTCCAAATTGAATCTAACTGAAAAGTCATGACAGATGAAGGCAGGAAGTCTTTTACACAGAGTATAGGGCTTCTCTGTTCAGCAGTGGCAACAACAAAGTGAGAAAGCTTTTCAAGAAACCCAGTCATTACTGGAACTGTGGCGATGTCACGGCGAGGAACGTCTGCAACCAGGAGAGGCTTTTCACAATAGTGGGAATCTGTTTCGTCACTTTCATCTCACAATAGTGGGAATCTGTTTCGTCACTTTCATCATCGATTGAGGCTGCTTAAGCGAGAGATCTTTCTAGTCGTGTTATTAGATAACATGCCTCACTACTTGTGCGAACAATTGATCACATTAGGCCTTCTCAATCGGAGTTTGGTTCATCCAAGAGAAGTATTTGCACAAGCTGTTGAATAACGAGCGGCTGCGCTAGTTTATTTGCACAACCTCCCTTTCGGAGATCTAGAACCATCGTCAGAAGACTACAAGGTTAAACAGAGACTCAAAGAGCCCGGTCAAGTACTCGGTATTCCGCTGCTAGATCACTTAGTAATGTGTTAGGAGCGTTATGTGAGCTTTGCAGACGAGGGTTTGCTTTGGGGATTTACAACATCTAAGAAATTGGAAATCATCAGCTATTTTTGATAACAGCACATGAATTATTCACCGCTACTCTCGATCATCATCCCCACCTACAAAGAAGCTGGCAACATCAAGAACCTAATTGAGGAAATACTAAAGTTCTGTGAACAGGATTCTTTAGAAATTTTGGTGGTTGATGACAATAGCCAGGATGGGATTGATGAACAAATCCGAATACTTTATGACCGAGGCATCAATGTCACGTTGCTTCAGCGCCTGGAGAATCGGGGCTTGGCGACAGCCGTCAAGTTCGGTATGGACCGGGCAAATGGAAAGTACCTACTCTGCATGGATGCGGACCTTTCTCATTCACCTGCGGTTATTCCCAAAATGATAGGCGTTTTGGAAGAACAGCGAGATGTAGAAGTGGTTGTGGGGAGTCGCTATGTTGACAAAGGGGGTTTTAGTGGGCAGTGGAATCAATATCGCCAATGGAACAGCAGAATTTCAACGATGCTGGCGAACTTAGTCATTTACGATCTGGGAGTCCAGGATCCCATGTCCGGATATTTCTGCATTCGTCAGGAGGTCTACCGGCGGGCTGCCTACATCAAACCAATTGGCTACAAGATCCTGCTGGAATTGCTGGTAAAATGTGCTTGCTCACGAGTTTCTGAAGTACCGATTACGTTCCGGGAACGCGCAAAAGGTGAGTCGAAGTTGAACCTGCGCGAGCAGATGAACTATCTGAATCATCTCAGCAGATTGATTGATTTCAGTCATCCTCAGTGGAGCGCAGCACTCAAGTATTTGATTGTAAACGTATTGGGAATCAGTCTAATGCTGTTGATGTGGCTGAGTTTACCCAACTCACAAGGTATCATCCTACCAGTTGCTCTCAGTTACCTCGGAATCATCGCAACCAATATCTTCTTTTTTGGGAGATATGTTCATTACAACGCTGATCAGATAGAAGTTGGCTTCCCTTGGATCAGTTTTTCGTTAATCACAGTGGGAGAGTACATCTTTGTCTTAGGCTTTGCCTTCTTTGTCCTAAATTCAGTAAACTTGACTGGTTTAATTGGACTTGGAGCATTGGGAGCATTATTCCGGTTCATGCTGAGGAAGCTCGTTGGGCACGATAGTCGAGGACCAGAAATCGTTAACAACTATCTAAATTCATTCAATTATTCTTCTGATGAAGTGAGTTGCTTGGGGTGTGGTAATAAACATTTTTCGTACCCTTATATTAAGAAGTTCAGATGGTTGCTCCAGTGTAAGTCATGTAGTTTTATGTTTGTTCATCCGCAGCCTACGAAAGAGGAGCTAGATGAGATTTATTCAGAAAACTATTTTGATGAATGGGGAAGTAAAGAAGCAGAGAATGCATTACGTAAAATTAAAATGAAAACTTATGAGAAACAGCTTCTCGAAATTGGAAAAATTCAAGAATTTCACACGATCTTAGATATTGGTTGTGGTCTTGGATATAGTTTGGATACGGCAGTCGAGCAAGGTTATGAAATTACAGGCGTTGAGTTTAATGAAGTAGTTGTAAATGAAATCCGGCAAAGACATGAAAAAATATGTACAGATTTGGATGAGATATTAGCAAAGAATCAAAAATATGATGTAATTACATTAATGGAAGTTTTAGAACATTTGCCAGACCTACCAAAATTATTTACACAGTTGCATCAGTTGATGAGCGAAAATTCACTAGTGATGTTAACAACAATTGATGCTGATTCTAGCCGAGCTAAGTTCTTGGGAGATGGATGGTATCATATCCACCATGATCATCTATGGTATTTTACACCAAGAATTTGTACTGAGTTGTTTGAAAGAAACGGATTTCAGGTTGTTTGTATAAAACCGGCAGATAAATTCTTTACAATCCGATATATTGCAGGAATTATTAGCGAAAAAACAAAAAATAGACTTATTAAATTTATTTTCGTTATAGCACTAAAAATTATTCCAAGAACATTGTTAGATCTTAGTTTGCCACCACAAAAGGAAGGACTATTTTTGATCGCCAAAAAAATTAATAAAAACTATAGTAATAATTATTTAAGAATGATCTTATGAAAGTTGCTAATTGCGTTCGAAAATCAGTGCAAATTTGAAGTCAAATCTTTTTTTCCAAAAAATATTACTCTCTATTTTTTTAATGCAATCTAATAGTTTATCCTGATCTCTAAATGATTTATTATAAGTAATAATTATTTTTGATTCTATTTTAGTTTTACATTTATAATCATCTGAAAATATTTCTATATTTCCTCTCTCAACTAAAGGTGAGATATTTGAACTAATAGAAATTCCCCCTCCCGAATTTTCTTTTAAAAAAGAGATAACTTCACCGGTCGCTATTCGGTCTTTTTCACTTGGGAAATATTGTACCATCATCTGGCCTAATGATACTGGCATGTTGAACAAAATGCAAACAACTGGAACACTTATCAAAATTCGATTTTTTTCTAAAATCAAAATTATTTTTTCTTTATATTTTTGCAAATTTTCGAATGTAGCCAATGTAGCTAGTGGAATTAACATGTCTCCATAGTGGAAATTTCCAGAATACATTTCGGGCTTTCCAATTAGATTTATACCTAAAGCTGGCATTGTTAATAAGAACCATCTCCAATTTAATAAGGGCAGAAAAAGAAATGGCAGATAGACTAGTATCGAAAAAATTAATTTGTTAGATAATCCTTGGAATAGAATTATACTAGAGGCTGTAATCTGATTGTTTTCAAGATAGTAAGGAACAATCAAAAATCTAGCTATAGGCATATAAATTAAACTTACAGAAAATAAAATTACACCATGAAGTCTTGAATCTTTGGATGTTATCATCAACAGACCAAAGCCCATTGCAATGACGCCAGCATTCTCTTTTAGGGTCATCGCGATAAGTGAGATAATAGTAACGGAGATAAATTTTTTTTCATGGTAAAAGATGTATGCTACTGCAATGAAGAAAGGTGATAAATTTGTTAGGTGAAATTCCCATCTCAAAACAGAAATATAGTGAGGATGTAAACAAATCATAATAATTGATCCAAAGAAGAAAATATCTTTGTCAATTATCCTTTTTTGGTAAATTATAATGAAAAAAGAAAAGACTGCCAAAAACTTTAATAAAATTAACCAGTACGAACTAATTAATAAAGAATACAAAGGATAGAATATAATTATAAAGAGAGGCTCAAAATGGATTCCAAATCCATGAATTTGATTCATGTCATCAAAATAAGAACCATTAGTTACTAAATTTATTATCATGTTATGATAAATTCCCAGATCTAGATGATGAAATGAGAATGAAAAATATCGAGATGTGAGACTCAGAAATAAAATCCCCAACGAAAGCCAGATAAGATACACAAATTTATTTATTCTTAAATTTCTCGATTTTTTATTAGTTAAATATAGGACTAAATAAATTCCTAATGGTAGTAAGAAAAGATCTGATCCATTTGGGCGAAGAATAAAAGTTAAGATTGAGAGAAAAAGAAATATGTCTGCTTGTTGGTGAAGGGCATTGACTAGTTTTCCCATTTTCAAATTCTGTTTGAATGATAGCAGCATTAAGACTTCTCTCATTTGCACCTTCCTGCTAATTATGGCAATGTAGCTTCGTTTGACTAATAGTTGGTCAATCTAAATCAAGTTCTTTGGGGTGCAGCCACCCCGATCTTTCAGGAGGCTTTATGAATTGGAAACACTTAGCACTGGCGGGTGCTTTGGTCGCAAGTTGGGTTCTTCCAACACAAGCTCAGCAGCGCTTCGTTTCAATTGGAACCGGCGGTGTGACTGGTGTCTACTACCCCACTGGCGGTGCGATCTGCCGCTTGGTGAATAAGGATCGCAAAAAGCACGGTATCCGTTGTTCTGCTGAATCCACAGGTGGCTCGGTGTACAACATTAATACCGTTCGTGAAGGCGAACTTGAATTCGGGGTGGCACAGTCAGACTGGCAGTACCATGCTTATAACGGCACAAGTAAATTTGCTGACCAAGGCAAATTCAGTGATTTGCGTGCAGTCTTCTCAGTTCACCCGGAGCCGTTCACGTTACTCTCTCGTGGCGATAAGCCCATCCGCCGTTTTGAAGACCTCAAAGGATACAAGGTCAATGTCGGTAATCCTGGTTCTGGTCAACGTGCGACGATGGAAGTCGTCATGGAATCCTTTGGAATGAAGATGAGTGATTTTTCCTTGGCAGCTGAACTCAAGGGCTCTGAAATGGCCCAGGCGCTTTGTGATGGAAAAATCGACGCAATGATCTACACCGTTGGCCATCCAGCCGCTGCTATCACCGAAGCTGTGACCACTTGTGACGTAGATCTGGTGGATGTCAAGGGTACCCCGATCGATAAACTAGTGCGTGAAAATAGCTTCTATCGAGTGGCTTCTATCCCAGGTGGCATGTATGCTGGGAATGATCAGGAGACAACAACTTTTGGTGTTGGCGCAACCGTGATCACCTCAGCAAAAGTCCCGGATGATGTTGTCTACATCGTGGTCAAGGCGGTCTTTGACAACTTTGCGGATTTCAAAAAGTTGCATCCTGCTTTTGCAAATTTGAAAGAAGACCAAATGATCAGCGATGGTCTTTCTGCTCCACTACATCCCGGAGCAGTTCGCTATTACAAAGAGCGTGGCTGGATGTAAGTTGACAGGCAGTGACTTCAGTGACTGCCTTGATGCCTCTCGAGTTGCATGTCTCCTTCTCTTCCTACCTCAGATCAACCGATCGGTGACGCGCGGGTACGTATTCTCTCTGGAACCTCTGCCCGTGCTGTTTTTCTTTTCTGCGTACTTTGGTCCCTTTTTCAAGTTTATGTCGCCAGCACCATTCCCTTCTGGCTCTCCAGCCTGACTGGAATCAGCCTTGTTTTTAATAACCAGGAAGTGCGCCAATTGCATCTTGCGTTCGGCCTCGTGCTCGCGATGCTGCTCTACCCTCTTGGAAAAAATAGCACTCAGCATATCCCTTGGTATGACATCCTGCTAGCGTTGCTAGGAGCCAGCTGTTGCCTTTACCTGTTCGTATTCAAAAACAGCATTGCAGATCGTGCGGGACTTCCGACCACTTCTGATCTGATCATTTCTATGATTGGTCTTTGCTGTCTTGGATTGGCAGTCTACCGTGCTCTTGGGTTGCCACTACTCGTTGTGGCCGGAGTGTTTCTGTCCTACGTCTTCTTTGGTGACAAGTCGTTCATTCCAGAAGTGATTCAGTGGAAAGGAGCCTCGTTGAACAAGGCACTTTGGCATTTCTGGATGCAGACGGAAGGTGTGTTTGGGGTTGCACTGGGGGTCTCCTCCTCGATGATCTTCCTCTTCGTCCTCTTCGGTGCCTTGCTTGAACGGGCCGGCGCCGGACAGTACTTCATCCAGCTCGCATTTGCCCTACTCGGACACTTCCGTGGAGGTCCAGCGAAGGCAGCGGTGGTGGCCTCAGGTCTTTCAGGACTCTATTCTGGATCCTCGATTGCTAACGTGGTGACTACCGGCACCTTCACGATTCCGTTGATGAAAAAAACGGGATTCACTCCTGAGAAGGCTGGAGCTGTGGAAGTCGCTTCTTCGACAAATGGTCAACTTACCCCTCCAGTGATGGGCGCGGCGGCTTTCCTGATTGCTGAATTCACTGGAACTCCATATCTCTCGCTGATTCGCTATGCTTTTTTACCAGCGTTGGTCTCCTACATCGCCCTGCTTTACATTGTTCATTTGGAAGCTCTGAAGCTTGGGCTAGAAGGGCGCCCGCGCCCTCCCGCTCAAACGACACTACTGCAGCGAGTAGCTGGAGTGTTGGCAGGTTTTGTTGGAATGGGACTGCTGAGCATATTGGTCTACTTTGGTTTCGGTTGGCTCAAGAATGCTTTGCCTGAGCTAACACTTGGTGCAGCGGCCTTGTTGGTTGCTGGATTCTATCTATTTCTAGTTCGATTAGCTTCGAAGCTGCCAGATTTGGATCAATCTGGAGAAGTGATTGATTTGGAGAAGCTTCCGCCGGCAGGAACGATTGCCCTTACGGGTTTGCACTACCTGCTGCCGATTGTGGTGTTACTCTGGTGCGTGTTGATCGAACGGCTCTCGCCGGCCTTGTCTGCCTTTTGGGCAACGATTGTGATGGCGACCGTGTTGATCACCCAACATCCGCTCAAGGCCTGGTTGCGTGGAGAACGCCAATGGAGTGAACGATTCCAACAGGGTATGCAGGATCTTTGGCGGGGGCTAGCCAATGGTGCGGAGAACATGATCGGTATTGGCGTGGCGACTGGAGTTGCTGGTGTAATCATCGGTACTGTTTCGCTGACTGGAGCCCACCAGGTGATCGGCGAATTCGTCGAAATGCTCTCCAGTGGTAGCTTGATCCTGATGCTTCTGCTTGTCGCTGTGATGAGCCTGTTGCTGGGAATGGGCTTGCCCACAACGGCTAACTACATTGTAGTCTCCTCTTTGATGGCTCCAGTAATTGTTTCCCTAGGCTCTCAGAATGGGCTGATCGTACCACTGGTTGCGGTACACCTGTTTGTCTTCTACTTCGGAATCCTGGCAGATGACACTCCACCGGTCGGACTGGCCGCTTTTGCAGCAGCTGCGATCAGTCAAGGAGATCCAATCAAAACCGGTATCCAAGGATTTACATACGATATCCGAACAGCGCTGCTGCCCTTCCTTTTCCTGTTTAACACGGAGCTGTTGCTGATTGACGTCAGTTGGTTCAAAGGAGTTTGCGTATTTCTGGTGGCTGCTTCGGCAATGATGCTTTTTGCTGCCGCAACCCAGGGCTACTGGCTGGTACGCTGTCGCTGGTGGGAGACGGTTATTCTGTTGCTGGTCGCTTTCACACTGTTCCGTCCGGGCTACTGGCTGGATCAATGGCAGGAACCCTGGCAACGCTATGCTGGATCTGCCCTGATGGAGCAACTTAAACAAACGGGACGTGACCTGACCGTGCGGCTGGATGTTGAGGGACCTGATTTTGATCGTCCAGAAGAACTGACTAGCCTGACGATCCTGTTGGAACTGAAAGCAGCTCAGTCTCTGCAGCAGGCGCTGGATGAGAATGGGATTCTAATCCAGGTAGATGCTGAGAATGTTACTCTTGAAGAACCTATGCCTGGTTCCAACTACTTCCAGCCTTTCCAGCGTTTCGACTTCTACATGGATGATCCCGTACGCTTGATTGCGGTGCTTGAGCTACAAACCAATCGTCCTGCCAAGGAGTGGTTCTATCTACCGGCATTGGCTTTGCTGGCCTTGGTTTGGTTTGCTCAACGTCGTCGCTCCTATCTTGCTCCAGCCCAAGAATGATCATGTCGATTTCTCATGTCTTCCCTCGTCGTTCTGACTCTCAGTTGCCCACTGCTGTTGCTGGAGAAGGCTGTTGGCTGACGGATGCCAATGGCAAGCACTACTTGGACGCTTCCGGAGGAGCTGCAGTATCCTGCCTCGGTCATTCGGCCAAACCGGTGTTGGATGCCATCTGTCAACAATTGCAGCAACTGGCCTATGCTCACACCAGCTTCTTCACCACGGAGCCTGCAGAGCAGCTGGCTGATTTGTTGGTCCGACATGCTCCTGGCAACCTAGATCGTGTCTATTTCGTCAGTGGTGGTTCAGAAGCGATGGAGGCCTCCCTTAAGCTGTGTCGTCAGTACTTTCTGGAAATCAATCAGCCGCAGCGGAGTCATGTTATCGCCCGACGTCAGAGCTATCATGGCAACACACTGGGGGCTCTCAGTGCAGGAGGCAATCAGTGGCGACGACAGCCCTTCGAACCACTGCTCACCAGTAGCGTTTCGCACATTTCACCCTGCTATCATTACCGTGGTGCCGAACTCGATGAGTCTCCGGAAGAGTATGGACTGCGAGTAGCGGATGAACTGGAAACCGAGATTCTGAGGGTTGGGCCGGAACGAGTCGCAGCCTTTCTCGCAGAACCAGTGGTGGGAGCTACGCTGGGGGCCGTACCACCGGTTCGGGGCTACTTTCAACGAATCCAGGAGATATGCGATCAATACGGGGTACTGCTAGTGCTGGATGAAGTGATGTGTGGGATGGGGCGTACTGGCTCCCTCTTCGCCTGTGAGCAGGAAGGGCTTGCACCAGATGTCGTGTGCATCGCCAAGGGTCTTGGAGCTGGACTGCAACCGATTGGAGCGATGCTATGCACGGACACGATCTATCAGGCGATTGCTCAGGGGAGTGGTTTTTTTCAGCATGGACACACCTATCAGGGGCACCCGACAGCCTGTGCTGCTGGATTCGCTGTTCTCCAAGAACTGCTTTCACAGAATCTCCCTGCACAAGTGAAAGAAAAAGGTGAACGCCTGCACCAAGACCTGCGACATCATTTTGCTGATCATCCGTACGTAGGGGATGTACGTGGTCGAGGTCTCTTCCTTGGGATCGAGTTAGTGCGGAACAAAGAAACGAAAGAGCCACTCCATACCACTTTCAACCTTCCAGAGCAGATTCGCCAAACCGCGATGCAGCAAGGACTGCTCTGCTATCCAATGGGTGGCACAATTGATGGTCGAAGAGGAAATCACATTCTGCTGGCTCCCCCTTTTACAATAAGTGACGTGGAGTTGGACCAGGTTGTGGACAGGCTCTCTTCCACTCTGAGTGCCATCCTCCCTGTGCTCAATAAAGCTGCATGACGTACCTGATGGTGGCTCCAAATGGTGCTCGTAAGACCCAGACCGATCATCCTCTCTTGCCAGTCACCTCTCCTGAATTGGTACAAACCGCCCTGGCTTGCTGGCAAGCAGGAGCGCAGGGTCTGCATGCTCACATCCGCAACGCAGATCAATCGCATCTATTGGATGCTGGACGCTACCGAGAACTCCTTGCCTTATTAAAGGAAATAGTCCCAGCGCTGGAAATTCAGGTGACCACTGAAGCTGCCGGAATCTATCAGGCCGCTGAACAACGCCAACTGGTGTTGGATTTGCGTCCGGATTGGATCTCATTGTCAGTTCGGGAAATGGCACGGGAGCCAGACCTAACAGTTGTGCAGGATTTCTATGCTGAGTTGTCTCAAAGCCAAATTTGCATCCAGCACATCCTCTATGACGTGGATGATCTGCGACGGTTTTTTGGCTGGATTGCTCAGGGTGTGGTGCCCCGTCCAGCATCTCTTTCGATCCTTTGGGTCCTTGGCCGCTATTCTACCAATGGAAACAGTGATTCTGCCGAGATGAATCAGGTTGCTACCGCCCTGCAGGCGCTGGGAACTGATATGCCAGAACAGGTGATGGTCTGTACATTTGGTATTGGACAGATCCCCTGCCTGGTCGAAGCCGCAAAGTGTGGTTGGGACTGTCGGGTGGGTTTTGAGAATGGCTGGTGGAAGCAGGACGGTTCAATCGCCAAGGATAATGCGGATCTGCTACGGGACTTGTGTGATCAGCTAGGTTTATGAGAAATGATTGTTTGAACAGTAAGAGGAAAGCGCACTCTGGCTAATTTGCCGATCATATCAGCGATTCAACATTCAACAATAGTAGCAACAGATGGATCTTGTATTAAAGGGCAAGAAAGCGTTAGTGACTGGTGGAACTAAGGGGATCGGGCGAGTGATCGTAGAAGTTTTTGTGGAGAATGCACACATGTGGCCTTCTGCGCGCGCAATGCCGCTGAAGTGCAGTAGGCTTAGACAACCTTAGCTGCAAAGGCTCGACTGTGCTTGGAATGGCTTTCTATATGGGGAACAAGGAAGCACTGGAGTAATGGGTGTATGACTCCGCCAAGGATCTGAGTGGTTTGGATATCGTCGTCTGTGAAGATAGCGCATTGGCAAATCCAATTAGTCAAGAGAATTGGCAGACCTCCTTCAACATTGACTTGATGCATACGGTCAGGGCTTTTACCACTGCAATTCCCTATTTTGAGCAGAGTGACTCGGCTTCAATCGTCCACATCTCAAGTATCTCTGGATGAGAGGCTGACTTCGCCGATGGACCGTGCAGAACTGCCAAGTCTATGATCACCGACTACATGGCCCACCTCTCTTTTCCACAAGCGGCCAAGATCATTCGCGCCAACACGGTCTCTCCGGGCAACACCTACTTCCCCAGTGGGGTCTTGGAAAATATTGAGCAGGGCAAACCAGATCGGCCCAAACTGGCGATGGATCTCAATCCAATCGGACGCATGGCATTGTCGAAGAACAGGCCTTTCCCGTACTGATGCTTGCCAGTCCATTGGGTTCCCGCATCTCTGGAACCAATCTTGTTGCCGATGGTGCCCTGATCGGGTTTTAGTTACTGAGAACCTTCCATGTGCCTGGAGGAACTTCCAGGCAGGCTTCGATGGCGACGGTAGCAATTACGGAGACGGTGTCGTGCACCTCGTCAACCACATTCATTCCTCCCTTGGTCACTTCGACCGATACATTTCCCCGTGGCAATTCACTGGCAACGATACCTTGATCGACTTTTTCGGGTTCCTGAACCCCAACGGTGACGTTCACCTGCATCTTCTCATGCGAGATGTCGAGGGAGCGGAACAGGATCAGCGAACTGTGGTGAATTGCATCCCGGACGGCCCGACAGGCAGCCTTGGTATAGTTTCCACCGTAGAGATCATTGCCGGTACCAATTTCAAGAATAAGACGTTGCATCAGCAATCTCCAGGTTCAATGTCGAGGTAAACAACCACAGCGACATTGGCGACTGTGGTTGTGCCCAGTCCGTTCGGCTGGGGAATATCGAGTCCACCGTGGACCACGCTCACCGAACTCTTGCCATGGGGAATTAGTTTTTGAACCCGTGCTATGTCAACCTGATCGGGTTGTTGTACAGCGATTTCTAGTTCGACAATCATGTCTGCAGGAGATGCACCGAAAGTTAAGGGGAGGTTGAGCGAGTTGCGGTAGAGAGCATCCTGGACGGCCCGACAGGCAGCCTTGGTGTAGTTCTGGCTGACTAGGGATACTCCCATGCCCAACTCCATCACCATTCTGGTTTTTGCCATGAATCTTTAGGGGTATTGGGTTGTGATCAGTAGCTGACTTCCAGCTTTGGAAGCAGCAACGACAAGTTTTTCTCCGAAAGACAACACTGGATTGAAACTGGAAAATAGAGATCATCGGGGGATTGACTACAAAAGTAAAATTGATAGAACTTCTATTGTCTATCTCTACTCCACGCATCAGGGAGAACGATAATGGCCTCATTAGAATCACAGCGGCATCTCTTCGACATTCCTCCAGAGATTGCCTACTTCAATTGCGCTTACAATGCACCCTTATTGGTCGAGGCGGGCGAGGTGATGGTGGAAGGAGCCTTGTCAAAGTGCCGACCCTGGCAGCGTAAGCCCAAGGATTTTTTTGATGATGCTGAGCAATTCAGGAAGCTTGCTGCGAGAGCACTGGGTGGCAATTCAGAGTGTTTTGCAGTGATCCCCTCTGCCAGTTATGGTACATCGATGGTAGCCCGAATTTTTGAAGATAAGCTGGGCAGAGGTGATGAGATCATTGTGCTAGAGAAGGCCTTCCCCTCGGAATATTTGCCCTGGCAGCGTCTCAGCCAAGTAACCGGTGCCAAACTGGTGGTTGTAGAAATTCCTTCTGATTTTAACTGGACTCAGGCGGTGTTGGATCGGATTACCCCGCAAACAAAGCTGGTTGCGATTCCCAACTGCCATTGGACCAATGGTGCTATCCTGGATCTGCTGATAATCAGTGAGGTTACTCACTCTGTAGGAGCTTGTCTGAGTCTAGAGCTAACACAGTCACTAGGAGCCTTGCCCCTCGATATGGACCGGGTGCGTCCAGATTTTGTGATCGCAGCTGGCTACAAGTGGCTGCTCTTTCCGTATGGACTCAGCCTTTTCTATGTCAATCCAAGTTGGCATGGGGAACGCCCGTTGGAAGAGACGTGGCTCAGTCGGGAGGGAGCTAAAGTTTTTGAGACACCCTTGGACTATGCTGCGAATTATCAATCTGGGGCTCGGCGTTTCGAAATGGGTCAGAAGAGTATTCCCTCGTTGCTGCCAGGAGGATTGGTCGCGCTGCAACAACTTGGAGATTGGAGTGTGATAAATATTGCAGACACTCTGGAAGAGATTAATGATGAGATTGCACAAGTGCTGGAGGAGGTAGGCTGGACTCCAGTTCCAAAGCAATACCGTAGTCCTCATCTGTTAGGAGCATCTTCAGAGAGAAGAGTATCCAAAGACTTTGTGGAGAAATTGGCTGCCCAAAATGTCTTTGTCAGTTATCGAGGGGGTTCGTTAAGAATTACGCCCCATCTTCATATCAATGGGCAGGATTTGGAGCAATTGTTTAAGGTATTGAATAATGCAGAGTAACTGGTTTTGTAATTGTTTCTGTGGTCTTTTTTTGATGGCAGCAATTTACGGGTTTCATTGACTGACATTGACACTGCTGCCAATAATTTTGCGGATACTAGTTTCTGTACCTGGCAATCGAATCCCACTATCTGCGAATTCTGAAAAAAAATCAGAGTCATTCAAAAAAACTGATTGACCGAGCCCCGCCACATCCTGCCACAAATTTTGGGGGCTTCAAGCGCTATTAGGTATTCATATTTTTCGGTTTAGAGAAGTAGACTCAATGCTTCTAACTCGCCACGAACACCACTCCATTTCCCATCTTCACAAATTCTTCCCTCTGGCCATGCCAACAGATTTTAAAACCAGTTCTGAAATTTTTTTGTAAACCAAATTGCTGTCAGCTGCACTAAATAGTCATCTGCAATCATCACTTCCTGCAATAAGCACTTGAGTTGAGGGGTATGGAACAACCTCCACAAACTGACGAGGAGTTAGTCCGTGCCTTTCAGCGGGGTGACCGACAGGTCTTTGGTCAATTGATCGAGCGTCATCAGGATCGGTTATACAGATTGGCCTTGGCCTGGTTGGGGAACAGTGACTTTGCAGAAGATGCAGTTCAAGAGGCGTTTCTACGTGAATTTAACAGCTTGCCTCGCTTTCGTTTTGGAGCTACGCCGTTCTCCTGGCTTTACCGAACACTTCGTAACATCTGTTGTGAAATAAATCGTCGACAGTCAAAACTCAAAGCTTTTGAGAATGCCGAGTTGGCTGTTTGGAAAGATCGAACGGGTCACCTTGCAACTGGAGAGCAAAGCCTAGAGCGAATTCGAGCACTGATTGTACAGCTACCGACACGCCAACAGGAAGTGGTGTTGCTGCGTCTCTTTGAGGAATGTTCGGAAGAAGAGACAGCCAATGCAATGGGTTGCCGTCGAGGAACAGTCAAGGCTCTGTTGTACAAGGCAAGGCAGCAACTACAACTGGGACTTCAAGAGGAGAGAGTCTCGTGAGTGAAGCGGATTGGGAAAAACTCAAAGATGATTATCAAAGCCTGAAAGCTCCAGAGCAGTTACAACCGCGCATTCTGCTCGCTATGGAGCCTCAACGCTCTGGGTTTACTCCTGTCTGAGTCTGGCAAATTGCGGCACTCTTAGTCCTAGGAGTTGCTGGTGTATGGGGAACTCTGCAATTCCAGCCACTGGAATCTCAGCAAATGACCAAGTTGAGTGCTCATGTAGTTGTTTCTACTGGTGTGACTCTACCCAAACATCCCCTAGAATTTACAGTCTGGCTCGGGATGTCCAAGCCTGCTTTGAGGTCGTTAGCGATAATCAGACCCCGTCTGTCATCGATGAGCCTTCGGCCATCTTCACGATTTTTACTAGGATCCAGGCCAAGGAAAGGCCGTTGATTTAATCAACCAATCATTCTGAGAGAATTGTAATGAAACATAAATTTTTGTTGCCTTTGGCACTGATGTTCCTGTTGCTTCCGGTCACTATCCAGGCCCAGGAAGACGATTTTGAAGAAGAAGTAGCTTTCCTGGAGATCATTCAGGGGTACTACAACCTCATTGAATCAACGCACAACCTGCACTCTAATCCGGAGAGTGCGATGATTCTACATCTCTTCACTATTCAGGAAATTTACAAGGAGCGAGGAGAAGCGCAGCGAGCTATTGCGTTTCTGGAAGAGACCTTGAAGCGTACAGGTAATCCTACGATTCGGAGCGTGATTTACAGTATGCTGGCAGAGTTGAACGAGGAAACAGGTGACCCCCAGAAATGCCTTGAACTCTTACAAACTGGTTTGGATGAAGCACTTTCACGCCTTCAGTAGGCATGTATTTTTGAATCGGTGCAGAGAAACTGAAAAAGGAAAGCAGCTTTTGGCTCTCCCTCGGATCTTCGCAGACAACTTGTAGGTACTCGTGATAAACTAAGTTTTGTTAGTTTAAAATCCTAAATTTTGGCTCTTTATTGGAGAATCAGGATGTACCTTAAACACCTGACCTGGCGCGAGACTGAACAATACCTGCAGCAAAAACAAATCATCATCATGCCGATTGGTTCGCACGAGCAGCATGGTCCTAATGGCATGATCGGCACCGACATCATCTGTCCGGTAAGGGTTGCTGAAGACCTCTCTCAGAAGACTGGAATACTGATTGGCCCCTCAATCGAAGTCGGTATGGCTCAGCATCATCTAGGCTTTGCTGGCTCCATCACTGTACGCCCTACTACGCTGATTTCGATCATTGAAGATTATGTGAAAAGTCTGGCAAAACACGGCTTCACACACTTCTTATTTTTAAATGGACACGGTGGCAACATCGCCACCGTCAAGGCTGCCTTCGCAGAAATTCATGCAGAAGCTAGCCTCGGACGAGCCCCCGTTCAACAACTGGAGTTGGAACTGGTGCTTCACAACTGGTACCAGGGACGACGAGTGACTGAGATGAGCAATCGCTATTTCCCTGGGATCGAGGGTAGTCACGCAACGCCTTCAGAAATTTCGCTGACCTTCCATGCCTATCCTGAACACACCAAGCCAGCGGTGCCAATGGAACCCCGGGTGGCCCGTGGAGGCTCCTTCGGTAGCGCAGTAGACTATCGACGCAAGTTCCCAGATGGCAGAATTGGCTCCGATCCCTCTGGAGCGACCGCGAAGATTGGTGCTGAACTGTGTGAGGCCGCAGTCACTGATGCGATGGATGCGATGCGTTATCAGGGATTCCTCTAAGCTTTTTGCTGAGATGTCGATGCCTGAACCATAGAACCTAGTTCAGCTGAAGGTGCGAGTCTCTTCGGTCGCTTTGACTATGATTTCCAGATCACCCCTGAGGATGCACCGATCGTGGTCCTGACCTCACCCAATGTTTATGACAAGACTCACCTGCTGCACATGATTGAAACCTCAGCACGTCAGGACTATTTGGAAGAAGAGGGAGAAGCTCATGATCTGGAAGGAGTACTGTTTTGCTCGGATGCCTTGTGCAAGCTGTTTTATAAGAAATTGTTGAAGCGGATTTGTGATGAGCAGGAAGATCTGGTTGCCTGTTTAAAGCAGCAATGCGAAGCCTTGCATCAGGCAGCTTCATTCATTGTTGCCTATCGAGCTGCAGCTCAGTTCTTTTATTCCAAATCTCTTAGTAGTTACTGGGATTGAGATGCCTTGCAGACTGGTGCGGCTAAATTTTTGGACCTGGCTAGCCTGTAAATTCAATAAGACAAGCTACAGGACACGGTTGCTGCGAGTGCTCTTAACAAAACTGATCATAACTGGATGGTCAACCTGGCTCAGCAATTGTTTGCAGAGTACTGTTAGGGCTGGAGCCCCTGTCAGGTTCGTGATCTCAGCATGCTCTTGGCCGTGCAGCTGAACTTACTTGGAGGAGAAAACCTACAAAAAGTTGATGTTGAATCTTTGCTCTGTGCAAACTTCGAAACAGCGATGGTGCAACAAACCCAGTTTAGCCAATGCTTCATGGAACCGGAAAAGAAATTGCAAAAGGTGCTGTTGCAGTGACGTTTTGGTTGTTTGAAATAAAATTGGGTTGATTTCGCTACGAAGTATTAGTGGCTAATTCTTAGCTGATCCCAAAATAGACAACCTGTTTTTCATCTGCTAACCTAGGCACCACACTTTTAATATGCATTGCTTCAGGAGATAACAGCACAATGTCCGGAGTTAATCCCTATATCCAGCAACCCGATTTTGTCCTGCCGCAGAAGCCCTACAAGGTCACTTTCTTACCAGCCGATGTAGCGGTCGAGGTGCAGCCAGAGCTGCTGCCTCATTCTCAGGATGGGCTCCCCGGTTCTCTTCTAGCCAGTGCCTTGGAAGCCGGTCTCGACATTGATCACTCCTGTGGAGGGGTCTGTGCCTGTTCGACCTGTCACATCTGGGTGCGTTCTGGAATGGAAAGCTGCAATGAAGCTACCGAGGATGAGGAAGATATGCTGGACATGGCCCCTGGACTACAGCAGAACTCTCGACTGGCCTGTCAGTGTGTGCCGGATGGGACGAGTGATGTAGTCGTGGAAATTCCGGATTGGAACCGTAACCTGGTGAGTGAAGATCACTGAAAGGACGATATGATTGCGCTGACTGAAAATGCGGCAAAGGAGATACGCAAGATTATGCAGGAGCAGCAGTTGGAAGAAAATGTTTTCATCCGAGTGGGGGTCAAGGGTGGTGGTTGCTCTGGATTCACCTACACCTTTGATTTTGATGCTCGCAAGACTCGCTTTGACCTGGATTTTGAATCACAAGGGATGCAAATCATTGTGGATAAGAAGAGTTACCTCTACATCAAGGACACGGAAATTGATTGGAGCTACAGCTTGATGGATCGCGGATTGCGCTTCAACAACCCTTCTGCAAAGTCTTCCTGTGGCTGCAAAACTTCCTTCCAGTTTGAAGCACCTGTTCAGGAAAACGTCTTTCAACCCACTTGGTAAAAACGATGAGCACCGAACTTTGTGAAAAAATCAAACAAGCTGTCCAGAAAGCCCTTCCAGACGCTGATGTGGCAGTTACTGGCGGTGGTGGTCACTTCTCTCTGGAAGTCATTTCTTCGGCCTTTGAGGGCAAGGGCCTACTAGCTAAGCAACGGCTGGTCTATGGTGCTTTGACTGACTTAATGGCTGGAGAACGTGCACCAGTTCATGCCATCGATTCATTGAAGACTCTCGTGCCGGAATGAGATTCAGCTTTACCTGGCTGGAACTCCTCCTGGTGACTTCGGTCGCTGCCATCTTTCTGGCACCTGCCCAGAGATTGCTGCTGCACTCCTCCCCTCTACTCATCAATCAAGAGACCACTTCCACCAATCAACGCCAACTGGATTGCTTGCTATTGATGCTCAAGACTGAGTTAATCCAGACTAGATATTCGCCGGGAGATGATGCTGAACCAATACCAATACAGGTCTCTTCGGATGAAGTAGTCCTACTGGCAGATCTCAACCGTGATGGAGACCTGAATGATACCTGAGAGCGCATCTCCTCCCTTTTTCGTCCCGCCAACAAGAAACTCTAAAGTCACTCTGGAAGTGGGTGGTGTCAAACCCTGGTTGAAAAGGTGAGGGCAGCCTCTTTTGCCCTTGGTCTCAGTCGTGCTTCTGATGTCACCGCCTCAGCACCGCGTTGTAGTAGGCATTCGCTTGGATCTGGATGCAGAAGATCTCTCCTACACCCTCGGTCTGATTTTTCACTGAGTAAGTTATGTCCACACTGCGTCTGCAACTCCATTATCCAGAAATGCCAGTTCCTCAGCGGGCTCATCCCAAGGATGTGGGGCTTGATCTAACAGCAATGGCGCTAGAGCCTCACAATGAGAGACTTTTTTTCATAGATACGGGTATCTCGGTCGAACCTCCGGAAGGATACTATGTGGAGGTGGTTGCTCGTTCCAGTTTGTCAAAGACGGATTTCATCCTGGCCAATTCAGTTGGCATCATCGATCCAGATTACCGAGGTCGAATTCGGCTAGCACTAAGATATTTGGGAGAAGGATCTGGGGCAGACGCCGCAGCGGGGCTGATTGGGCGTCGAGTGGCTCAGCTGATCCTACGGTGTCGAGAGGAAGCAAATGTGGCAGTTGTCAGCAAGTTGGGAGAAACCGGCCGAGGTGCAGGAGGCTTCGGTAGCAGTGGAAGCTGAAGCTGCGCCCGCAAAACGATGTGGCGGTTCTAAAGACCTTGAAGGTACTGGCTCAGTTGCAAAATTTGTTGATCTTACAGGAGTTCCCGATACCATTTTGAGAAAAGTCTGCCCAAACCGTGACGAGCTTGGATTCATTGCAAGAATATATTATCAGAATCACTTCGGCTAATTTAGAAAGCCGATCCCCTAGAGCAGTCAGCTCATTGGCCAGCATAACACTTTTGCCAATTTGCTTTCACATTGGGTGAAGAAGAAAAAGGCGGACCTGCTCCCTGGCCAATACTGCCAGCCTCCTCCTTGTTTGACCTGAGTTTCATGAAAGACCGAGAAGAAAGTGCCTTGGTTCAGGCAAAAAAAGAACTACAGCAATTTTGGCGAGACACTGGTGTAATTTGGGATGAGCGCTTGCTGAAGGCGTTCCACCAGCTGTCTCGAGAAGAGTTTGTGAGCCCAATTCACCGGGAAAATGCCTACATGGACTATCCGCTACCGATTGGCTCTAACCAGACCATCTCTCAACCCACTACTGTGATGACGATGCTTCGCTTGCTGGAGTTGGCTCCTCAACACCGAGTGCTCGAAGTCGGTGCTGGTAGCGGTTACAACGCTGCCCTGCTTGGTCTGCTTGCCAAGCAGGTGGTCTCACTGGAATGCCGAAGGGAGTTGGTTGAAATGGCTTCTCAGAATATACGTCGAGTGGGCATTCAAAATGTGGAAATCCGTTACAGTGATGGGAAGATTGGCGTTCCAGAGTTGGCACCATTTGAGCGAATCATTGTCACCGCGGCGGCAGCTCACTTTCCCAACGATCTCTGGGAGCAATTGGCTGAAGGAGGTATTCTCGTGGCTCCGGTAGGAGATCCCTATTCTTGCGTAATGACTAGAGCGGAGAAGAGTGATGGGAAACGATACGTCACCCGCCACGGTTCCTACGCCTTTGTGCCTTTGGTGTAAGAGAGATGATTTATGGCTTTTTGGGAAATTTGGCTACAGGCGCTGATCCTTATCATGATTTTGGGCACCTTCCTCTGGGGAGTTAGTGTCCGGATAAAAAATGCCAGTATTGTTGACATTTTCTGGGGGCCAGGCTTTGTGGTCTGCACTTGGTGGTACGCCTGGCAGTGTGAATTTGATTCGTGGCGCTCCACGCTGCTGCTTGGACTGGTGACGGTTTGGGGACTACGACTTGCCCTGCACATTGGCTGGCGTAACCACGGCAAGGGAGAGGATTATCGCTATCAGCAATTTCGTCAGAATTTTGGAACAGAGCGCTACTGGTGGTTCAGTTATTTTCAGGTGTTTTTACTACAGGGTGGATTGCTTTGGTTCATCTCGGCTCCCTTGCTGGCAGTCCCATATGTTGCTGCAGAAGAAAATCCTTTCGGATTGTTTGATGCGTTGGCACTCTTTTGCTGGGGAGTTGGCTTTGCTTTTGAGGCTGGAGGTGACTGGCAGTTGGCACAATTCAAGGCTAATCCTGCCAACAAAGGCAAAGTGCTGGACCAGGGATTTTGGAAGTATACGCGTCATCCGAATTACTTTGGCGATGCTGCGGTCTGGTGGGGTTATGGATTGTTCAGTGTGGCCAGTGGGAGTTATTGGCCAATGATTGGTCCTTTGTTGATGACTGGACTGATTGTCCAGGTTTCAGGAGTACGGCTCCTGGAACGTACGCTGGTTGACGCCAAGCCGGAATACCAGGATTATATTGAGCGAACTAGTGCTTTCATTCCCTGGCCACCCAAGGCCCCCACTTCATCAAGAACGACTTCCTAGCAGGAAAGCTAACCAGCGATTGCTCGGCTGAGACTTGTGCAGACTTGGCAAGTATGCAGAGTAACGCCAGTTGCTTACCCCCAGCCATAGACTGAAAAGTCCCATCAGCGCAATCTGTGCGTAGGCCCACTTGGAGAAGCCGAAAGATAGCAGGAGGTCATAAGTCCCGTGGAGCACAGCAGCGATCAGCCAACCTCCCAACAATAAGCGAGTGACGGCTGCGGCATCCGCTCCCTGAAGTTGATTGAGGCGGGCCTTGGCAACAAAGTAACCCAGAGGCACACTCATGAAAGCGTGAGCTGGAAGAGTGATCACAGCCCGAGTGGCGACAACGCCTACTCCATACTGCTGAAGATAGAAGCCATTTTCTAACGTCGCAAAACCTAGCGCGACTACCGCACCGTGCAGGATACCGTCAAAGGGCTCACGCAGATGCCTGGTGGGAAAGCTGAGCAACAACAGTACAAGTAGCTTGGCAGTCTCCTCGTTGAATCCCACTAGCATCCAGAAACCAGCTTTATAGAGTGGCCAGTCTTGGTCCATCCAGGGGAAGGTTTCCTGGGCTCCGGGCCAAAAAAGTGTGTACTTTTCAACACTGTGGTTGAGCAACAGGGCAATCAGTCCACAGAGCATTCCACCGACAAATAGCGCTGCTAATCGTCTTAGACTGGCCCGCTGGTAACGGTGTAGACGATAGAATAACCATCCCCACATCAATCCTGGGGCAATCAGCAATCCAGCTATTGAAAGCATGATTTGTCTCCAAGGGTTTGCGATTAATTGGGAATCGTGGCATGTTTTTTCATTTTTTTCATCTTTCTATATACGACCTGTTCCCAGATTCTTGAGTATCGCATGAACCGCATACCAATGTTGCGCCAGGAAGAGCATACGGAACTGTACCTATTCGCCGAGGCGATCAAAGCTCGTCGCTACTTCCGCAAGATTCCGATGAACCTGCTGCTGGAAATGCTGCGCCTGTCACAGCTCGTGATGTTGACTCAGGATGAGCAGTTGGTGCATGAGGGCGATAAGAATCCTCCCGAAATGTACATCCTGCTCCACGGTTCACTAATGGTGACCTCGCAAGGAGAGTTCATTTCTCGCTTGGAGTCGCCTGGAGATGTAGTTGGAGAGCAGGCAATTCTCTCGCCAGAAGCTCGCACCATGACCGTCACTGCCGAGGTCGACTCCCGTGTGCTTGCGTTTCCAAACGAGGTGTTTCGTGTAGCCGAAGAGATGAGTCACATTCCGGCAATTTACCTCAGCTTTGCCAGTATTCTTGCGGAAAAACTGCGGATTACGGAAGCCCAAGCCAAATTACGACGGAATGCTCGTCCTCAAGGGAATGCTACGCCACCTTGCATTGCGATTGTAGATATCGATAGCCGGGAGCGACGAGTAATCCGAGGTACCCTGAGCACACTCTGGAAAGAAATGAAGATCGTCGAATACGCCAGTCCCAAGGAATTCATTGAGACTCCAGCTGAGCGGCGCTTTGATCTGATCATTCTTGACCCGCTTTATGACCATGACTACCATGATGAACAGGAGTTACTCGAAGCCCTCGGTGAGTCGGTGGGTTTGCACAATTGCCCTGTTTTTGCGGTCAGTGAGTGGTGCAACGATGAAAGCAATCGCGAGAAGCTCGCTCAAATGGGTGTTGGCGATTTTCTTGGTCGCCCATACTCGACTTTCGATCTACGGCACAAGCTTTCTGCTTTCAAGGTAGTTTATTATCGACAACGGGAACTGGAGCAGGTGGAGCATGCAGCCGATACCGACCGGCTGACCAACCTGGCCAATCGACGGCGTATGGACGAGTTCCTGGACGCGCTGGTCACGCTGTATCCGGAGGAACGTCAGCCCTTCTCGTTGATTATCACTGATGTCGACAACTTCAAACACTATAACGACACCCACGGACACCAGATGGGAGACGTTGTGTTGGCTTCGATTGCGGCAATCCTCAAACGCAGTGTGCGGCGTGGTGACCTAGCGGCTCGCTTCGGTGGTGAAGAATTTGTTGTGTTACTGCCAAAATGCGATAAACCGGCAGCCTTCAAGATTGCTGAAAAATTGCGCCAGGCAGTGGAGGAAGAAGAGATCCCCTACCAGGAACAGCAACCGTCAGGCAACTTGACTGCAACTTTTGGGGTTGCCACCTATCCTTTCGATGCTGAGAACGTAGATATTTTGCTCAAGCGAGCAGATGAATGCCTTTACCAAGGTAAGGAAGCTGGACGTAACGTAGTAATCGGAGCGGAAATGCTGCAAAATACGGCTGCTTGATACAAAAATCCTTGCATTCGCAGCCAAGCTTCCATATGATTCCAAGTTTACCAAATATTCTGGCTCTCCTGAGGGAACTGCGGGAAGCCGCTGTTTCCGTTTGAGATGAAAGTTATGAGGACTCCATTCGTACGCAAAGAAGACGTAGCCGGTGACAAACATCCACGCAATTGGTGGATCGTAGACGCCGATGGAAAAACCCTGGGACGAGTAGCTACACAGATTGCCCGTGCATTGCGTGGCAAGCACAAAGCCGTGTTCGCCCCACACAGTGATGTGGGGGATTTTGTGATCGTGGTCAACGCAGAAAAAATTCAGGTGACCGGTCAGAAAAGTATGAAGAAGATGTACTATCACCACACAGGCTATCCAGGTGGAATCAAGTCTGCGCGTTTCGAAGAATTACAAGCCCGAAAGCCAGAAACCTTGATTGAGCGAGCTGTCAAGGGAATGATGGCCAAGAACGCCCTCAACCGTGGTATGTTGCGCCGTCTCAAGGTTTATGCAGGATCGGCCCATCCCCATCTGGCTCAGCAACCCAAACCGTTAGAAATTTGAGTCATTTATGAACGCAATCGTGCAATACTACGGTACCGGCCGTCGAAAATCTTCCATTGCTCGTGTCTATCTGCGACCGGGTACAGGCAACATTCTAGTCAACAAAGTTCCCCTCACTCAGTACTTCGGTCGAAGCACTCTACAAATGGTGGTTCGGCAGCCTCTGGAACTGACTGAAAACGGTGATCAGTTCGATATTTTCATTAACGTTAGTGGCGGTGGTCTGTCAGGGCAAGCTGGTGCTATCAAGCATGGTATTTCACGCGCCCTACTGGAAGCAAATGAAGAACTGCGCCCTCAATTGAAGAAAGAAGGCTTCCTAACACGCGATGCTCGGGCGGTAGAACGTAAAAAATACGGACGACCTGGAGCTCGCAAAAGCTATCAATTCTCTAAGCGCTGATCATCTTTCAGGTGCCGTCGACAAAATCGGCACCTTCCTCCACCTCTCAACCGCCACTCACCGGCGGAATTAGAGCGTACTCTCCTCCTTCCTCCAAGACTTCATCAGCAACCAAATATGTGTCTTGGTAAGCGACTCTTGTGCACTGGAGCACCGGTTTCAGCGCAGGGTGGTTATTCTGTAATTTTGCAAGCAGATCAGCGACAGTACTTCCAGCGTCTAATTCTTGATTTTTCGCTTCGAGTGGTAAAGATTCTCGCAACATTGCGAAGGGCTTCAGCATGATTTTCATTGTGGGCTCTTTAGATGAAGGCTTACTTGTTGTTCGTGAAAAACGTAAATTGTGTTGTTTGATGAATACTTTGGCTTCAGATGAGATATTGCTTCAATTAGAAAAATCGAATTCCCTTGTCACCTCTAGGGATTACTTGCCCGACCAAACAGGCGTTTGGCACTCCAGCTTTGTGGAGCTTGCTCAGAGCTGCTTCTGCTTCTTCGGCGGGTACACTCACCAATAAACCTCCACTGGTCTGTGGGTCAACCAGTAGTTCCTGTATCACCTGCTGAGCTGGAAATTCAACATCATCCACCACCAGTTTGCGATTAGCCTGGTTAGTTCCTGTGGTTACTCCCCGTTCATACATAGCTGCTGCTTCTGGTAGCCAAGGCAATTTTTTAGTCTCGATTTCGATTGTCACCTCAGAGCCTTGAGCGATCTCCAATGCATGACCAGCCAGTCCGAATCCAGTGATGTCTGTTGCTGCATGGACGTTGAAAGCTTGTAGTGTCTCGGCAGCCACTTGATTGAGTGTCGCTAACTGCAGGAAACACTCTTCGATTGCTTCCTGACTGACCCAGCCCTTCAGATTGGCATTCAGTAAAACCCCACTACCTAAGGACTTGGTTAGTAAGAGTGCATCGCCGACTCGTGCTCCGTTGTTCCTCCAGATTTTTTGGGGATGAACCATCCCAGTAACCGCCAAGCCAAACTTGGGCTCTTCATCTTCGATGCTGTGTCCCCCTACTAACACAGCTCCAGCTTCCAAAATTTTCCCTGCAGCTCCTGCAATAATGCCGTGTAGGACCTCTTGTCCCAGTTTGTTGGCTGGGAAAGCTAGTAGGTTCAAGCACGTGAGCGGCCGTCCTCCCATCGCATACACGTCGCTAAGGGCGTTGGCCGCAGCAATCTGACCAAAGAGTCGGGGATCATCGGCGGGTGGCGTGATAAAGTCTGCTGTGGTGACCAGCGCCTGGGTATCATTAAGTTGATAGACCCCAGCGTCATCACTAGTGTCAAAACCAACTAGCAGATTTGGATCAGCTTGCTGCGGCAGGGAAGAGAGTAGATTTTTCAACCCGACCGGGTTGAGCTTGGCCGCTCAGCCGCAGGTTTTTGAGAGGCTGGTCAGCGTCGGTTTTCGAAAGAAACGTGTTAGTTGTGCCATCTGTCGTTGTTTTAAAAGTGACTCAGTTAGGCCAGCAGTTGTGGTGTTTCATTGCGAATCAACACCTGAGGGTCTGGGTTTTCAGGAGGAACGGGTAGTCCTTGGTCACGCAATAGGGCAACGTGATTCTGCATTCCCCATCGTGCCTTATACAGGCAGTCTTCAATTGAGTGCCCTACTCCCGTGAATCCGGAGAGTTCCTCTGAGAAAAATCCAAAGATGATTGGATCTTCAGTAGCTTCGATGATCAGACTGTAGGGAAGATCAAGCATGGTTTTCTCGAATCAGCAGATCTAACAAATATTTTTTAATACCCTGTGGGACACTTTGTTTGGGTCGGTAGTCTAAACGAATGAGCCACTTTGCTCTCACCTTATAATAGGTACGTTGGCTACCATGTTCCCAGCGTAGCCGAAATCCTCTCTCTTCCAGATGCTGATGCAACTCTAAAAATGTCATGAGGAGTCCTAATCATTTTGATTCAGTAGGCTTTGACGTAGCCGTCCGTGTGCTTTTGCCATGGCGAGTTTTTGAAGACTTGGCAGAGGATGCCACTGTTCTTCTGCCTCCAAAGTAAAATCATCCTGAATGGATGTCAGCGTACAATAAAAAGGATGCAGGGTCGCTAGAAAAGTTGTGTAGACATGAGTCAAGGTAGGCCAATTTGTTTGTAGTTGGAAGTTGGGCCGATTACGGCGCTGCCATTCGGCCTGCAACTCTACCAAGGGCTCTTCTTCATTCACAAGAGTTTCTGGAAATGCCCAAAGACCTTGCATCAAACCTTGTTCTGGACGTCGCAGTAGTACTTTATTCTCGCACACGAGTACCAGCACAGCTTTTGTTACAGGGGTAGGTGCTTTTCGTTGAACACGGCGAGGAATCTTTGCCGTGGTCTGGTGAATATATGCTTGGCAGTGAGGCTGTATCGGACAGAGCAAACAACTCGGTTGCTGTATGTAACATACTGTTGCTCCCAACTCCATTAGTCCTTGGTTGAAGTTGCGGGCACGTCCTTTTGGGAGCCAATCAGTAGCCACTTGCCAAAGTTTTTTTTGGGTGGAGCCAGCTTTTGGATCAGCATCTAGGTTGAGCAACCGACAAAGTACACGGATCACGTTGCCATCAACAATTGGACGATCTTGCTCGAAAGCAATGCTTGTAATCGCTCCAGCGGTGTAGGGTCCAATCCCAGGAAGCTGCCGAATAGCTTCATAGTCGTTGGGAAATTCACCGGCGTGCTGTTCACAGATTTGTTTAGCTGCCCGATGAATGTTGCGAGCCCGTGCGTAGTAACCAAGGCCCTCCCAGAGTTTGAAAATCGTACCTTCCTCTGCCGTGGCTACAGATGGGATACTCGGTAGAGCACTCATCCAGCGGTCATAGTAGTCAAGGACGGTTGCCACACGAGTTTGCTGCAGCATCATCTCAGAGATCCAGACCCCGTAGGCTTTGTAGTTTTTTCGCCAAGGGAGATCTCGCTGGTGCTCTGCAAACCAGGTGAGCAAGGCGTTCTGTAGCTGAGACAATTCGATAGGTAGCATCTTCTGGGAAACAAAAGAATCTGAGAGAAGAAAAAAAAGACTAAAGAAATCTAAGTACTGGTCGATATGTTCATCAGGCATTCAGTGCATTGGAAGCGCCGAGCCAAAAAACGCTAAAGAAATTTTCTCCGGCGTCGATAATAATCGCAAATGGATTTCGTTTTCGTCGTTCCCCTTTTGAGTCAGGAATCTCAATGGCACTTCGGGTCAATTCAAACGTCGCAGCACTAAACGCCTTGCGCCATCTGAATCACACCGAGAAAGAACTCAGCGGCAATCTAGAGCGTCTCTCCTCAGGGCGTCGATTGAATAGAGCAGCTGACGGCCCAGCAGAACTAGTGATTTCAGAGCAGATGAAGGCGCAAATTACTGGCCTGGAACAATCGATTCGAAATTCCGAAACTTCCATCTCTATGATTCAGACCACCGAAGGTGCTCTGAGTGAAGTTAGCTCTATTCTCATTAATCTCCGTCAACTTGCAGTACATTCCGCAAACGAAGCAACCAACGATGCAAAGATGTTGCAGGCCAACCAGGGTGAAATTGAAAACCTCTTGGTGACCTTGAGCAACATTGCCAAAAATACTCAGTTTGGAACCCGTACCTTGTTAGATGGTAGCAATTCCGTCAGTGGAGTTGCTGTAGGTGATGGAATGGACTTCGTGGAAGCTAAGGAATTCACAAAAGCTTCTCCAGCTGAAGGCTACAAGATCAATATTACTCAGCCTGCGACTCGGTCAATGGCGGTAGCAGAAAACACCTTGGCTATGGAAGACATCTACAAATCTTTCGTCATCAGTGAAGGCGGTCGAACTGTAGAAGTCAATGTTCGAGACAACTTGGATCTCTATCGAGATGTTGAGCGCTTGCTCCAGGCTGCAAATACAAGCAAAGAGCCTGGATTTAAGGAAAAGACAGAACTAGCTCTACAGCAACTTGTTGCCAACGAAATGCAACGCCAGATTGACCAGGCCGGTCTGAATCTCGAAGTCATGGTCTACAAACCATTGGATACATTGGGTGAGACCCTTTCTGACTTCAACAACTTGGAAGATGTCTTGAACAAGCTTGAGCAGTATCCCAGTGAGGAAATTCTTAGCGAGTTCAACAAATTAGCTAATGAAGAAGTGATTGTTATTCGTCACCGAGAGTACGGTAGCGAGCCAACCTTTACAGTCACCACAGAGGTTGACGATTTCTTCAATATGGATACACCAGCCAATAAGGCGGTAACTGCTATCCCTGGACGCGACGTTGAAGGAACGATTGGAGGCAACCCTGAATTTGATGGTGGAGAGCCGGCTGTTGGACGCGGACAATTATTGAGTGCAGCTCCTGGCACAGTTGGAGAAGGCGTGACAGTTCGTTATGGTGGGGAACCTGATGACATTATTTATGAAGTCTTCAACCGCCGTGAAAACAAAATTGCCGGAACTCTGCTACGCCAGATGGAGCGTAGTGCGATGGTTGGAGAGGATATCGATGGCTACGTGCATGTCTCTCAACGATCTTTGGCATTCCAGGTCGGACCCAGTGAGGGGCAACAACGGAAGATCTCTATCCAGAGCATTAGTCCAACCAAGCTGGCGCGGAATATCGACAATGATAGCCAATTCCGTAGCTTGAATGATATTGAGGTTTTGGATGTTGATTCAGCTCAAGATGCCTTGAAACTAATCGACGTCGCAGTTAGTGAGATTTCTAGTTTGCGAGGAGATCTAGGTTCTTTCCAGAAAAATGCTTTGGAATCAAACCTAAGCAGTTTGCGAGTGACCCGAGAAAACCTTGTTTCTGCAGAGTCTACATTGGCTGATGCCGATATGGCTGAAGAGATGAGTAGTCTGGTACGTAACCAGATCTTGATGTCTTCTGGTACAGCAATGCTGGCTCAAGCCAACCAGGTACCGCAGTCGGTTTTGACCTTGTTGGAGCGAGCCTGATGCAGAAACAACGTTTTTGAACTAAGCCGGTGAGAATTCACCTATACAAGAGTAGTTGACAGTGAGTGTCGAATGAGCCCACAATCAGTCGCACGATGCGACACCTGTCAGAGCCAGTGGCTACTGACACCCTCACCCATACAGATTAGGGAGGTCTCTTGGCAGAGATGAACCCGAATGCGGTCATGGGATTGGGCTCAAAGCTCAACACCTCTGAAATCATTGACCGCTTCATCAAGATTGAAAAACGTCGGCTACAGCCAGTAGAGCAACGCAAGGAAGAAAAACTCCAACAAGTGGATGCTTGGGCTGCGCTGCAAACAGAAATCAACAAGCTCAAAGATACTGTTGATTCTCTGGACCGAAAAGACATTTGGGAGGCCAAGAAAATTACTTCCAGCAAGCCAGACATCGTGACAGTTACTGGAGGAGCTTCCGCAGATCCAGGCAAGACAACCATTTCTATTGACTCAATTGCCACTGCACATCAACTGAATTCACCAGGATTTAAAAGCAAAGATGCAGTCTTTGGGACAGGTGTGATCAAGATTCAAGTTGGCGAAGAAGATGGAGACACACCGATATTCATCAATGTCACCGAAGAAAACAACACTTTAGAAGGTATTCGTGACGCGATCAACGACTCAGGAGCTGAAGTGGAAGCTTTTGTAGCAGAAACTTACGGAGATAAGCCCTTCCGGTTGCTGCTAACTAGTGAGCGAAAGGGAGCCGGAGGAGCGATTCAGATCGAAGTGAAGCTCGAAAGCAGCGAAGAAAATGTTCCGATTCTGGATTTTAGCAACAAGTATGATGAGGAGGCTGAATGGGATGGAGTGATGCGTCGCCGCACACTAGAAGACGCGGCTCTTGGCGAAAATCTGATGAGTTCAACACCGATTACGGAAGTCACAGGTAATTATACTGGAACAGAAGACAACACTTTTACGATACAGGTCATTCAGGCTGGAGTCATACCAGGTGAGAATGATGTAGTACTGGCATGGGAAGATGAGCTCGGTAGGACTGGAGAGTTTCGCATCAATAAATTTAATTATCGAGCTGGGGATGCACTGGAACTCGCAGATGGGCTGAGCTTGCGACTGAGCCAAGGTGAGGTGGTCAGTGGCGACTCTCTTCAGATCAAGGCCCATACAGAAAAATCTCCAGCAATGTGGTGGTTAGATGAAGGAGAGCGCGCGGCAAAAGTTGACCCTCCAACAGACTGGCAGTCAAGAGCTGAAGGTAGTGGGATGTATGTCTTCGGAGAATACACAGGAGAAGAAGAAGACACGGTTATCTTCCGTATCGAAGGTTCTGGTCAGGTAGGTGGTGCACAACCGCTTTATCTACACTATGAATTTACTGAAAGTGGGATGAACGGGAAATTGCGGGTCTCTGAGCCGTACTTTAGTACTGGTGGCGAGGGATCTTCGGAATCAGCAACAGCCTATGACGCCAAAGATGGAGAAGAACTATTCAACTTGGAATTTGGTGGTGGTAAGGGAGATGGAGTTCTCTCAATTGGTAACGGGCTCTCGATCAAAGTTCCAGCAGGCTTGGTCTCAGATGGTGACACTGCAACCATTCAAGTAGAGCCAAAGAGTGATCCTGAAGCGGTTAATTTCTGGTGGCAAGAAAAAGAGAGTGAAAGCAACAGCAAGGTAAGCTCAGGCAAAGTTGACGAATTCCTCAAATTTGAGCCCTATGAATTTGACGAAGACGAATTAGAAGAAGCTCTTGAAGAGAGTGGAGGCAAGCCAAGAAGTCGCTATGGTTCCCTGGATGATGGCATCCAAAGTAATGAAGTCTTCAGTACTGCACCGATCGCAATCAGCGGCGACTACATGTCTGGTGAAAATAAGAACTATACATTCACTGTTACAGATCGAGGGAATGTCGGGGTGACGACAGAGTTGGAGGTGAAGTGGGAAGACGATAAGGGCAATGAGGGTAAGCTCGACTTTGGACTCAACTATCAGCCGGGTGATGCAATTCCCTTCGATTCAGGATTGTCTTTGATGCTCGGAGAAGGAGAGTTACTCGCAGGTGATAAATTTGAGATCAGTGCTACGACAGCAACGGTTCGAGAAGCTAAGGACTTGGTGTTACGGCTTGGAGCAACTCGGGAAGGTGGAGGCCTGGAGATTCGGCGGGACAATAATATGGTTGAGGACCTGGTTCCAGGACTTCGGATGGAAATCTTAGATTCTAGTGAAGAACCGATCACGATTTCAGTATCCGATAACACAGAGGTGGCTCACGAGAGCATTATCAATTTTGTCGATGCTTACAACACATTTAATGCTACTGCAACGGAAGTGACCAAATACGATGCTGCGACACAAACGGCAGCTCCCTTATTGAGCGATCGAAACGTAGCCCAGATGACCAGTGAAATTGCAACAACAACTATTGGTTCAGTGCCTGGTTTGCCACAGACAGACAACATGCTCTTCGCTCTAGGAATTCGCATCAATGACAAAGGTGTCATGTCTGTTGATGAGAACAAACTGAGTGAGAAAATTGCAGAAAACTTTGAGCTGGTAGCCAATGTTTTTCGCAGCAATGGTGATTCTGATGCGCCAGGCGTAGCGTTTGTAGGCTTGACTGATAAGACACAGATAAATCCGGAAGGGTATGATGTCGAAGTCAGCAAGGTGGCAACTAGAGGGACTTTAACAGGAGGCTCGCTACCGAGCACAGTTCTGATCAACTCTAGCAACAATGCCTTCTATCTTTCGAGTGGCAACAAGCGTTCAGAACTCATTGAAATGCGCGAGGGCACTTACACACCAGCTTCACTAGCTCGCGAGATCCAATCGCAACTCCGCCAAGACCGAGTATTAGGAACGCGTAGTATCCGAGTGGAAGTCAAAGAAGAAGGTTTGCAGTTTATCTCTGACATCTATGGCTCCAAGTCAACTCTGGAGATTGAGGCAGGTGAGGAAAAGAGTCTCTCTGGGCTGGGATTAGGGATGTACGATGCCAAAACTGGAGAAGATGTGGTTGGTACCATCGATGGTGTTGAAGCAGCGGGTCGAGGACAGTTGCTGGTTGGAGCAGATGAAAGCGAAGCTGAGGGCTTGAGGCTCTTTGTTACCCTCCCCGAAGATCAGGTCCAAGCCGGAGAGCCAGAAGCGAACGTAGTGGTAACCAAGGGCATTGCAGTGCAGTTGAAGGATATTCTACGACGAATCACTGATCCGGCTGGAGGAGACCTAAAGCAAGTAACGAATGACTTGAGCGAGCAGCTCCAATCTTATGATAAGCAGATCAAAACGCTCAACGAACGAATTAGTAATAAGCAAGAGTCCCTGCAGATCAAGTTTGCCAAATTGGATAACACGATGGGCCGTCTGAAGGCCCAGCAGAGCTATCTCACACAGCAGTTGTCTGCTCTCAACGGCAGCAAAGGTGGGGAAAAGAAAGAGTAGTAGTAGAGCAGGTTTGTGAACGTATCAACCCAAGGAAAGTCATGAGTGCGTACGGGAAGTATCAGAACGCCTACAAGCGGGCTTCGGTCAATACGATGGACCAGAATAAGCTGATCGTGATGCTTTACGATGGGGCGATCAAGAATATTACCTTCGGCGTGGAGCAGATGCGTCTGGGTAATGTGGAAAAGACTCACACTCACCTAGTTAAGAGTAAAAACATTGTCGCAGAGTTGATGGCCTCGCTCAACATGGACAAAGGTGGTGAGGTCGCTAAAAATCTGCGTTCGCTCTATAGCTACATGTTCGGGCAGTTGATTGAATCAAATATGAGCAAGAATCCTGAGCCTGCGTTGCTTGTCCGCAAACTATTGATGGAATTACGTGAAGCTTGGGTTGCCATTGGCAAGAAGAGCGCCGGAGTTCAGCCTGCTGCTGCCACGCCACAGCCGAGTATGGGAACACAGCCGAGAACAGCACCGCGCGCTGCGGCAGCACTAGGAGGAAGTCCAAGGCCACAGCCAACTAATCCAGCGCAAGCGGGTGAGCGGAGAATCAATTTAAGAGGTTGAAGTAAAAAATCCACCTTTCTTATGAAGGAGTACTAAAGTTTTTCTCTAGAGAGACCGATAAAAGAAATAGTGAAATTTTCTTCCGATCATTGTTTCTAAAAACTAAGTCTTCTAGAGGAAAGCATGGCCCAGTTGCCGTACAAGAATTACAATCAGACAAAGATCCAGACTTCGGATCAGTTGTCGCTGATTATTTTGTTATACGATGGACTGTCCCGCTTTTTACGGAAGGGACAGCGCAAAATTGTCGAAAAAGATTACGAAGGAGCACATCACTACCTGACACGTAGCCGTGATATCGTCAACGAGCTACTGGTTACCCTTCGAGTTGAGGAAGGCAATAATGTTGCGCAGAATCTGCGCAACCTATACGTGTTCATGATTGGCCGAGTTATCGAAGCAAACCTGAAAAAAGATGCTGCGATAGTTGATGAAGTCCTGACAGTCGCTCAGAATTTACGCGATGGCTGGACTCAATTGAAAGATCAGCAAGCTCAACTGCGCCAGCAGAAGCATCAAACTTCTGCTAATGACGAGATCGTCAGACAGCGCAAGATTCGGCTGCACGGATGAGGTCTTTGACATGCTAATGGGGGCACCCCGGAGAGGTGCCTGACCGAACTGCAGCTTGCCCACCAATCGGGTGCTCGCCTGCCGATGCCACAAACGAAACCCCTTCGAGTTGTTGGACATCCCTACCGACCACTGACCACAGAACATCTCAAAATAGCCGTACTACTTAGTTCTATCTCTGAGTACTATTCTATGTATAACTGGATTGACTCATTGCCGTCCTGAGAAATACGAGCTAGATTTTAGCTGAGCTGATTTTGAAACTCTGTCTGCTATCCTATTCCGAATAAGAGTACCAACAGAGAAGTTACAGTAGCACTATGCGCGATTGCTTCCGCTGAGAACTAGGCTTAGGATCTTGATCTGAAATCAGTGATTGGAGTAGTCAATTTTTGGCAAGATCTCGACGATCCACCCAGTAAAGTTTCATGGAAAGAGCTTTCATGTGGATTAGTAGAACCAAATTCTTCCTAAAAATATTATTTTTCAGAATTTTTTGGGAAAAAATTTATGTGATACTATCTCGTAGTATCTCCTGGAAAGTGCCTGAAAAAAACTTGCAATAGCACTGAGTGCTACACTTACTGCGGTCCGCAGAACCGCACTCCTCAGAAGATATAAGTAGAATTTAGTGTGGAATGAAGAATCAGATTAGACTGTTAAATGATGTTTGAGAAACTGCTCCGATACTTGGCTCAGCCAATAGATTCTTATGATGAAGTTGGATTTTCCTATAAACGTTACTTAGTCACGTTCTCTCACAGGAGACTTATGGGTCTGTTACTTTGAGATAAGAATCTCATTTGGTGCTAAAGAGAAGGCGTTAGAGTTTAAGCGTTGTTTAAATTATGAAGGAGTAGGCTCAAATAAAATTTCAATATCATTTTGATTCACTGTAATACTTCATTTTATGAAGCAACTGAATCAAATAATGTTTTAATCGACA
>AGAU01000133.1 GCA_000224765.2 SAR324 cluster bacterium JCVI-SC AAA005 | reverse complement strand
TAAATCAGCTTGATTTCATTTACTAATTCAATTATACTTCTATCCCAAAAGTGGACAAGACAACCCCAGACTTTCTCACCTCTTGGCTGGGCAGGTGGCTGGGCAGAATCAAACCCGATGGGACTAGGAGTCATTGGATGGCATCAGCAAAACGTAATTCTACAGGCTACAGAGGCGTCTTCTATGTTGAGCGAAAGGGAGAGCGGATTCTCAGCATCTTCTACCGCAAACCAGGTGATCGCAAGCAGTATGAAGAGAAGCTTGGCACAAGCGCTCAGGGTTGGACACCAGCCAGGGCCAATGCAGAGCGCACTCGCCGAATCAACGGTCAAGAGCTAACCAACAACGAACGTCGACAAGCCCAGGCAGAGGCCAAACGAAACGCAGAGTCCCGGTCTACTATTGAGAGGCTGTGGCAACTGTACCTTGAGAGCAAAGGCAATCAACTTAAAGGTGTGGTCACAGACAAGAATCGCTTTGATCTCCACTTGAGTAAACCCGTTGGGAACAAAACGCCACAGGAACTAGTCCCCCTTGATATCGAGCGGTTACGCAGGCAGGTCGCCAAGAATCACAGCATCGCCACCACCCGCAATGTGCTTGAGTTACTACGTCGCATCATCAACTTTGGAGTTCGTCAGCGCCATTGTGCCGCACTCGATTGGACCATTGAACTGCCAAAACAAGATCCAAATAGCGAACGTATTGAAGTGTTAACCCCGGAACAGTTTCAGAACCTACAGCAAGTATGGGAATCTCATCCGGATCGTCAGCTTGCCCACTTGCATCAATTTATCGGCTGGACAGGATCGAGGCCCTCAGAAGCCCTCAAGCTACTCTGGAAGGATGTTGATTTTGGTCGAAGGAACTACACCAAGCGGGACACGAAGAGTGGCCAAACACTGCTTCAACTGATGAATGAAAAGGTTCGTGAGGTACTATTGCAGCAAAGAGGACTACTAAATAATAGCTCAGCAGAACTGCAGGAAAGTTCTTACGTATTCCCAGCAAGCGATGGCGGATTATGCAGATTGGACAGTTTGAAGAAGAGATTTAGCCAACTAAGGAATCTGGCGGGTATCCCAAAAGAGTTTCGACAGAATTACTGCCTGCGAGATACAGTTGCTTCAATGATGTTATCAAATGGTGCAACCTTAGCTGAAGTCGCCCATCAATTGGGGCATGCCCCTGGATCACCGATGACCAAGCGTTACGCCAAGTTTATTCCAGCAGCTCAGCAGAGTATCGCTAACAAGGCTCAGGAGGCGATGAGTTCTTTGCTGAATCATGATGCCGATCAAGCTGCCAACACGGGTTGATATATCTCACATGGCAGCTATCCTCTAGTTCCTTAGTGCTATCGCTCCCTCACCCCTGCTAATTCCTTCTCAACGGCTGAACAAACCAAAAAAGTTCCGATAGCTTCAGGAGTTACTTGCTACTTGACATTATTATCCAACTCAAAGAATTATTATCCAACTCAAAGAATTATTATTTAACTCAAAGATTGTAATATTATAAACTATATTTTAATTCTTGCTAACTTTAGAACCTTTTTATAAATTCTGAAGTAGTTTATGTATTTAATTAAGATATCACATAACTCAAGAACTAATATCTGGGATACTAGCTCTTTAAACAGCTAATATTTATTATATCTCTAGTAATTTAATATTAAAAATAATTTAAATCAGTAGAGAAAGTGATAAAAATTGGAAAATATACATGGATTATTAAATGGTAAACATCAGTTCTATCTTCGCCAAATCACCTTTTAAGGCATTACACAATCACATGGATAAAGTAGTTGAAAGTGTTGCTCCACTGGAAAATTTTTTCGATTTTTTATTCTTAGAAGATTTTTTGAATTTAGAAAAAATTAAAGACCAGATAATTGAGGCAGAAGATGCAGCCGACTCAATTAAAAATGAAATGCGAAACCATCTCCCACAAAATATCTTTATGCCTATTAATCGCAGGGATTTGTTAGAAATACTTGATATGCAGGATAGTATTGCAGATGTCTCTCAAGATATCGTTGTGTTGTTGGAGCAAAGAAAAATGAAACTGAATAAAGGACTCCAAGTAGATGTTATAGATTTTGTGAAAAAATCCCAACAAGTTTGCTTTTTAACTAGGGATCTTATCCATGAATTTGGATATTTGATTGAATCAGGATTTGGTTTAAATGAATCAAAAAAAATGTTTAAAATGATCGACAATATCTCGTTTTTAGAAACTGAGGCTGATAGTTTAGAAGATACTCTTGTAGAAAGGTTATATGGAATAGAGAAAGATATGTACCCCGTGGATGTTATGTTTTGGTATAAAGTCTTTGAATTAATAGGTGATATCGCTGATTTTTCGAAAAAAACAAGCAATAGATTAAGACTTACGATCGCGTCGAAATAAATTAAAAATCTCTACTTCTTACAACAAGATATAAAATGGTAGTTGAATACGGATATATATTTATTGTGCTTGCTGTAATGTTCGGGCTTTACATGACATGGGGAATCGGTGCGAACGACGTGGCGAACGCAATGGGAACCTCAGTCGGATCAGGCGCATTAAGCGTCAAACAAGCTATCATAATTGCAGCTATTTTTGAGTTCGCCGGAGCTTTTCTTGCTGGAGGACATGTTACCAAAACTATACGCAAGGGAATTATTGATCCCACAACAGTCATTGACCAACCTGAGATTCTAGTCTGGGGTATGTTGTCAGCATTGATTGCTGCGGCAATCTGGTTGACAGTTGCAAGCTGGTTGGGCTGGCCAGTTTCTACTACGCACAGCATAATTGGCGCTATAGTCGGTTTCGCTATAGTAGGGATAGGGGTAGAAGCAGTGAATTGGCCTAAAATAGGTACAATCGTACTAAGCTGGTTAGTTTCACCTATTGTTGGTGGAGCGCTTTCATTTTTTTTAATGATAAGTATTCAGAAACTGATTCTTGATACAGAAAAACCATTAATAAATGCCAAAAGATACGCTCCTTATTACGTATTTCTTGTAGGTTTTGTAATTGCGTTAGTTACTCTTTTCAAAGGATTAAAGCATTTAGATATTGATTTAAGTGTTGCACAAAGTTTTATTTTTTCCGGTATTTTAGCGTTAATTTTAACAATAATTAGTTACTTTTTGATAAATAAAATTGATGCTCCTTCTGGAGAAAGTGTTCGAGAGCAATTTAAACAAGTTGAGAAGATCTTTGGTATTTTAATGGTTTTTTCAGCAAGTGCTATGGCTTTTGCTCATGGTTCAAATGATGTTGCAAATGGAATTGGACCTATGGCAGCAGTCATAAGTATTGTGGATAGTGGTGGAGAAGTTGTCCAAAAATCAGATTTGCCAATCTGGATTTTATTTGTGGGAGGTTTGGGAATTGTTATAGGCCTATCTACACTTGGTTATCGAGTAATGTTGACAATTGGAACCAAGATCACCGAACTTGTTCCAACACGAGGATTTTCAGCTGAATTAGCTGCCGCCGCTACAGTTGTAATTGCTTCACGTACGGGGATTCCTGTTTCCACTACACAAATTGCAGTTGGTGCTGTTATGGGAGTTGGTTTAGCGAGAGGAATAGGTGCGCTAGATTTGAGAGTTATTGGAGGGATCATGATGTCCTGGGTTATAACCCTTCCAGTGGGAGCTATTTTATCAATTTTCTTCTTTTTCTTTTTTCGTGGCATCTTTATGTAAAAAGTAAAGAACCTTTGTAATCGTGTGACACACTTGTCTGATTCCCTTCTGGGAGAGCACGTCCTTTAATTAGCTTACTAAGCTTCTGCTGAGATGAGCTGCCATCTCGCCTTAGACTGGGCCTACCAAACTTTCTCCTCGATCTTTTCTGTGAATTCCGAAGTCAGACCAATGGACTTCCTTTGCCTGCAGGTATGGGCTACTGAGTGCTCTTGTCTCAATAGAATCAAAAGCAGCCCATGAAGTCAGGTACACTAAACCCAAGTAAAACTGAACAAGTAGACGCTCATCTAGGTTTTGCATTCAAAAGCTTGCACGAACACATCCCAGAAGCCTCTCAGAGTTACTCTTCACTTCAGCCTGATCGTCTTTAAGTTTCAGCCCAAATATGGTATAATACGATAAGTTTAATTAACTGAATTTATATAGTATCTACTGGAATCAGCCTATCGGATTAATCACCCATCCGGTCAAGTGATCCATCATCAGTAATTTGCTACTGCATTTGGAGAAACTTCTAGAGTAAGCCGCTCGCAGGTAAATCGTTTTTACAGAGACTCACCAAAACACGTCCATCCGCTTGAAGGGGGGG
>AGAU01000134.1 GCA_000224765.2 SAR324 cluster bacterium JCVI-SC AAA005 | reverse complement strand
CAGCCGTTTAACGATTTGTTAATATGAAAATACGGAGTCATTGCAATTATTCCGTGCTTGGGACATCTTATTAAGACTTTCGTATCAACATTAATTATATCAACATGAGTATAATCATATTTCTCACCAAATCTTTCATTTCCTTTGCGGATAAAATCCTCAAGTTTGGTCCTTCTTTTTTCCGCCCTCGATATTTTTGAGCATTTTGGACAACCACTCGGGTGTGTTTTGTTAGTATGGTCATTTGGTGTAGAAAAAAAACTACCATGTTTACCGCAAATAATTTCTACTTTTATATCTTTTTCTTATAAAAAACTTTTGAATAATTATACTTTTTACCATGTATATCCTGTGATTTTTAAATGAATTTTTCCTGTAACTTTGAAACTGTCTTTTTAAGATAAGTTCTTTTAAATTTTTTTTTAAGACCCAATTTCTTTGCGACAGTTTCAATCCCTCCGTGTTTCTTAATGGCTGTGTATATATTTCCTTTATTTATTTCTTGTAGTTCACCTTTTGTTGGCATTCTATCTTCAAAAATTTTAGCTACGCCAAAAATTTCCTTTTTAAGATTTTCGAAGTCGTCCCAATAGCCTTTTGGTTTCATTGTTTATTCCTCAGAAAGAAGTAGCTATTAACATTCGAAATTTAAATTATCTCTATACTTCTTTTTTAAAAAATTTTGAAACTATGTGGTTTAGAATTTAATTATTTAAAATAAGATGTTTTCTTTTCCGCTGAATTGGTTGAAGGAGTCTTTTCTCCACAATTAAGAGAGATTGAAGAGTCTCTCAAGATGCTCGGTTTCTCTTTGGTTCCTCGAAATCTGATCAGACTCCACTGAGCCTACTCGAAAGCTCTGCACTTTATCTAGGATCGTAAGAGAAGCTCGAAGCTTCACCATTTCATTCTGACTATTCAAGCAATCTCCCAAAGCACTAATCGCATTCTGCTGAAGACTGAGCAGAGCTCTCTCCTGTATTTCCTTTGTCTCATGAAGGATTCGATTCCATTCAGCAATGAAATGAGGTTCCCGTCGCCACCTCCAGAGTGTACTACGGTGAATACCCAAGGAATTACTGATATGCTCGACACTCTGACCGGTGGCCAGAAGCCCGATAGCTTGCTGCTGTAAAGGCGCCAGTGGTTCCATGATTATTTCTCGAACTTTTTGAGCGTTTTAAAAATTGCTTTAGAGAAAGAGAGCAGGGGGAAGAGCGCTATTCTTAAAGTGAAAGGGTTACCCCCCACACCCCTACTCAAAGATAAAAAACTACTAAATTCTTTCTCTACTGTCGTGGTCTGTTGCGAGCCGTTGTTTCTCAACTCTTAGTTGAATTAAGAATTAGTTGTTGCAATGGTTTTTGAAGAAAGAAGAAAAACGGAGGCAGTAAATTTCGTAAATGTGCAAGAATATGTTCAAAAAGACACAATATTTGAGATCCTAAAATTCGTTCAGTTCTCCAATGCTGCCAAAGACAGTGTTGAACGAGTAGTAGTATAATCCAGCAACTTCTTTTCAGGGTTGAATACGCAGTGTTACAATATAGGGTGGATTGTTCACCAATTCTTGAGGGAGTCTCGGAAACTTAATAGCCTTCATTCCCGTCATAACAACCAAATCAAATTGTTTAGAGCCACTACTTTCCTTGATACGATAA
>AGAU01000135.1 GCA_000224765.2 SAR324 cluster bacterium JCVI-SC AAA005 | reverse complement strand
TAACATGGAAATTTTCAAAATTTAGCAAAATTGATACTGAACAATCATTCTCATAGGAACTCCAAGGAACGCGCCATGTTTGAGCAGTCACATCCTGGATTTCAGATTGATAACAATATCGCATAAGATCTATGTGGTGGATCGTCTGCTCCAATAACATTGGTTGAGTCATCCCAATTGGATACTTATTCAGATCATCACGATATGGATTTCTATTTCTAATATATCGAAAACAACCATATCCAATTGGTCCAAATCTTTTAGAATCAATTAAAGACTTATATTCTTTTGAAGTATTTAAGTAACGAAAATTCATTCCCACAATTACCGATGAATTTGAATTATCAACCATTTCCTTAAGTTTTAAAGAACTTTTAAAAGATTCAGTTAATGTTTTCACAGATTATATCGATATTTTTATTAAGAATATGTTTTATCTGCTTGAAATTAATATTTGGTGGGGTAGCTAAAATAATACAATTAAATTCGATGGTGCGTAAGCATTGTAGACTTTTAAAAAATTGCTCACCTTTTCTTAATGCACTCTTGCAATCATTAAATTTCTTAATATCATTCTCGACAATTCCAACTAGTTTAATTTTTTTAATTTTCCTGACTGCTTTAAGCCACTGCTTACCGCGCACTCCAAATCCAACAAGAACTAATTTTAAATTTTCCATTTAAGAATTTAAATCAATTGGATTAGATTGTTCATGTGACAAGTACAAGTTGTGTAAGATCTTTAGAGCCCGAAAACCATCATCAAATCCTATGTTTGGACTTAATTTATTATTGGTATAATTTAAAACCTGAGCAATCTGTTCTTCAAAATTATAATTATCACTTATTTCGTTTGAAGTTTTGTATTCAAAAGATTTACCTTCTGTAAACACTTTTACACCATTTTTTACAGTTAATTCTATAATTCCATTCTGGTAATAAAAGGTAGTCTTCCATCTGATAACGTTCTTGTCTTCTACAACAGCTACATTTAAGTTTGAAATAACACCATTTTCAAACTCTAACCTACATATTGCCGATCTTTCGATTTTCGTATCTTGGATCATTTCTAACCTAGCTTCTACCCTTTTGCATCTATCTGATATTAACCAATTTAGCATGTCAATTGTGTGAATTGCACTATATATTAATACCCCTCCCCCTGATAAATTGTAATTAAGCAACCACTCTGGAAAAGGATTTCTTTTGAGAGTATAGATTTCTGAGTTTGTTGATATTAATTTCCCTAATATCCTTTCATCCAACCA
>AGAU01000136.1 GCA_000224765.2 SAR324 cluster bacterium JCVI-SC AAA005 | reverse complement strand
AAGACAAAAAATTAGAAAATAGAGATGAAAATAACCTGATAGAAGAAGCATCGAGACAATGGGAAATTATAAAAGAAAACATTTCAGGCTATTCAAAGAATAATAATACAAGAAAAAAATTATTTAGCCAATGGATTAAGGTAAAGCAATGAAAGGAATCTCAATAGTTGGTTTAGGTCAAGCAGGATTGCGACACTTAAACGCAGTGGCAAAATTAGACAATGTTGAAATCTGTGCTTTAGCTGACAAGGATCCAACCATATTTAAGAAACTTAAATGCAAAGATGAAATAAGAAAAGTTAATA
>AGAU01000137.1 GCA_000224765.2 SAR324 cluster bacterium JCVI-SC AAA005 | reverse complement strand
TGGACCGCTTGATCTGCGGAGATGTGGGCTTTGGTAAGACCGAAGTTGCGATGAGAGCTACTTTCAAGGCGATTTGTGCCGGAAAGCAAGTGGCTATATTGGTTCCCACTACAATTTTAGCCCAACAACATCATGTCTCTTTTTCAAAAAGATTCGAATCCTCGGCTGCTAAAGTTGAGGTAATTAGCCGATTTAGAAGTCTAGGTGAACAGAAGGAGATACTGCGGGGACTTCGGAAAGGCATGGTAGATATTTTAATTGGTACCCATCGACTGCTTTCAAAGGATGTAGAGTTTAAAGATTTGGGGTTGTTGGTTGTGGATGAAGAACAACGTTTTGGGGTCAAGCACAAGGAAAGAATCAAGCAGTTTAGGGCTGAAGTGGATGTGTTAACCATGTCTGCAACACCGATTCCCAGAACTCTTCATATGTCTCTGACTGGTATCAGGGATCTGAGTATCATCAATACGGCTCCAGCTGATCGAATGGCCGTGCGGACCAGACTTCTGAAATCAAATGACTATATTATTCAAGAAGCGGTCAGTAGAGAGATTCGTCGAGGCGGTCAGATTTATGTTGTACATAATCGAGTCGAGTCAATATTTCAGTATGGTAATTATTTAAAAGATATCCTGCCCAATGTTCGTATTGGTGTAGGTCACGGACAGATGGGAGAGAGTCAACTGGAACGCTTGATGCTCGACTTTATGGATGGGCAGTATGACGTATTGGTCGCTACGACAATCATTGAGTCTGGCCTTGATATTCCAAGAGCAAATACAATCATTATTAATAACGCTGATCAATTTGGGCTGTCTCAGCTTTATCAGCTGCGTGGAAGAGTGGGACGGAGTAATGTACAAGCTTATGCATATTTACTCGTTCCTCAGGAGAAGATACTATCTAACGTGGCTCAGGAGAGACTAAAGGTTTTGCAGGAACTCAATGATTTGGGGGCTGGCTTTAAGGTCGCTTCCAGAGACTTGGAACTTAGAGGTGCTGGAAATTTACTTGGATCGGAACAATCTGGCCACATTGCAAGCGTTGGGCTTGAACTTTACACGCAAATGATTGACCGGGCAGTTAGAAGAATTGAGCAAGCTACCCTTGTTTCTCTTGAGGAAATGAAAGTGCAGATAAACTTTTTGGAGGAAAAAATCCCCGAAAACTATATCAAAAGCACTAGTCAACGACTGGCACTCTATAAAAACTTGTCTTCGATTCAAGAGATAGATCAATTGTGGGAACTTAGGGCAGGTATTGAAAACCGATTTGGGACCATTCCTGAATCGGTTTTAAATCTTTTCAAGGAAGCACAAGTACGCTGCTGGGGGCAGCGTTTTGGGGTGCCAGCAATTGAATACAAGCAAAACAAACTTAGATTACAACTACTCCCCACCACAAGAATGAAACATGATGCATTGGTAGAATGGCTGAGTGAGCCAAATTCCCCCTTGAGATTTCAACCAGAAACAACTTTGGAAATGTTGCAGGTCCCTCAATCGATGGATGGAATTCTTGCTGGTCTACAGCAGTTCCAAAGAATTTTTTCTGATGCAGAAACTCATGTTTGATTGGCGGGAGTTACTACTTCGAAACCAGTCTCAAGCCGCACAAACCGACGGTACTACCCTTAAAATGGTAGAGGAACAACTCCTTGATTTGCTACCTCCCATAGTGGGTGCTCTGAATGCAACTGCCAATTTACCTCTTGAGCCTACTTGGTTTCAGAGTGAGATTGCTCAAAAATTCAAATTAATGCTTGAGGGGGTGGAACAACAATATTTGGTGGCTTGGAATCATGTCAGAAATGCTCAGATTCAAAAACTTGAAGAAGAATATCGTATTTGGTATCAGAAACAACTCCGTTCAGATAAATCACTTTATCGAACTTATTGCCAGTGGCAGGACTTACTAATTCAACAGCATGCTCAAGGTTGGTTTTCCTGGATTCTACTTGGTTTAAAAGCACATCCATTTCCCACTCGTGAATTGAAGAAAGGGCATTCGTTTACGCCAGAGATAGAACTTTTATTAGCAGAGTTTTTTCGGTCTGCAAAGCCTTTGATTCAGACAGACACCTATGCTGTCCTGAAAGATTTTTATAGTTTCCAGGCGATATTCACTCAGCAGTCTCCGTTTCTTCCTCAATTAGTTCAAGGAATCTCAAATTCATCAGAAAAAGAAATTTTTGAAAAGTTGGAGGACGATGAATTTGTTGAAGCGGCTAGGATTTTTTGGGATATCTTAATTGTCGGAAACTAAAATCGGTTCTGCTTGTTGAACAATAAGAAAAACCAATTCTCTATTCATGATAAAATAAGAAAATTATTTTTTTAAATGAGCAGGCATATTATTTAATTATAAAAAACTGAAATTATTCAATATAATTCAATCCAATGTCTGGCAGTCCACTTGCAGAAAGTGAATAGAAGGATAAATTTTTATTTCAATGTTGATCTGGCGATAAATCGACTTTGCTTTCTGAAAGGGATACATGTCACGAAGTGTTCATGAAAGAATGGAATTTGAAGATAATTTAATAGAAGAGCAGCAGCGAAAAGAATCTCAAAGACAAGAAGTTCAGTCTGCAATCAATCAGTTTTTGGCTAAGGGCCGACAAATTGAGATCTTACCACCACAGCAGGTTCACACGCGTTCAGTTGTTGGTGGGGAGCAATGGAGTGATTACGAAAATGCAGATGATGTCTTGCCATTCAATTCTCAATGAGGCAATGACGTAAAAATAAACACGAAATTCTAAAAAATCTTGTGCAGTTGCACAAAACCCTTGTGAAAATGAAATCGATTATGCTAAAGTAATTACAACTTTAGCACCTAAAAAATTTTTGAATGCTGAATAAAATTCTAAATAGCTAACCGTAGGCTAATCTTGGTTTTCAACTCCTCCCTAAAAAAAAGTTGAAAATTTCATGTGCCAGGAAAATCGATAACGGTCTTGCCGGTAAGATGTCTGCGGGAAAGCTATACCTCAACCGAAACACACATTCACGACAAACCCATATAACACACAACCGTTCGTGCCCAGATCTTACCCTAGTAGCTATCAATAATATTGAGGACGAAGTTCTTTGGCCGCCTTGATAAGCTGATTACGCTGTTTATTAAGTTTCATGACGTCCGAAGCCCACTGAAGCACTGACTTTGCATATTCAGGCGGCAAGCCTAATCTACCAGCAATACTCTTGAAAAGATCTGCTTCCTCCCGAGTCACCCTACCATTGATTGTGATCACAGTAGCCAAGTAAAAGTATATTGTGGCAGCCCTGTCCATCCTCTCGTCGATTCGTCCCAACTCAAGTTTAGATCTTGATTTAACAGCCGTCACTAATTCCACAATTTCACTCTCATCCTCAAGAAAACTGATTGCAGCTCGCAGCGAAATTAATTCCTCATTGTCCACTTGGCCGTCAGCTAGAATGACCACGCCTATAGCTTTGGCCAACCAACTCCGACTTCCTTGGGAAAGTTCGTTAATGAATTCATTTTCTAGACTAACTTCAAACATACTCGTTTTCTCTCGCTAGACTTACGAAGATAATTTCTGCAATTATCTTCTTTGGTTATGAATTATTGAATTGAGAAACATGTTATTCGTGACTAGAGATCTATGGTAATTCGATAAAGTATACCATCCTGACTTTTTCGATTGCTCTCGATAATTCTTTTTTCTTTAAATTTTGGAAAGATTTGTAATTTACTCTTCAATTTTTGTAAATTCTCATAACTATCAATTGCTCCATTCATTGAGAATCTATCAGAAGAAAATTCTATTCTTTCCAAGATTGATTTTGTATCTGGCTTCATCAAATTAGTAAGGCTTTCTAAAAATTTTAAACTAACATAATCTCGATCTGTAAAATTTCTGCTTAAATTCAGTGCTTGCTTTCGTTTTGTTATTAAATTTTTTAAATGACTGATTGCCTGTTCTGCTTGAAGAGCAGAATTCGGTAATATTTGTAAAATCTGTTGTTGCAATTGGCGGTCTAAATGAGTGATCAGCTGTTGCTTTATTTTAATTTGGAGAAAGATATTTCCACCAAGTGACCCAAGAAAAATCATTGAAAGTAAGATGATTGCAGCAAGTCCAAGCCGATTTTGTCTTGCAAACCGCTGGATGGGTGTTCCCTGAGAAAAGTGGGATAATGCATGCCGATCTAGAAAATTAGGGAAACGCTTTGGCATATCACCTAAAATACCCCAGGGGTTTCGATCCGAAGGCTCGTTAGTTCCTCGTATTCGAAATTTACTATCGACTACATTTAGAGACTGTTGAGTATCTATTACTTTTGATTCAACAGTTTTGCTACTTTGAAAGTGTTTTAGTGAAGTTTGTGAGTCCGCTCCCTCTAAAATTTGTTGATCAGCCTGTTTTGTTTTTAATAAGACTTTCTGATTCTGCCAATCAAACAAACCTGCAAATACACCGTGGAAAGAAATGGAAACAGTTGAATAATCTTCAATATTACTTTTCAGAAACAAGTTAATCTGGGAGGATAGCCAAGCTAATTCATTCTTAACAGGTTTCAAATTTTCGGTGTTGTCAGAGAGTTTTTCTTTTAGTGCAATAGCATTTTGTTCTTCACTTTGGTTGTAATGATTTTCAACAACTTCAAGAATACGGTTTGGGAAGGACTTTACCGTCATCAGATCGCCCTCATAAAGCGCTGAAACAAAGCACTCATCAACCCCTACGTAAACCTGAAAACACTTGCCAACTTTCCAATCATGTGGAAGTAATCCAGCAAGAAAACTTGCAGAACTTAAAACTCCCTGAATTTCCCAGCCCTTCTTTGTACAGAAGTCAACCAGAAAGTTCCTTTTTGCTTTGGAAACCAACTGAATAAGTGCTTTTGCTTGGCCATAATCAGCTAGTTTGATTTGGTACGTGTAATGATAATCTTCAAGATGACCTAAAATTTCATTTCCAAGTTCGAATGGGAGAACTTGCTTGATCTTTCTAATGTCCTGAAACGGAAATACTAAAGTTCTAAATGTGACTTCTTCAGAGGGAAGCAAAAAAACAAATCTATTATCCTTAAATGAATTAGAGTCTACGTAGTCATTGATATTTTTATCAAACTTTTCAAGAATTGCCGCCTCAGTTTCAGTGCCATTTTCCTTGAGTAAAAAAAATTGGCTATCCAGCCTGGTTAAGAGATTAATTTCGGCTCCACGCTTTTCAACGTAATTTGCTTCAATACATCCTGGATGTGTTGATAGGACATAGGTTCGCTTGTCCATATTTTCAATCCATTGAAGTAAGTATTTTCGGAGGGAAACCTACAATGTCAAATTCCATTAGGCGATGAAGTGTGTCAGTCCTTGTTAATCGAAGTTCTAATCTATCTCCAGTCTCAATAAGTCTTTTTGTCCTGCGGCCTTGAAGAACCAAATTTATTTCATCAAAAATGTAGTCATCATCTTTCAGTGTTTCAATGGGTAGATACCAATCAATATGGTATGGGAGTAATTCAACGCGGAATCCATTATTTTCAGTAGAAACAATTTTCCCTTCCATAATCTGGCCAATAAATTTTTCCATAAAGTTGACCTTCAATAAACTAACACTCTCTAATTCAGCTTTCTCAGCTCTCCTTTCTTGTTCAGAAAGATATTCAGCCATTAGCACAGATGTATTTGAGTTTGGAAAGGGGTTTATGCCTAGTTTCGCGTGAAGTTCGTGTTTTAGGGCCCGGTGAGTGACTAAATCTGGATATCGCCGGATCGGTGAAGTAAAATGGGAGTAGTGTTTTGCACCTAATCCAAAATGTCCTTGATTATTGGTCTCGTAAGTTGCTAAAGCCATACTCCTTAACAAAATAATCTGTAGTTGATTTTTGTTTGTTAGCTTTTCAATTGATTCTAAGACTTTGTTGAATTGACCCGAATCAATTAGTGAATTTGGGGGAACTGGAATATTGAAACGTTGAAAAACCATTTTTAATCGTTCTAGCCTTGAGAGATCAGGTGAACTATGAACTCTGTACAATGCTGGCAGCCGATTCCCTGTGCAGTGTTTTGCTACAATTTCATTAGCTTCAAGCATGAACTGTTCAATCAGTTTCATTGACGAAGAAGAGAATTCTTTTGAAATACTAACTATCTGATTTTGATCATCTAATTCAATTTTTTGATCAGCGAAATTAAAATTAATTGCACCTCTTTTAGTTCTCTTATCCTCAAGGGCCCTTGCAACATCATTCATTACTATCAGGTTGTCTAAAATCTCTTTATTTCTAATTGTTTTAGTTAGGCCGGTGTCCAGAAAATCAGCAACATCTTTATAAATTAAACGAGCTCGACTTCTAATAATACTTTCGTAAATTCGGTAACTATTTACCCAGCCAGCGGAATCGATTAGCATTTCGCAGGTCAAGGTAAGCCGGTTGACATCGGGCTTTAAACTGCAAAGATTATTTGAAAGGTTTTCTGGCAGCATCGGAATCGCGTGAGTTGGGAAATAAACACTTGTTCCTCTCAGATATGCCTCTTGATCAATAGCGCTACCTGGTCGGACGTAGTGCGCGACGTCTGCAATTGCTACATATACCTTCCAAGAACCATCTTCGTTTGATTTAGCAAAAACGGCGTCGTCAAAGTCCCGTGCTTTTATGCCATCGATGGTGACAAATCCCAAATCTCTTTGGTCAACTCTAGATGTAGAGGCATCATAAATTACTCGATTAGAGAAAGCTTTGGCTTCTTCCTGGGCTTCAATTGGAAATTCAGATCGAATCTGATTTTCTGTTAGGATTAGATTAAAGCCTAGATTTCCACGAATTTCCTTGCTGACAGGTTGTAGGACCTTTGCATAAAGTTCATTGTCACCCTCAAGTTGTGAAAGCAATTCTACCTCAACTAAAGCTCCTGACTCGATATTTGATTGGTCGTCATCTCTAAGAATCACTAAAGGGGGAACTCCATTTCTCTGATTAATTGGAATCGCCAGAGTAGTACGCTGCCCACGAACTAATCTTGCCAACATTTTGCTGGTTGAACGTTGAAGTATTTTCTGGATGTATCCTCGAGAGCGGTTTTTACCAGGTTTTGTGAAGGCTCGAACCTCAACCAAGTCTCCATCCATAGCCCCATTCTGATCACCCTGGGGTATGAACACATCACTCTTAGCCTTGCCAATATTGACAAAACCAAAGCCTTTATTGGTTGCGATGAATCTACCTTCAAAAATTTTGTGTTCTCTGAATGATGGCTTTTGGGAATTCCTAAGTCTAGGATTTTCAGTGTTTTTTTTCTTTTTGCAATGATGTCCACCCTGCAGGTCACTATGAGCAAAAAGGTTTCCCTTTTGCAGAATTAACTTTTTGATCACTAATTTCCTGAGAAGTGATTTTACTTTTGGGCCTTGATCTTTACTGACTTTCAATTCCTCTCTGATCTCTTTTGTGGATATCCAAGAGCTTGCCGAACGGAGTATTTTTAAGATTAAACTTTTCTTAATTTTCATGGTTCTCGAACTTGGGAACAAGGGGGTATTTATGAAAAATTTAGAAATCTTAAATGCTGATAAAACCCAATGCAGCAAGTAATTTCAAAATCTATATATAAGCAAGGCCTTGGCCATGCGGCCTTGTGGAAAAACTTGGGATAAAGGGTAGAAAAGAATTATGATTGTATTTTCTTCAGAGATTCAAACCCCAAGCTTTTGGCAACGTACCGGGAGGTTTCACTTTGATACCATTCTGATCTGCGCACTCCTTTTTCTTTTAGCTTGGGGCACCATCATGATTTACAGCACAAGCGCGGTTTATGCAGGATTACGCTATAGCAACAGTTACTATTTTCTTCAAAGACATCTGGTTCATGTAATTTTGGGATTCGGAGTCATTTCATTGGCAACCCTAACACCGTACCAAAGATGGAGAGATTGGCTCCCTTTTATGATGCTAATTATGCTAGTAATGATGGTGATGGTATTGATCCCAGGAATTGGACATGAAGTCAAAGGTGGCAGGCGCTGGTTGCGAATGGCTGGTTTCGGAATTCAGCCAGCAGAATTTTTGAAGGTCGTACTAGTTGTTTACCTCGCTTCATATCTAGAGCGGAAAAGACCATTGATCCAGTCCTTTAGCCGTGGCATCGGGCCGTGTCTGCTTGTGAGCGGATTCTACATGCTTTTGATTCTGTTACAGCCAGATTTTGGGACAGTGGTATTGCTTTCAACAACAGTGCTGCTGATGCTTTTCGTTGGAGGATGTCGGATTTGGCACTTGATTACTTGCATTAGTTTAGTGGCATCATTGGGTACAGCTCTGGTAATGACACAGGCCTATCGCATGAGAAGGATTCTCGCATTTTTGGATCCCTGGGAAGATCCTCTAGATTCAGGTTTTCAAATAATACAGTCATTTATAGCTATTGGGACTGGTGGTTGGTTTGGTCGGGGACTTGGAGAAAGCAGACAGAAATTATTTTTCCTTCCAGATGCACATACTGATTTTATATTTGCAATCTTGTCAGAAGAATTAGGTTTTTTTTGGGTGTGTGCACTGGTTGGACTCTTTGGAATTTTCATCTGGAGGGGTTTTTGGATTGCTTGGCATGCTCAAGATGAATTTGGCAAATATCTCGCTACAGGTTGCACTTCAGTTTTAAGTCTACAAGTGATTATCAACTTGTTCGTTGTTTGTGGAATGCTTCCCACGAAAGGTATGCCACTACCTTTCATCAGTGCTGGTGGATCCGCATTAATTACGGCAATGGTCTGTACTGGAATTTTGCTTAATATCAGCCATCATATACATAAGCCAACAAAAACATCCCCACCACGCAACTGAAATTTTTGAGGGTAGAAATTGACTCCCCACAGACTTCTTCTAACTGCCATTTTATTTATTTGTTGTTGGGGAAACATTCTCCCAATTTCTCGTGCTGAGACGGAAAAATCCAATCAGGCTGAAATCCTTTCAGGGATAAACATTGATTGGCAGAATTGGTTAGTCGCATTGCGACGAAATTCTAATGCTGTGAGGGAATTATTAAGCAAAAGTGAGGACTGGAGAGATTTAAGAGGTTCGGGCCCCTTTGCTGGAATGACTACGGTTATGTTAGCTGCAAAATTTGGCAGTCTTGAACAGCTTAATTTAATTTTGGCAAAAAAACCTGATCTCTCTATTCAAGATGAATTAGGTAAGACTGCTCTACATCATTTGCTTGAACGAAAAGGCGTTTACAAAAAAAAGCTCAAAAACTTGGTTGCAGCTGGAGCACCAGTTAATCATGCAGATGTCAATTTTAATACTCCACTACACTTGGCAGCGGAAAAAGAGGGAACAGAGAGTCTACAGTTGCTACTTCAATATGGTGGGTACTTAGAAGCAATGAATCTTTATGGGAAATCACCTCTGATGATAGCAGCTGCAACTGGAAAAGAATCGAATGTAGAATTCTTGATTAGTTCTGGTGCAAATCCACTAGTCGAGTCTGCCTCTGGATTTAATGCATGGATGTATGCCGCAAAAGGAGGTAATGAAAGTATATTAGAGTTTCTTGTGCAGAACTCATCAATTCAGGTTGGATATACAGATAAGATTCACTTAAGAACTGCGCTACACATGGCTGCAATTGAGGGCCATTTTGATACTATTAAGTATTTAATCTCCTTGGGATTGAATGTCAATCATGGAGATAGATTGGAAATAACACCACTTCATCTGGCTGTAATTTCACAAAAAGCTGAATCAGTTGATCTCCTTCTAAATAATGGGGCAAGTGCTTATAAGCGAAGTAATAGTGGTGTGACTCCTCTAGAATTAGCAGTGCTTTCAGGAAATCTTCCAATCCTAAAACTACTTTTAAAACAGCCCCCAGATTCACAATTGGCGACTAGTGCAAGAGAGAGCGCATTGAGAGAAGCTGCATTTCAGGGTAATTTCAACTTAGTTCAAGAACTGGTTCAACAAAACATAGCTTCCCACGCCAAAAATATAAATGGACAGACAGCTTGGATAATGGCTGTTTCCACTGGACATAACGAGATCGCTGACTTTCTTGCCTCACAGCCTGGACCGCAAGCTGTGAACATAATTTTTGCTGCAGAATTTGGATTCAATGAACGTCTTTCAGTTCTTCTGAAAGAGAATGTCGATATAAACGTGTCAGATGTCAGAGGATTTTCTCCAATAATGTTTGCAGCAGGTAGAGGCGATGTAGAAATGTTGTCCAATCTAATTAAATACGGTGCCCATGTTAATCACCAAAGTTTACGGGGTTGGAACGTACTCTCCTTGGCAATTTCAAGTGGATCATTAAAAACAACCAAAAAGATTTTACAAGTAAATTCAAAGTTACTTTTACAGAAAGACAAAGAAGGCTGGAATGCACTTCATTGGGCAGCATTTCATGGTGATTTAGAGATCATTAACTTTTTGTTACCTTTCTTTGATGATGTTGACTTTAAAGATCATCAGCAAAGAACTCCTCTGCAAATAGCAGCAATAGAGGGCCATGAAAGAATCGTAAGAACACTGCTGGATTGGAAAGCATCAGCATCGATAAAAGATCAATTGGGCCGAACTGTGTTGGAACAGGCAATTCTGTATCGACAAAAGGACGTCTTAGAGAACCTTTTAGCTGTAGGCGCCACAGCCAGTGCTGGCTTAAGGTATGCGTCTTCAATTGGAGAAGTAGGGTTATTACCTTTATTTGAAAAATATGATGCTAATCTAGATGCATCAGATGACGATGGGAATACCCCTTTGCTATTGGCTATTATAGGTGAACATTTCGGAACTGTTTTCTCACTACTGGAGTCCGGTGCTGATCCAAATCTGGCCAATACCCAAGGACTTTCTCCATTAATTCTGGCAATCAGAAGTCATCAACCTCAACTAACCTCGATTCTGTTGGAACGGGCTTTAGATCTTGAGAGACAAGATCCTTTTGGAAACACCCCTTTACTAATTGCTGTGCTAAATGGAAATGAACAGATTATTGACCAATTAATCATCGCTGGAGCCAAATTGGAGCATTTAAATTATATGGGACAGAATGCACTCCATCTCGCTGCTCTTCAAGGACAGGTAAATATTGTCAAAAAATTACTTGATGCCAAATTAAGCCCAATAAATCCAGATCAATTTGGGCTGACAGCATTGCATAGAGCGGCTGAAAATGGGCATGCTGGTGTAGTTAGAATTTTTTTGAAAGCCAAATCAGTTGATCCGAATATAAATGTTCTTGATGCACACGGTGATGGAGGAACACCATGGATTTTAGCTGCCAAACGTGGTCACATCAATGTGCTCGAAGCTTTGTTTGAAGCCAATGCGGATCCCGACGCGGTTGAGCTACTCAATGGAACGAGTGCTTTGCAAGCTGCCTCAGCTGAAGGGCAACGATCTACAGTTCGATGGTTGTTAGAAAAAAATCTATCAAAAATAGATGAAACAGATTTTTTTGGAAATACTGCCCTGCACTACGCAACTCAAAAAAGACAGGAATTAGTTATACAGGAATTAATGAGGTGGGGAGCCAATCCGCAGAAAGTTAATTATGAGGGTAAATCACCATCAGAGATCGCTCAAATATTACATGATGAAACTCTATTAGACCCGCAATTAGATCCTCGTAAATGAAAGAGCAGCAGGCCTACGTTTTCGATGCCTATGGGACACTACTAGACATACATTCTGCCAGTCGTCAAAATTCAAAGCTATTGGGCGAAAATGCCTCGAGAGTCTCTGACTTATGGAGAAGGAAGCAATTAGAGTATACCTGGCTACGAAGTTTGATGGGAATCCACGTTGATTTTTGGGAAATTACAAAGGATGCGTTATCCTACTCATTAGAATATTTTGAGATAGATCATGAAAATAGTTTTGATGAACTCTGTGCAAGCTATCTAGAAGTTTCTTGTTATACTGAGGTGCCGCCGCTTCTGAAAAGCATGAAAAATCAAGGACAAAAGATTGCTATTCTCTCAAATGGTTCTCCGAATATGATTCACAGTGCTGTGAAGGCAAACAATCTTGAAGATTTGTTTGATGCCATTCTTTCAGTAGAGGATGTGGGGATTTTTAAACCAGATCGAAAAGTATATAGTTTAGTAGAAAGAAAATTAGGCATTGTCCCTGAAAAAACTAACTTTTTCTCATCAAATGCTTGGGACGTTGCAGGAGCAAGTGTTTTTGGATTTTCTGTAGTCTGGGTGAACCGCTTTAATCAACCCGCAGAAAGACTACCAGGGAGGCCGAGACTTACGGTAAAGAATTTGGTTGATTGGTGGGAGAAAGAAGGACGGTCTAGACTATTTATTTGAGATTGTGAGTTTGGATAATTGATTGAAATAATCAGGAAAAGTTTTGTTCACACATGTTGGATTAAGAATAGTGATGGGCACTTCGCTGCACGCTGCAAGTGAAAAAGCCATGGCCATTCGATGATCATCATAGGTTGAAATCTCTGCGGGCATCAATTCTCTTGGTGGTACAATGATGAGGTAATCCTCGCCTTCATCGACGGAAGCTCCGAGCTTTTTGAGTTCACAGGACACTGCTTTTAGCCGTTCGGTTTCCTTAAGACGCCAATTGTAAATATTGCGGATTGCTGTTGTACCCTTGGCAAATAATGCTGTGACAGCAAGTGTCATTGCAGCATCGGGCATCTCGTTCATGTCCATGTCGATTCCTTTGAGGTTTCCAGAACCTTGGACCGTAATCTTGTTGGCCTGCCAGCCAACTTCTGCACCCATCATCTCTAAAACTTTAGCAAATTGGGCGTCACCTTGAAGGCTCTCAGTCCCGCATCCAACAACCGTTACGGAGCCACCCGTAATCGCAGCTCCAGCTAAAAAATAAGACGCGGATGATGCATCTCCTTCAACGAAATAGGTTTCAGGACTTTGATAGTTTTGAGGTGCATTAATGTAAAAGTTCCTAAAATCTTCGGAGACAACAACATTCACCCCAAATCGACTCATCAGTCGGATTGTCATCTCTACATAGGGAATAGAAACAAGATGATCTCTGATTCTAATCTCAACTGGGGTTTTGGCGTATGGTGAGGTTAGTAAGATCGCTGAAAGGTATTGACTGCTAATGGCTCCACTTAGTTCGGTGACTCCCCCTAGAAGCCCATCAGCAATAATCTCTACAGGTGGACAACCTGTATTATGTATAGATCGAACATGAGCACCAAGTTGGTTTAATCCATCTAGTAAATCTTGGATGGGCCTTTCTCGCATGCGTTCAATGCCATCTAAAACAAATCGACCATGCCCCAAAGTAAGTGCAGCTGTTAGTGGTCGGATTGCTGTACCAGCATTTCCTAAAAACAGTTTGGCTTCAACTACGGGGATTCTCCCCACCACGCCCCTGACTCTAATCTTCTTATTAGGCCTATCCTCTTCATAAGATATTTTGAGTTTCGCCAGGGCATCAACCATTCTCCGCACATCGTCGCTGTCGAGCAAATTCTCAATGAGTGTCTCACCCTCCGAAAGCATTGCTAGCAGAAGGACTCGGTTAGATAAACTCTTTGAACCGGGTAGAGTGATGCTTCCAGAAATTCTGCGAATTGGATCAAGTCGGAGTTGCTCAGTCATGCACTCTGTCGAATCTTTTTCTCGATAAAAAACTCTGCTGCTTTGTAGGAACTCCTCACCAAAGGACCTGAGGCAACATATAAAAAGCCCATCTCCTCTCCGATCTTTTTGAACTCTTCGAATTCTTCAGGGGTAACAAATCTTTCTACAGCAAGATGCTTGAGTGTTGGCTGTAAGTATTGACCTAAAGTCAAGAAACTGATTCCAACCGTTCTCATATCACGCATTGCCGCAACAACCTCTTCCTTGGTCTCACCCAAACCGAGCATTAAAGAAGATTTTGTGTATCTATTTTTCGAACTGCTCTCATGAAGATATTTGAGAACCTCAAGAGATTGATCGTAGGTTGCTCTGGGGTCTCGTACCCTTGGCGTCAATCGACGAACTGTCTCAAGATTATGTGCCAACACAGCAGCTTGTGAATCAATAATTTGCCGAACCAAGTTGAGTTCACCGCGGAAATCAGGCATCAGGATTTCGATTAATAAATTCGGATTTGCCCTTCGTGTTGATCGGATGCATCGGGCAATATGACCAGCACCCTGATCTTCCAAATCATCCCGATCTACAGTTGTCAAAACAACATATCCTAGCTTCATCTGACGTATAGTCTCAGCCAATTTCAGGGGCTCTTCCTTGTCAAGTGGATTTGGATTTTTTTCTGTTTTCACCGAGCAAAATCGGCAGCCTCTTGTACAGGTGTCACCCATTACCATGAAAGTTGCAGTTCCACTATTCCAGCATTCACCAATGTTTGGGCAACGAGCTTCTTCACATACTGTGCTTAAGGCTAGTTTTCTTGCCTGATTTTCAATCCAATGAAATCTTTCTCCGGACGGGAACCTTACTTTCAGCCAGGAGGGTTTGGGAAGCCGATCGTACCGCTTTCGAAAATTCTGTTTCTCTAAAATAGTTGTCATGTTCTTAAATGGAGATTGATAAGCATATAAGATTAACCTACCCCTTTCAGGGCAGCCTCCTCCGCACGGGCTTCCTCGAGGAATTCTTGCTGCATTGTCCCAAAATGTTCAAGATGAACTGCATGAGGTGAATAGTAAATATTCAAGTTACCCCGATCAGTGTCTTCCCAAAATGTCGGTCCTGAGAATCGCAGCCTAGCGAAAATGATTTTCATATTTTTTAGAAATACTTCCTCACCGAGTAGATTTCGATCTTGCAACGTGTCTTTGGCAATCACTCTGGCTCGTGCCGTATCTCCTTTGGCTATGTAGTGCAATGCTAGGCCGATATGTAGGAGACGTATTCCGTGAGAATTGCTGAAGAAAGCAACCAACTGTTCCCTTTCGGAACCCGTGGGATTGTCCAGTAGGAGAAAAGATTTAAGCAGTGTATCTTGTACCTCTGGATCCCAATTGAGTTCATCAATGTGAATCATAATTTTCTGCATTTCTGTTGCAATCACATCTAAGATGAATCCCACTGCTGGGGATTGGCGAACTGCCTTAAAACATTCGGCATTGTAAAAGGTGAGATAGAAAAAGCAGGTCTTCACCCGATCAGCCATACCAGCTTCTACCAAGGCATTTGTAAAAAGCCCATAGTGAAAAATTAAATTGTACAGATTCCTTGGTTCGTTATTGTACATCCCATGTTTTAGTGCAAAACGTAAATGAGTATTCAAGCGCACCATTGTCATTGTGATGAGATCGTCGTCTCTCAAATCAACTCCTTTGCGGCCCAACATTCCTACTTGTTCTACACACAAGGTTGATAGGTCAAAATCTCCCTTTTCAAGAAAATTAATGTAGACATTTCCAATTAGTCGAAGACTTTTTTGCTCAAAAAACAATTTAGTTTTCTCAATTGTTTTCATCTCGTCTTGCATGGTTTTGAAAGAAATATCCTCTCGGATTGATTGCTGAACCTTGAAGAATGAATCTGGTAGCAGGTGTTTAAATTCCACGTAAAATCGAAGTAAATCGCCCAACCCTTCAATAATCAGTGCCTTCGGCTCTTTGTAAGGAGTAAAGGTCAGTAAATCAATAAGCTGGTTCTGTGCTTCAAATAACTGTAGTTGCTCTTTGGGATAGGCTTCTTTCGTTTTTTTACGTGTTTTCTGCTGTGCTAAGTTGTGAAAAATCGATTTGCTTCCACCAAGTACCTGGCGGATCACGTTATGGGTTTTGGTGGATAGTAGAACTGCGAGGACAAAAGGGAAATTGGTGAATAAGAAAACAGGGAAGAGTACGTGATAGTTGAAAACTAGACTTGGTGATACATCATAGCCTAGTTCTGGGAGAAGTTTTAAAGTACAGCAGTGAGCTGTACATGCCATAGTCCACCAGACAAAGGACATGGTCGGCACATTTTCCATGTAAAGATCAATGAGTTTAGGAGCACTTTGTGCGGCTAAGCTTACCACAACGGTGATACTGGCTAGGATAGAACCTAGATAAACCGTCCAAACTATTGGTGAATAGCCCGCGTCAATGTTAAGCCAACTTAATTGATCAGGCTTGGGTAAAACGTTCTCGTAGACTGGAAAAATAAATGTAATGAACAGACGATCGAGCACAATTACTAGCAGCATACAAATAATAGCAATTCGTAGAGATAAGTTGCTGGTTAGTAACTGTATGATCGGCTGGAAGAGGCCGCTTCCGATTTTGGCATCTGCTCGTATTACTTGTGAGGACATGATCGTCAAAAATTACCCTGTTTTCCTAAGAATTACCTTGTCTTCATCATGTGGAATTGGTTTTTGATAACGGATTCGCCCTTCATTAGTATCTAGAATAGCTTGGAATGTAGGTTTATGCTCAAGTTCTAACTTTTCTTCTTCATCCAATTCGTAAATGGTCTTTGCTCGCTTAGCTGTGATCAGGACTTTTTCAAAAAGATTGATTTCACCATG
>AGAU01000138.1 GCA_000224765.2 SAR324 cluster bacterium JCVI-SC AAA005 | reverse complement strand
CAAATCGTTTTGCGTGTTTTATGCGATACCAAGAAACGTTCTCAAATTGGATTACAGAACAATAGTGTCGAAACATCATTCCATAAGATGATTTAGAATCAAATTATGGAACGACACTTAAAAAGTCATGGAGACAATGTGCTGAACCTCACCGAAACAACAAAACGTTTGAAGATCGGCAAGATCAAACTTTATGAGCTGCTCGAAATAACTGGTGTTGATCTTTTGTAAAAGGTAGATCAAAGTTTATCCAGTGAAGAGCAATTCATACTCATTAAAAAGCATTTCGTTCTAGCAAATCCCCCC
>AGAU01000139.1 GCA_000224765.2 SAR324 cluster bacterium JCVI-SC AAA005 | reverse complement strand
GGGGGGGGAATTTATTGGCGAGCGCCCAGTGCAGAGGCAACAACCAATTACAGAATATGTTTGGCGGCCTAAAGCAGCCCAAAATGATCTGAAGTCCTATCAACAACAGCCACGCCGATTACCAATTCCTGAGTGGTCATTAGCTGAACAAAACCCCATCAAGGTTACCTCAACATTGCTTTCTAGATGAGAGTATCGGCACCAAAATGTATCAAAATCTGCAGCTAGTACGTTTAAATGTACATAGGCCGGTTGATCTAGTTGTAACTCTGCTGGCAAATACTTAGCTGTGTACTGATTCAAATGGCACCCATCCATGATAAATGAAGTAATCGTAATCTCCTCATGATCTTGAGAAAAGACGTAGTAGTTTGCCTGAGCCCCATTTGCAGTGGTCAGCGTATAAATGCTAAAGCGATCACAGCTATGCATCTTTTCCAAGATAAAGGTATTTCGGGTCACAGACGGTTCTTGGCGACTATTACTTTCACTCAGCATGGATCTGCTCCATCAGGAATTGATCAACGTCTTGGATTCGATAACGGATCAGCCTGCTAAGCTGAACGAAGTGAAGTACTGGAGTAACCCAATCCTTATTTTCGTTTCTGGCGCCAGAGCTGCGATACCTGTGCGGAGATGCTTAATCTGTCTGCTGCTTCAGACTCATACATTAGTTCCTGCTTTGGGGTCTCCTCGGCTATTTTGAACTTGGCTGCATCGTAATTTTGCATAGATTCTCATTATGCAAAAATTAATAAAATTATATTTTATAGACATTAATAATACTACTTGTAGAGTGATAATTGTTAAATAAACACTATCCTGTTTGGCGATTACGGACAACCTTCCTCTAAAAGAGGTATCTCAGTACCTGATTTTACATAAATATTTGTAATATAATAGCAAATTACTAGTAGCCTGTCTCTCAACTCCTCAATACATTTGGGCTAGAGAGTATTAAGGTACCAAGAAACTATTTTCGCAATGATTCCTCCTGCTGATCCTGTAAAAAGTCTTTTCCTGTTCCTTGAACTCCATTAAAAAACACTCTTCTAGTAATTGTTTGATAACTGATAGGGCCTCAGATCTAATCTTAAATGACTTCTTTACCCCATTCTGAATCTTCTGAGCCTGAGCTTTTCTAAGAGACTTCAATTTTTTGTAGATCTTTTAGCACTTCAACTCACGAACATTCAGTTCCAACTTTCCATAAGCTCTCTTCATGCACTGCTCATAGAATTCAATCAACTTGATCGTGTTCTGAACAGTAATAGAGCTAATACTGTTTCCCTCCGGTTTACTCTCCCTCAGATAGTGGAGCAGAAGTGCAAGCCTATGGCATTATGTCACCAGCTTCGGGTAAGCGGCGTTTTCAGCCTCCGATCCCTGCTTATGTTTAATCTGGAGGGAATCTTCAAATTCACCAATTAAAAGTCCTGCTTTTCCAACATATTCGACGGTGTGTGCGTCCTATCTGCTGTCATCCAGCTTTTGCAATACATTGTTGATCACACTGGCACCTCCAAGATTTCCCTTTTCCTGACCAAGACAATCACGCCTTGCCTTGGTAGTTGTTTCTGAGTTCTCTTCTACACAAGAAAGTAGGAAGCGAGCCGCTAATCCAGCCTGTTGATGTTGTTCGTTGAGTAACTTGTCAAGCAGTGCTGTCTAAATTTCACCCATCAAGCAAACAGATGGATTCGCAACTCGCCAATCAGATTGCATCATCGGGTTATCAATTCTTACGCCACTCCATAGCGATAAAATCTTTGCTAATACTGCTGACTTAGATTTGTTAAACTGAATCATACCTTCGATACACATCAGGACTTCATTACTGTAGATCCCAATTCCCAGAGTGTTTTTGGTATGAAGTTCTGTGAATATTTTTAGTTTAAGTGAGTTACTCAGTAACTGCTTGAGGTACGGTTTTTTACTCTCACCATCCTGACTATTGATTGTATTCTGATATTCAATGTCCCACTGGTTGTGAAGGTCATTCAATTTTTTCCCACCTGTTTTCATCATCAGAGGTGTTTTGCCATCACCAGATTTTCAAATTAAAGCATTCCAGAGGATGACTCTATCTGTGCGTTCATCTTCAATCTTAATTCATTTATTGCCCCCCAAAGCAAAGGCAGCATTGACTCGGACGAGACCGGAATTAAAAGTCCGAAAGGATTTGTGAATGTATTGTTCCGGCAGGCATCGAGTACGACTATATTCATACCGTTATCTAAAGCTCGCACCAAGGCCAGGAGCTTATCGAGTGGAGCTGCGTCGAAGCGAATGTCATCTTCTGTGCTGGAGTCAATATCTGTCGGTAGTAGGTAACTATCCCCGTCAAACTGCATCCTGTGACAAGCAGAGTAGAAAAATCCATCACCCCTTTATGTTCTTTAGCTGGCTGCCGAATTACGGGATCGAACGCACAATTTGATGCTGGTTAGCATTCGTCAGCGTGGTTACTTCGAAGTCGAGCTCCTGCAGAGTACTGTAAATTGCCCTGGCGTCATCTAGGGGGTTGCGCAGACGACCAGCATACTCATACTCGGAATTACTAATCATTAGTGCTTTTCTAGTACCTGAGTTGGAGTCAGAAGTAGCGGGACTTATCATTCGCTACTGTGACTAGGCTAGTGGGCCAATGAGTATGCTTACCAGGAGGAACGATAGCAGTAGTTTGGTGACCATTGAGATACCCATTTTTGATGATGTCACACTGAGATCACTGTTGAACTTCGTAAATGGCTTTCGCTCCGAGTATTACGGTGTTAGTGCCTGCTGATTGTCCACTTGTCTTTTGATCAGAGGATACGTCCATGTCAAAACTCTGTGTAGTGAATTTGATAAAAATAATCAACAGTCACGATTATTGATGAACCCGTCAGGCTGCTAGGTGATGTAATGAAATCCAAAACCTTCAATAAAATTATTCATTGCTATCAGGTTTAGATTTTTTGGTCAGATTTTCTTAATTATAAGCATCTAGTAACAATTTAAATAAGCACTTAATCTCTTTATGAGTTAGCCTATAAAAACATAAAAATCAATAACTTACAATAATTATTTCTTGAATTAAATCAAAAAAAATATAAACTAAATATTAGTTTTTATAAAGACATTAACTTCTAAAATTTAATGTCAAATCGGCTAATTTTTCTTCAGGAAATACTATGAAAGGCGATCTAAAAGTCATCGAGCATCTTAATATTGTTTTGACTAATGAACTGACTGCAATAAATCAATATTTTTTACATTCTCGCATGTTTAAAGATTGGGGTCTAAAGCGACTCGCTGACTATGAATACCATGAATCAATTGATGAAATGAAACACGCTGATTGGCTCATTGAACGAATCTTGTTTCTGGAAGGGATACCTCAAATGCAACGCCTAAACCCTTTGGTAATTGGCCGCAACACTCAAGAGATACTGGAGAACGATCTGAAACTCGAAAATAAAGTACATCCTGATCTGGTGAACGCAGTTTCTTATTGTGAGGAAGTTAAAGACTATGCTTCTAAGGAACTTTTCGTAAAAATTCTCAGCAGCGAAGAAGAGCACATCGATTGGCTAGAGACCCAAATTGGCCTGATCAAAAAAGTCGGTCTTGAAAATTATCAACAAGAGAATATGCATTCTAACGACTAAGAACGATTGAAATCACTCTCATGATTGAGTAATCGGGCAGCACCGGTACTTAGAATTACTGATCACGAGTGCTTATCTAGTTATCGAGTTAGACTCAGAAATAATTGGGCGTATTGCTCGCTCCCGTGACTTGATGAGATAGTCGAGTAGCAAACTTACCAGTAGGTAGCTAGTATATTGTGGTTTATCTAGATATCATAAACAGCTCCTACCACTCACTAATAATCTTTCCAGTTCCAGCCCTAATCTTCGCTGGGGTCTAGAGCATAACTTTCAATAGCACTTTCTGCCGTAACAATCAGACAGCTATGATAGGTAACAGTATATATCCCGATGCTAAAAAACTGTTTCTCAGGTTTACATAGATTTAAATGTTCAGTACACACATAAAATTTAGAGTCCTCGAAGATTACACGCATCTTAACTTGAGTTATATTTTCACCCAAAGTGGTAATAACAACTTTATCCATTTCAAGGTTAACTTCTACTCCTGCCCTTCAATCATAAGTTGAATAGTCTGTGTGATAAATCTAAGTGACTAGTGAAAAATTATGATTGAAACCCAGTCTCCACGCTTTATCGTATTCTTCCGCTTTTGTCATTCTAGTTCACTGTACTGCTGCTAATGATTTAAACGATATTGTAGAAAGTAACTTCCAAAACATTCGAAGTCTCGCCCAGTTTCAGTCCTGGTCTTTGATGGAGTCCTCATCTAAAGGCTCCCTGATAGTTTCCTGCGTAATGACTTTACCATCTTTATAATTTTATATCAGTGATCAGCGAGAGGATTACTTCATCGTCGATTACTCTTGAAAACCGATCAAGAAAATAAAACCATCATTTTAATAAATTACTTTGTAATGGTGATACATACCCATTTCCATATGCCTTTAAATACAGCCTTGCTGATGACACGATTTATTGTGACTCCATGATTAGTAAATTCGTAATAAGAGTGGATAATCTCATCATGCAATGAAAACCACCTTTTATTCAAAGTCTCCAAGTTTTATCAAATGCTTCTGCTTAAGTCATTGATCCCTCTAATTTAACCGTTGATTAGGGTCGGCGCTGTTCGTTATCATATGACAAATCGCATTGAAGACTGCTAGACAAGCTATCCAGTAGACAACTCAACACACTAGGGAGTCTTTACTGACTACTCTCAAAATGTAGATTTGTTATTTGAGGGTCATCAGGATGACTTAATTAGTGCTAAGCTTTCAGGTAAGTTTTTTTAATTAAAAATTTGGAATTTGTTTAAAATTTCACTAATTTTCCCCAGAAATTATTTCTGGTACAAACTATGGTTCAATTAGTAATTGATATTCAGAAAATTTTGATTGTAAATTTTCAACTTCTTCTGATCTTCTTGTAGTTTTTCTTCTCTCTTCAATGATCTTCTCTTGCTTTGATCTTCGGTCAGATAATTTTCTCCTAGTACTTTTCAAAGATCTTCTTAAGTTAATTCTACGATCTAAAGTAACAAAAATGTTTTGCTGCCTACGTTCATTTATTCTTCTCATTTTTTCTCAAATTGTAAATATCCAACCGAAATTCAAAATAAGTATAGTCAGTGTCGATATAACACTAATGCTGTGTAGAAACTTAAACATAGATTGATTCCCCTCATCCCTTGACCTGTTAATTATTGGTATTATAACTAAGCAGAAAATCGCTAGGGTTAATGAAACAATACCAGTTACTAGTTTGGTACTTGAATACTCCTCATTAAAGAAATTTACGGATAAGAAAGCTATCGAAAGAATTATTAATAATTTAAAAAACTTAGGGAAAATACTACGGAGTAAAACTGAGGATTCTTCTGGTTTTAATACTTTAAAAACAGTGGATGCGATAGCAGAAACCTGAAATATAATTACCCCACAAGTGATTCCAGAAATTAGTACTGAAAAATTAGCTAAAATATTCACCATAAGTTCTTTAGATGATTGATTTTGAGTACTAAACTCTAATAAAGTACAGGACTAATCTACTTGAAATCAAGACTAAGTAGAGTTTTCTAAACCCTTCTCCCCGTCAGTAATTGATCGACCTACAAAAAGTCTGCAATTGCTCATCGATGTACCACTGTCTCTGGATCATTTCATCTGTTGTCTGATCTGGCTTTCAACCTCGCAGCAAACTGTTTAGAACGTCGAGTAAGACTACTACTTGGTGATCTGTCGAGTTCTTGATCTCCTCTTCCGGTACCTATTTCACTCTGCTCAAGAAAAGTTATGATTAGGCTTTGTCAAATATTTGATAATCACACTAGGATCTCAAATCATTCGATGATTTTGGGTGATATCTAGAGCTTCGGCCTGTTCGATTCTGGGATACGCAATGGTCGCTGCTAAGCTGCTGTGTCCGAGTATCTGCCCTACAGCCTCAATATTCTTGGCTGCATCGTAAATCGCGCAAGCCTTTGGTCTTTCATAAGCTATGAGTACTGTAATAATCTGTAGCAACACCCAGAGACTCCAGCCACCTTTTAAATAACCGCTAATACTGTACCTGGCTGAACGGCTGCTATTTCAACTACTTATCTGCATAATTTTTTTTCTTGCTGCTAAAGAGATATTCCTCGCTGCTCTTTTCACTAATCTCAATACAGGTCTGTAGTGCCTCGCGAGTCATATCGCCAAGGTTAAAGTTAACGGTCTTCTTGGTCTTCTGCTATGTGATACTGTATTCATCACATACAATACCCTTTGAGTCGGTAACGTCGTCCACAGTCAGGAATCGCAGATCAGAACCACGCAGCATCGAATGAATACCCATGTGGATCAGTGCTCGGTCACGGAGCTTGTCGAGCAGAAGCTTGGATAGAGATTTATTCTGTTTAGGACTCAGCAGCATTTTCTGCATATGAGTTATCCATTCATAATTTATAAAGTGATGTATTGTTTCTAATTAAATATTTTTTTATAAATGATAAATATAATAATATAAATTAAAAAATATATTAGCTAAAAAATTTTGTTTAATGCCTGATGTAAACTATTAAATTATTTATATTAATCTATGTTTATTACTACTAATAAACACTTCTGCTAGAAGTATATATTAAGGGTCTTTCATCACTCAATACTGACAGTAAATTTTATCAACAATCGACTACTAAATTCAAGTAGTTCACTGTTCCACTAGAAGGCCAAAGTGTTATGTTGGTATTATGCTTTTTCCCTTTTTTTTAATTATTTTAATCTTGGTACAAGATTGGGATCATTGGTTGGATTTGGATCGACTCCCTTGGCTCTTGTCTGATAACAGTTCCTGTATACTACTAATTTTAAGTTATGTATTCTTTTGAAAGCGCCATCATATCGAGCATGATAAGTTTTAGCCAGATTCAACTGTCTGCGAAATTTGTTTTTGACAAGGCCCAAGTCCACACCACACCTATGTTCGCAGGTTTTATTACTATGATCCTTTAGTTTATTATCTTTGACATGCTCAGTGAAAAAATGAAGTCCCCCACTATTTTGATCTTCAGACGATAGCTTTGAGAAAGTTTGTTTATAGAATTCTATTTTGTGGAATTGTACTGCTTCAGCAGTAGTGATAGAAGCGGCTAGTATTACCATGGGAGATATACAATTTCTCACATTTACCTTTTATCAAAAATCAATAAATTTTCCTGTAAGCACACCACAAATATTTTTTGGAATTAGTTAAGTGCCTAACCTAAGTATGGTAGAACCCATACTTTCAAAAGAGTAAATCAGGAGTATGATACTACGCTATATAATAGGTAGAATCGATAGTGAGTTGAACGCTAATTACTATTTATAACTTTTCAGTTTTTGAGTAACTAGGCTGAAACAAGATCTGCTGTTCACTGATAATGAAAAATCTGTTCAGTGAGTTCAATTTTGGTGTAGAGATTTGTATGCGTATACTCTCCTCTACTTTACTCCATTGATGCTTTCTAGGGTAATCGTAGTTAATCCTTGGAGCGACCCCTAAAGATTGTTGAAGCGGCTGCCAGAGCTGGTGCAAATATGCTTAAGCTTCAAACTTATACACCTGATACAATGACTCTAAATATAAGTAATGGTGAGTTTTTCATCAGCAATGAAAATAGTCTTTGGAAAGGTAGTAATCTCTACGAACTCTACAAAATTACTTATACTCCGTGGGAGTGGCATGGCCCGATCATGCAGCGCGCCAAGGAATTAGATATGCTTTGCTTCAGCACTCCCTTTGACGAAACAGCTGTGGATTTCTTAGAGACTCTAGATGTTCTCGCTTACAAGATTGCTTCCTTTGAGAACGCCGATCCACCCCTAATTCGCAGAGTTGCCAAGACTGGTAAGCCTATTATCATTTCTAAGGACATAGCAACCTTAGCTGAGTTGGACGAAACAGTCAGGAAAATCCGTCAAGCGGGATGTGAGCATTTTGTGTTGCTTAAGTGCACTAGTACCTACCCAGCGACACCAGAGAATAGGAATCTGCTGACGATCCCACACATGCGAGAACTGTTTAATTGTGAAGTTGGACTTTCAGATCATACGATGGGAGTAGGCGCTTCCGTAGAACCAATTGCTCATGGTGCAACAGTAATCGAGAAGCATTTCACTCTCAGCCGTGCCGATGAAGGAGTTGATTCTATCTTATCACAAAAACCCGAAGAGTTACAGTTAATAGTTGTTGAAATCGAAAGGGCCTGGCAGTCGCTTGGAAGTGTGTTTTACGGCCCGACAGAAGCTGAAAAAGCATCTGTTTAGTTCCGTAGATCAATTTACCTAGCTGAATATCAAATTAGGCGAAGAACTTACGAGAAGAAACCTGCGAATCGTGCATCCAGGACTGGGTCTTTCACCAAAAATATTATGATATTTTTTGTAGGTCGAAAAGTGAACCAGAATCTAAAGAAAGGCACAGCGTTCAAATGGGAGATGGTTGGATAAGATTTAGACCATAGACTGGTTAAACAACAGTCTTTCCAGACTTCACAAAAAGCATTTGAGATAATAATCAGCAGCTTTCAACCATCTGAAGTAGGACTCCAGACTATAACATCGCTACGATACAAAATACACTTATAGATTCACTCGCTCGAAAAGATTTAAGATAATCTCGGATACCTGCAGACACCCATGTTTGATCATCTTTTCAGATGAAAACGGAGTTGAATTTTGCCATTGATACCAGGGGTTTTAAACTAAGCTGCAAATCTGCAGGTGCTTTAACTCTCTTAATTGGATCTAGGATGACTTGTATGAGAATTATCAGATTCGGCATCTCACCTACCAAGTGAGATTCACTTTTTACATAAATAGGCATTTTAGATTATGATACATTCTTCATCTCATTTTGATGCTGATCATAATATTCGATCATGCATCTAATTGTTTTGCTTATTCTTTTCTCATCGGAATCATAATCCTCAGAAACATACGACGTAAAAATTTCCAGTAACTCATTCAAAATCTCGGGCTTTACATGCAATTTCACGCAAGGTTCGGCATTGAAGCACCCTGAAGAGCACTGCATGTTATCTTCTCCAAATATATCCTCTCTCTTTCCGCTTGCTAGTGAGTTTTGGATAAGAGCCAAAATTGTTTCTTCTGGAGACTCAAACTTAAACTTTTCAGTGAAACTATTCAAAATATCTTCTTGATGAATTTTCAAACTTACTTCGATCTCCATTTCTCCCTTTCGTGATATTGATACATAATGGTACTATTATTTGAGAAAATAATAGCCAGTATTAAAACTCAATTTTTCAAACAAAAACAGTATAACAAAAAATTTTCTCCAATCCAACATTTCCAGTAACTAACCCAGCATATGCAAACACCGAAATATCTGTCATCGTGTCCTGCATTGAAAAAAATCTCATTTACTATATTCAGCAAGTATCTCTTCTTTCGTCCCTATCACTGAAACATTGAAGCTTCAGAAATACTATTCAGTTGGACGAGCGGGATGACTCGTGGCTTTCAATTAATTCTCATTCACTTAGAAAGTATGAATTTCAGTCAAAACTGGAATGTCGCCAACCTATACGGTTGTTGATGAGCTGCATGTGTGGGAAATTGTCAATCAATTAGTAGATTTAAGTCTTTCCTTTACTATCAAAAAAAAAAAAAACAATTTAGTAATGAAATATTCGATTGGTACCTGATCCTGCCTAAAACAAAAAGTAAGCGTGCCTTTCGTGGGATTGAGACAATAATAAAATCCTTGACTCGTCTATCAAATACTGAATACGAGTACAAGAATTAACAGTACGTCAACTAGAGCTTTTGGAGGTTCAAACAAATCTGAAAGATTCTCCAATAAAAGGAAAGAAGATTGTGCCCAAAACCGTGAAGTACGAATGGAGTCTGCTGAAAAGTATGTTTAAGAATGCAGTGGAGTCAGGTAAACGCCCAGGAGTTTTAATCAGAAGAAAATTCTTCCTAATATCGAGTTGAATAAAACCATAGAAAGGATTTTTCAGAAGGAGAACCTCATGGATTGTTGTAAGCAAACTCCCTGGATCTGCAGAGAATCATTATTATGGTTTAATGCACATCATGTAACAAAATGAAATCATTTAGCTAACTTGGGATACTGTTAATTCAGAAAGGGATTTTGTTTAGCTAAAGGGAAAAATTACGATGACCAGAACATTCAGAATCGTAAAACTTCCGCTTCATGTGTTGAAGATGCTTAGTGAAATCTCTAGAGTGAGCTACACAAGAAAGTGTTTTTATCGGCAATTGAAAAGTCTTTCTATATTAGACTATTTGCTCCCATGACACATGAAAAAACGCACTTAATAAATACAGGAAACACGGATGCCCCCTTTCATAATTTTCGACATGATTTCATCACTTAAGCGATCAGAATGGATACAAGACTGTTCAGAGTGATGTAGTGGGTTGGCCTAAAAGCGATCCGATACCAAGGACATATTAGCTCATTGATGAAGATGATTTGGAATTAGTGGAAATATAGTTTGTAAGGCCAACTCCCCAGATTACTTTTTTGACCAAGAGACAAAATAAGGCCCATGTGACTTTACTATTGACAATTCTGAATTCTAGGAGGCTCATAAAAAAGTACTTTCTTCTCCCTTATGAACCTCTGAATTTCAAAATGAGCGCACTATTTCCCTGGGTTGGCTCTAGATTCAAAGCTATCAAAAAATGTTAATTGAATGAACGATCACTTGGTAATTAATTCTATAGATTTTTGTTCCTGCATTAGCAGAGCTTTTTGATACTTTTTTGAATAGTATTTCTTATCGAACTCATCAAACATCTCCGGCATTCCATCTTCTACATACTTGTCATATTTTTCATGATTTTCTGTTAAATCCCACCAGGACCTACAAATATTTCTGATTGAATCTTCCAAAGTCTCCTTCAAAGATAGAACATAGGTAGGGCGGCATTCACCTTCGGGATAATTGAAAAATCGAATGGATACCTCCTTTATTAGAAGGCCTCCAGTGAGGCATGAACCACATTGATTAAATTCGAAATTATTGAATATGACTTTAAGTTGTTGATTAGACAAAATTTTTACTATTGATTCTGAATATACTGGATTATATAGTACTGCAGGGTTTGGTTTTTTGAGAGTACAACCAACACTAAGAAATAAAAGAAAAATTAATAATAATTTCATATTTAAACTGATCTTCAGTGAATCAAAATCGCATTTTAAGTGTTCTCTATTTATTGCTCTGAAAGGATGAATTGACCTTTAGTTTCCATTTAATGCTAAAGGCTTCAAAGTCTGATTGGATAGTAGCAAAAAAGCAAAGGTTATGAGAGCTGATGAATTGTTAAATTTCTTGAAAAATCAAACTCAAGATGAAAATCACAATTCGAGGAAAGACACTGTTGAAGTCGATGAAAAGGATGATTTAGACACCGCCAGCGAAGATTTATAGTTATTGAGGATTTTTATCTGTGTATTCTAGGAACTGTTTACGAAATTCTAGCGGATTATTAATATTATCAATATAGGTTTCACTACCTCCTGTGCCAATACAAATTATTTTTCCAAATCTTAAGATTCTTCCTAAAATTGATTGTTTAATTTCAATTGTTTCCAGTTTTGAAAGTTTCAGTTCACTTGTGTCTCTGCGTACGAAACCTTTTTTGGAAATTACTCTTTTATTGGTCATTGCCAATTCATTTACAAAATAAGGCAAGGCAGCATTAAATGACAAAATGAAGAAAAATATTGTAATTGGCAGTGAAAAAAAAGCACTCAATGCGAGGAAGAAAAGAGAGAATACTCCCAAAATTCCATAAAAAAAGGATGGTATGAGAATAAACCAATGAGTAGAAGCCTGATATAAAATCTCCTCACTATCGATTAAGTTCTTTTTAACATAGGACACCGTAACTCCTGGTTTTTTTATTTTGGTTAATTACATCTAAATGTTCCAAACCCCATTATTACCTTCTGATGTCAAGGCTCAGAAGAAAAAAATCTTCTTCTCTGGACAGATCTTAAGCTTGATTCTAAATCAATTAAGCCCATCCAAACCACTTATCTCCGTAAATTTTGTGTCTCTAAGAATTACTTCAGCAACAAATTCACATAGCCATTCAGTCAAGCTAAATATTAGTAATCCACATGACTTGCCGGTGTCCCTTTGGCTTTGCTATCAAAAATTTGATTGTCCAACTGTTAGGAGTCCCTAAACTGTTATCAGGATCAGGCACCTACCAATTTCATCATTTTGGTCTCCGCCTTTAGAAATTTGGCCATTTAAGAGGTTTCGGGATTACAAAAAAAAATGAAAGCAAAACTTAATCAGAGCTGAGGAATCAGGAATATTAAATCAAATGTCTTACCAATCCTCCATTCATATGGATCTAAGGTAAAGCCATTGGTTTGGTAAATTCTCGAAATTTTGAGTCATTGATGATGAATGTTCTATAATTTCTGAACTAATTACCAGCAAAGAGAAAAACAAGAGATGAGATTAGTTGTAAACTGATGTAGAAAACGCATTTGAAAACTTGAGAAATAATAAAATAAAAAAAGCTAGGTGATGAAAATGAAAAGATTACGCAGGCCTAGTCCAACTGTCACCAGAATTGGTGCATCAGAACCAATTGTTGATGAATCAGGACCTGAAGGACAACATGAATCTCGGCAGATCAAAGATCGAGCAGCAGCGCTGTAAAAAAAACCAATCTACTCAACGGTAAAAAGCTCTAGCCCTAATATCTAAAGTTGAAAAATGAGCTACAAAGCAACACTGGAGCAACAATATCTCCTAAGTATTCCTCAAGAGGGTAAGATTGAATGGATTGGAATCCGCCCTAAGCGCATGGCTAAGGTTTACTATGTCAGTGAAGTCTTGGCCAATCCAGACACGGGGCTGGAAGGCGGTCACTTCAGAAAGTCCTCAACTGGCAAACGACAAGTAACGCTGATCCAGCAGAAACATCTGGAAGTCGTAGCCCGAATACTGAGCAAGAGCAAGATTCCACCTGAGTTGCTAAGGAGAAACATTGTGGTTTCTGGGATCAACCTGCTGGCCCAGAAAAAACAGCGATTTCAGGTGGGAGAAGTACTACTGGAAACTACAGGTATTTGCGTACCCTGTAGCTGGACGGAAGAGAATCTTGGTTTGGGTGGTTATAGCACTATGCGTGGGCATGGAGATATCACGGTTAAGATTATAAAGGGTGAGGCAGGTTAAGATTGGTGATATTGTCCGAATGGCCTTGATGTCTTAGTGACTGAAAATTGTGAAACGGCTTGGATAGATCCACAGTTGTGTAGCAATCGAAAGCTCTAAACACTTAGCTAGCACGGAGCACTTTACCGATCACCATTAATGGGGTGCAGAGAAAGGTAAGCAGCGTGAACAAAAAATAACTCTGGCCGAAAAGCAGGGAATTGCTGATCAAGATAGATGACTTGGGCATCAGAGTCAATGAGAAGAAATGGCTCAGGAACTACGTGTGAAAACTAAATAAAAAGAAGTGTTTGACGATGATTAATTAATAGCATGACGGTCAGAAGCAGCAGACTTTGACATTGTTCAAAAGTTAATTCGAGAAACAGCAGAGGGAGCAACACTAGAAGGTAAGGGATTTTTGTTTGCCTTTGAGGGCGGTTGCAGCCTCCTTCATTGGGTTAGTGCCCCCATGGGCCAGCGCAGGATCAACGTTATAGATATCTTTATGCTTTTTGTGATCAGGTAATTTATATCTTTTTCGGCTCAACACTTTAAGTAGGCAAACATTTCAATAATTGATGTGCTAGTCATAGTTTACCGATTATTTGTAATCGAAATGCGGTAGGCTCTCAAGTCTCGCCAATGATGGTTGACAGATCAATCCCCGTCCCTGTTAAGAAGCGTCGGATCGGTAGTGTTTTGGCTACCCCAGTATAGCTATTAATCAACTGAAGGTCAGTTACAATTGTTTCAGAATCAAAAAAAGTGCTTCCGGCACGAGCAGCCTCTCACCCACGTGCTTGAAAAGTTTTGGTAGGCTTTATTTCCATACTGTTTCAAGCTCAGTAAACTCTCTTAAGAATTAACTGATCATCTTATAACACCCGAAAAGCAGCCTATAAATTATCTTCAACATTAAAAGCCCTAGAAATAAAAGGAGATTGGTGCCTTCTTGTTTTTTATTATATCTATGAGTGCAGTTCGACTATCTGGGGAATGTAAATCCTCAGGGTCACCCCTCCAATATCATTATTACTCAATTCAAGAGTGCCTTGAAGATGTAGGTTGGTCAGCATTTTGGAAATGAAAAGCCCTAGCCCTGTATTGTTGCGGTCTTGCTTGGTCGAGTAGAAAGGCTTAAATACAGTCCAGAAATCTCCATCTGCAATTCCCCCTCCTGTATCCGAAATCTCAATCTTCTTACCTAATTTGTAGTCTTCAACTCTGAAGATGATCTTTTCTTCTCTTTGCTTGTTACGTTTGGCATTTCTTTGAATTGCTTCAATGGCATTATCCAAAAGTTCCGTAAAAATTCTCTGAATACTGCGAGTATGTGGAGTGCTGAATTCATCTAAGTCGTGAGGAGCTTGGATGTAGTATTTGATCTCTTCTCGATCCATGATTTCTTGATGATCCATAAATTGTTTTTGAATCTGCTGTTGAAAATCAAAGATGCGATTCTTCTCCTCTGGAGCAGTAATGAAGATTTTACGATAATCCTGAATGGTATTAGATAAATCTCTGGCTGATTCTTGAATATCATTCAGAGCGTCTAATAAGGAAGAGTCTACTTCCTCTTTGAGTTCATGAGAAACTGCTAGATTAGCAGCTTTCAGCGTTATGATCTGGAGTGGCTGTTTCCAATGGTGTCCTAAGAGATTGAGCATTTCCCCCATTGAATTCAGTTCTTCTAGGGATTTCTCAAACTCTTTCTTTTTGTGATCAGTGGTATCCATAGTTACCCCTGTCATCGCTATGATGTTCCCTTTATCATCAAGAATTGGAAAAATACTGGTATGAACCCATCGAATTTTTCTGTCATTTTGGCGGATGATCCTAAAATCACAGGTAACCTGCTGCTTACTAGCCATCACACCTTGGCGGACTTTTTCAACTACCCAAGTGTCTTCTGGCACAACATAATTAAACAGAAAATCCTCATATTTGACAGGCTGATCCTGCGGAAGACCATATACTCTATAAATGCCAGCTGAGACATAGAACGTCATAGCTTGTGTATCAAACGTCCATACCCCTGCATTGGTAATTGCTTGGAGTTGGTTAAACATCTCCTTTTCAAAGATTTGTTGTCCAACTCCAGCTTCTTTTCGTTCATTCTTAATTTCTTCTAGTCGCTGCTGCTTTTTTTCACGATAGTCGTTTCTTGCTTGAATATCATTAGTCATGTCATATGAGTTTTTTAGGTTGGGAACCAAATAATGATCGATTTTTTAAAATCTAAAATACTAATATTGGTTAATATTTTAAGTTAATTTATACTCAGAATCCCTCTCTGCGAAGGTCTACAGTTCCAATAGGCCACTGAGCAGTAGCATGATATATCATTGCGTATTCATCCCAAAATGGATTAGTGAAGGGGTCTTCTTGATTACTGGAATTAATGAATTTGTTCTCAATAACCTTGCACCCAAGCTTTTCGTAAAAATAGGGTATTCCCGTTTGGAAAAGACAAAATGGATATTCGTTGTTGTCTATCCTAATGAAGACGGCCTCTACAATTTCTCTTCCATATCCTTTTCCCCTCCAATCCGGATGTACATTTAGTCCTCCAAGACCCAAAACCTTTAACCAACTGTTTTCAATTTTAATCATGACCGGAATTGACTCAGCATAGCCAACCAGATCTTTGTTTTGATAGAGGCAGTAGCAAATTTTTCCTGGTAGATCTTCATAAAATTCTGATACTTTCTCTTCAAAAGATTTCTTGGTGTCATTATCAGGCCATGTGAGATTCATTAGCCTTAATATATCAACAGCTTGATTGATCTTAATATCTAAATTAGAGCTCTCGATAAGTTGCATTAATAACTCTCGGGCTATGACTGCTTCTAAAGGAGGGTTATTGGTTACGATTCCAACCATCTATCCACGAAATTTTTAACATTATTTTAGTAGCACTCACCTAAATAACCAATAAAAGTGTTGTGCCTGAAGTAATAGAGAGCAACAAGTCAGATTGACAATGTAGGATGATAAGCAGTTCAACCTCTTACCCCCTCTCCACAGAAGATCAAAATATTTATTGGAAGAAGTTGTTCCTAAATCTGTAAGCGAGCATAATTTGTTTTTGTATGCTTCAGCCTCTCATAGAGTTCGTCATTGTTGTACGCTTCTGTTCAAGCGTCATGTGTCCCCTTGCCATAAGTAGTCAGTTTGGTATTACGTCCCGCAGAATTGATGCTATCAACCATGCGTACTGATTCTTCACAAGGAATAATATCATCTCTTTTGTCATGAAAAACCCAAACTGGAAGCTCATTGAGCCTATCCATCAAATAGAGACTACAAATAAAACATCTTTAGCGACAGGAGCAATAGCAGCAAATTGATCAGGATACTCACCAGCAATTTTCCACATTCCTAGCCACCCATGTTCTTCCTAGTCAGATAGAGTTGAGGTGTGTATCGATGAAATATCTCTCATTAATCTCAATTAGTCTTGCGATGAAATTAACCCTCCATCAAAAGCCAGACTTGCACTGAGGACTTAGTATTACAAATGAGAACTGCTTACCATCAACAACTAATTTGGGTAGACTATTTTGTTTCACAGTTTCCAAATCATTACCACTTTCACTTTAACTATGAAGGTAAACCCAAAGTGACGTATCGGCTTAATCAGAAAATTTTTTGGGCAAATTAATTACGTAATAGTTGCTGACTTCTTGAGCAAAAGGTCGCTTGAAACGCATCTAAAGCTTTTGGTCGAGTTAAAACCTAATTGCCTAGGAAATAGCTTCAATTCCAGAAAATTTTCTAAACCAGATATTCTGCACTAGGCTTTGTGACTTCAAGCGGTGTTACAATTGAGTATTTTAAAACAACCTGTGATTCGCAGATATAGTCCGCAGCAAGTGAACTTTTCTATTTCTTAGTACTTAGATTTTTTTCATCTTTACACAAACCATCAGGGCTTCTTGAAGTGAATCTCTTGGTTAAGGTTCGTAAATCTACGTTTTCTACGGCAGGTGCGTTGGTTAGGATCTTTTTCAATTGCGATGATTTCAGAAGTAGATGGATCGTTTGGTAAAGATGATTCAACTGATCCGTCAATTAGTCATGATAGTTCTTCCATTTATACGAATCATTCTTGTAGCCACCCTCTAGGAAATTTGATCAGATGATGCACGATTTCTCACGTTTTTCCAAAATCAAATTATCACCCAGTGCTTTTTCAATCTGATCTTTATGTTCGAACAAATATGTAAAAATCAATTTACGTTCTTCCTTTCTTAGAAGAGTCAAAATGTATATACTGATCAATAAAGCTGTAATTCTTTCGTACTCGGTAATAAAAGTATGACCCCCTAAGTCTCTGCACGACTGGACCAATATGGAAGACTACATCTGATAATTTGATTTTTATGAAGTTTCATAGCTGGATGTTGCGCCAGCGCTGTGAACCATGCCTCGAGCAGTTGATGGGGGTCTTTCCTTTCCTGTTTAATTCTGCCCACAGACTTTCTGAGCTCCGAAGACCCAACAATTAAGTTCAATATCGGTGCTGGATTCGACTCGCCAATTCCAATTGCTTCAATTTTCAGTAAATAGAAATCGGAATTGTTTGATTAATTGAGCCAGTTGATGGCAGCTATATGTTCAGAGCGAGGATAGAAGACAATCCAAACAGCTTTTTGCGCCTGCATTGCTCTGAGGTATGTGGTCAGTTTACCCAAGTAATCGCTGATAATCTTTTTGGAGTTGATTCTCAATAATAAAAATTCGGTCAGTAGCTTCTGATTTCCAAACTGCTGAAGAATTTGTTTCTTCAGTGGGGGCATGATTATCAGCACAGGGCTATTTACTGTGCACAATGAGCCGTTCAGTGAAACACTTCTACTTGTAAAGCATTACCTGAATGACTAACGTGCCCAGTTATTGATGATTGAGATTGATCGTAAACTATACCTCGTTGAAAATTTTATTGTGGATAAGTCTAGACTAAAAATGTTGTCAGTATGCTGAGGAAGCTTGAAGATTGCGTCCTGAGTAGAATTTAGCAATTATTGTTAGAGAATTGAAAAATTCTTTATAAGTACAGTTCCCCTCTTTTCTGGATAATTTTCAGATGGAAGCCTGTACAGCTTTAAGCTTTTTCGCTGCGTTGAGACCCGAATTGGGTTTTGAATTTTTCAGCAAGCATGTCCAAAATACGCCCAACAAGATTTCATTTTGATGATAAATTTTAAATTAATGCTTAATAAAAATAATTTATTCTATATTTTTATTGCAAGTTTAGGAGTTCAAGTCTCCTCTATACTACCAAGAGAATCTGTTCTTCGTCTCTCTGAATAAAGAATCCAAGGCCTTTGAATCTCAGAATTCATTTACCAAGTTTTGCCTCTCCGTCCTTTTTTGTACTCACTATAAGAGCCAAGCGCCGATTACGCCAATGTTGTCGATTCAACAATTTATCCGCTGCTAGATCCTGACGACGCTCCTTTTCTACCTTTGCAATTAGAGATTCTCTCCAAATTCTAGGATCTGCCTGTTCTTTAGCCAATTCGTAATAGAGAGGTCCAAAATTTTCGCAATACCCTCTTATTCCTTTTGGCGAATTTAGATCAATTGTTTCAAATGGTCCCATGAAAGACCAACGTAGGCCTAGTCCTTCAGAAATAGATATGTCGATATCTCTGGCAGAGCAGACTCCATCTTCAACAAGACGGAAAGCCTCAGCAATCAGAGCTCCCTGGAGTCGATTGGCAACAAATCCTTTGATCTCTTGATTTAATCGGATAGGTGCCTGACTCACTTGGTGCATTAGTTTAGTTGTCCTGTCGATAACATTCTCAGCTGTCCAAGGAGTGGGTACCAATTCAACCAAGGGCACAAGGTGAGGGGGATTGATAGGATGAGCGACGAGGCATTGTTCTTTAGCGTTGAGGTTCTCTGTAAAAAGGGAAGCAACGATGCCAGAGGTAGAGCTAGCCAATACAGTTTGGGGACCCACTAATTGGTCGATTTGTTGATATAGTTTCTGTTTAACCTCTACCCGCTCTGGGGCGTTTTCCTGCATGTGGTCTGCTCCATCAAGAGCATCTTCCAAACTGTTAGAGGCATGAACCCTTGCAAATACTTGCTCTACGGAACAGCTATTTAAAAGATTTCCCTCTGCTAAGTTTGGTAGCTCTTCCTTGATCAACTTGATGGCAGTTGACACCGCACCATCGATGGGATCCCAAAGCCACACCTCGAAACCTGCCCTCACAAAGACAATAGACCAACTTCGGCCAATCAGTCCTGTGCCAACAATTGCGACTTTCTTCGACATAACTTTCCTTTAATCAAGTAAATTTTGAGCTGACTTTTGAGTCATTGGTGTTTTGCTTAAATTTCTTAAATGACCAAGCTGAAAATAAATATAATTCATCCCATAGAATAGTCCCCAGTTGATTTCCAAATAGACCTGTGTCTATGATGCGTGTTTTTGTTGGTCCTGCTTCTTAATGAAGCTACTAGCTGAATCTGATCAACATTGATTTTGGGGAATTTTTATACTCTTTAGTTAATTCTTGGAGCTGGCAAGTAATGTCTGACGGCTCACGCGCCTTATCGATCGCATTATAATTCAGCAATTCAAACCATCAATTCGGGAACTATTATGGAAAAACCGAAGCACATTGTGTTGACCTCACACCCTGGCCGTCTTGATCAACGGGGACCACAGATTCAATGGGGCCAAGCGGACCCCAAGAAACGAGGTCCAATCATAGGTTCGGTCAAAAATCCCTCGAAGCGAAACGTAATTGGTACTCACTCCGGTTCATATGCAGTTTATCGTGCGCTTGCAGTAGCTGCTGGACAGCTAGATAAGAACCATGTTCCAGATCTGACCAACACAGCCCCCATTGTACCAATTGGCCCGAGCTCTCAGTGGGGTGAACCTGAAAAAATCGTGTCGTTAGATCCCTATGGTCACATGATCGGGCAGGTTTTCGCGGAGGAATTGGAGGATGGAATGGATATCCGCCCCACAATAGCTGTGACTAAGGCAAGGTTGGAATTGATTGAAATGCAGGATGCTATGCGGCATGGCCGTCTCAAGCCTGATGGTTTGGTCTTACTGGATACAGGTGAAGTAAATGTCACTAAAATGGCTGTTGAACCAGTTTGGTATCTACCAGGAGTTGCTGAAAGATTTGGAATTACAGAATCCCAACTTCGGCGCAACCTCTTTGAACAGACAGGGGGAATGTACCCTGAGCTAGTAACTCGTCCAGATTTGCAGGTCTTTCTTCCTCCAATTGGTGGAATCACAGTCTATTTCATGGGAGATGTTGCCAAGATTGGAGACCAAGACTGCAAAGTCGCCTGTCGTGTCCATGATGAGTGCAATGGCTCGGATGTGTTTGGTTCAGATATATGCACTTGTCGACCATACTTGATTCATGGCATAGAAGTGTGTGTTGAAAATGCACAAAATGGTGGTGTTGGCATTATTGCTTACTTCCGCAAGGAAGGTCGTGCACTAGGGGAAGTCACTAAGTTCTTAGTTTACAACGCTCGTAAGCGTCAAGAAGGTGGAGACCGAGCTGAGACCTATTTTAAAAGAACTGAGTGTGTAGCTGGTGTCCAGGATGTACGCTTTCAACAATTGATGCCAGATGTTCTCAATTGGTTGGGCATAAAGCATATCGACACCTTGGTCTCCATGAGCAATATGAAGTACGACGCAATTGTATCTCAGGGAATCACTGTTGGGGAACGCCTGGCGATTCACGATGAACAAATTCCAGACGATGCGAAGGTGGAGATGGAGGCCAAAAAAGCTGCGGGCTACTTTACAGATGCCTCATTGGATCCCGATGCTCTCAAAAGCACTGTAGGCCGAACCCTTGAGCAGTTTTAAATGCTGATGTCCTACGATCTGATGGAGATTTTAAACTCTCCAAAGACAATCCGCGAACGGTGCAATCAACTATATCTGCTAGGATTGGAAGGCCGATTGGAGCACTTCCGAATCAGGGAGGATCGGTTACCAATCTCTGTGGAATTGGTTAAAAATGAAATCTTAGCCAATTATCCAGATCTGGACATCCCTCCCCATAGCCGATGGCAGCATTTTATCGTCAGTGGAACGAACCATTGGACCCCGTTTAAGTCAAATTTCTGGGATGATCGAGAACTTCTTCTTGCTCAAATTGATTTGGTAGTGACAAGTGTTCTATTGGATGCAGGCGCAGGACCCAGTTGGCGCTTTAAAGATCCCCTCACTCAAAAGTACCATTCTCGTTCTGAAGGTTTAGCACTTGCGAGCCTATACCTCTTTTCTGATGGAACCTTCTCGAGTGATCCCAATGTGCCCTTGAAAGCTGATGCAAAGGGGTTGCAGAAATTTAGTGTTGAGCAGTTAACAGAAGGTTTTCAAGTTTCTGCAGCAAATCAGCTTGTTGGGTTGGAAGAACGGGCTGCTCTACTACGCCGATTAGGTGAGCAGCTTAGTAGTTTTCTTGGGACTGACCAAGAGTCAAACCCAAGAATAGCAAATATTCTCGACCATCTTTTAATCAAAGAGGATCGTGTTCTTAAAGCCGATCTCTTGTTAGGGACTTTGCTTAAGCTGCTGCAGGATGTCTGGCCTACAAGATTGACTCTGGGTGGGCAAAACCTAGGGGATGTGTGGCGCCACCGATTGCTGACAGATTCTGAGATTACTGCTGAACTAGTCCCTTTCCATAAGCTTACGCAGTGGTTGACCTACTCGCTATTAGAACCACTTGAAGATGCGGGTGTTAAAGTCCAAAACATTGACTTGTTGACAGGTCTACCCGAGTACAGAAATGGTGGTCTATTCTTGGATACCGGGGTACTGGAATTAAAAAATCCTACTGAATTCAGTGCCCTTCATTCTGTTTCCTCCGAACTGATCGTTGAGTGGCGAGCCTTGACTGTCATTTTGTTGGATCGAATAGGAGAAAAACTCAGGGAAAGTATGAAGCTTACAAGAGAAGAACTTCCTTTACCTCAGATCTTACAAGGAGGTACTTGGAGCACTGGCCGCTTACTCGCCTATAAACGTCGCCCAGATGGATCGCCACCTCTACGTGTAGAGAGTGATGGCACAGTCTTTTAAAATTTATAATTTAGGTTTCCATGAACAAGATTCTCAAAGAGATCAAACACCCACTGGTTCAGCACAAGCTTTCATTGATGAGGAAAAAAGAAACTTCAACACGCAGCTTTCGTGTCTTGGTCCGTGAGGTTGGACTTCTTCTGGCTTATGAGGTTACCCAAGATTTACCTCTTGAATACGAAGAAATTGAGACTCCATTACAGAAAATGCAGGCTCCTTTTTTGGAAGGAAAAAAACTGTGTTTGGTACCAATTTTACGGGCAGGAATCGGCTTGTTGGATGGCTTTCTAGAGTTAATTCCTTCAGCTAGAGTGGGACATATTGGACTTTATCGTGATCCGTTGACCTTAGCGGCAGTGGAATATTATTTGAAATTGCCAGAGATGATCGATCAGCGCTTGGTTATTGCCCTGGATCCGATGCTGGCAACAGGTCACTCCTCAGCTGCAGCTGTTTCTCGTCTGAAGGAAAATGGGTCCTCAAATATCCGTTTTGTATCTTTACTTGCTGCGCCAGAGGGTATTGACTTTTTCCAAAGTGAGCATCCAGATGTCCCAATCTATACTGCTGCAGTCGATGAAAGATTGAACGACCACGCCTACATTTTACCGGGGTTGGGTGACGCAGGAGATCGGATTTTTGGGACCAAATGACACTGAAGTGTCAGTACAAGATTTAATTCTTAATTGCTTACAGATAAAAGCATGTAGTCAGATTGCGAGACTAGGGAAAGTATTGGGTTTGGAGCCAAAAATTTGAAAGAAAGTTAGCCTCACATATTATATAGATGAAGAAATCTTTTGCACTTCAGTTAGTAGCTTAACAAATGAAGTGTCAGGCTAGATCCATCAAAATTGGAGAACCCGTCTGCAACTACTTTGGGATAATTCTCCCCAGACACTTCTGGAATTGACAACTTGGATCCGACTACTTCTACTTGTTTCAAAGCCAATCTATTTAAAGTGTCGATCACTACGCTTGCCCCCGCTTCTGTCAGGCAATCTTCCGCACAAAGTCCAATTCCACGTTCACCCCAGCTGATCAAAGCTCGCTTCCCAGTTAAATGAGTAAGTTATTTGTACATTAAAAATTCTCAGAATTTTCTAAATTTGTTAGTCAGGAAAAATAATTAGGCATTTCTTCTCAAAAATTTGGTCCCATTAAATTTGCTCTTTATCAAAAAAACATCGGTAATGTCGTCAATTCTTTCTTGTCATTCATTAAATTCTTGATCTCATCCGTTCAGAAATTTCTCGTTCAAATCAACTTGCAAACAATTGATCAGGGTTTTGGAAGGATTTGAGCTCGATTGCATTGTCGGAAGGATCTAGCAGGAACATGGTTGCCTGTTCGCCGACTTCCCCATGGAAACGGATATAGGGTTTAATCAGAAACTCAACTCTCTGAACCTTCAGGGAGTCCGCGAGTTGATGCCAATGATCCCACTCTAAGACTGCGCCAAAATGCCGAACGGGAACAGACTTTCCATCTACTCCGTTGGTCTCGACTCGCTGGGTTTCTTCAGGCTTCAGATGCGCAGAGATCTGATGTCCAAAAAAGTTGAAATCAATCCACTTCTCATCCGTCCGTCCGACTTTACAGCCCAAACGATTAACATAGAAATAACGGGTGGCGTTCAAATCTCTGACTGCAAAAGCTAGGTGAAAAGGGGGCATTCCCATGGGATTCCTTTCGTTTTCGTGTTTGAATCTTTGGAAACTACAGCTTTGCTAACTGAGCAAAGCTGCTCCGCAGAGCAGGATAACTCTCTAGAAAAATCTTAAACAGATCGTCATAGTTGTTCATTTGGTCAGAAATAGGCAAATACGTTTTTTGAATTCGTGGTTCTGGAGTAGCACTCTCCTGCTGACAGGAAGCCAAGGCACCGCGGAGGCCGGTCAATCCGGGTTCTGCCAGCACCTTGATCGGAATACCGAGCACATTGGCGAAGAGTTGACAAAAAGAATCTGAGCGGCTGGTTCCACCGGTTAGGATCAACTCCTCCACTCGAACCTCAGATACGGCGTGTAAAGCATGGCGGAAGGCAAAGCAAGCTCCTTCCAAAACTGCTCGGGTCAATGAAGCTCTGTTAGATTGCCGATTCATTCCTAGCCAGACTCCACGGGCATGGGGATCAATGAAGGGTGAGCGCTCTCCCTGCAGATAGGGCAAATAGAGCAACTTTCCTGCTGGTTGGTCAATAGCGATTTGAACCATCTCTTCATAGCTGTTGAAGCCAAAGAGTTCTTTGACCCAAGCCAGGTTGTCCCCTGCAGTGAGGATTGGGGCAACCTGAATGAACAAGTCTGCAGCTGGATGAGCCAAGGTCCACGCACCACTTTCCAGTCGCGCGGGTCGTTTTTCAGTAAGACCCACCCAGCCACTGGTTCCACAATAGGCGTAAGCTTTCCCAAGTTTTCCACAACCAGCTCCTAATGTGGTCGAACCAGCATCACCGGGACCAAGGTAGACGGGTAACCCAGCAACTAATTTCAGATGCTGACCCACTTCATTTCTGAGCGAACCCAATAGCGCGCCGCCGGGAACCAATCTAGGTAAACTTTGTAGGATCGAATCCAGACCAAGCTCTGCAAAAAGTGCTGTGTGCCATGTTCTTGACGAGAGTTTCATCAAACCAGTGGTCGCTGCAGTGGTAGTATCAGTTTGATTTACTCCGGTCAGTCGGTAGCCAATGTAATCTGCTGATCCAATGAAGATCTTTTCTGTATTTTTTAGAACCTCTGGCTGATGTTGCTGAAACCAAACAAGCTTTGCGAGAAGGCTTGTTGGACCCTGTTCGTTGCCTGTTTCGAGCAATTGTTCCTGAAGTGATTTCTCATCATACCAACTGGCAATTTGCTCTGCACCCCTTTGATCACTGTAGCTTACTACCGGATTTAAAGGTTCGGAATGCGAATCCAGGAAAATCATATTTTGCATCTGACCCGTTAGTACAAGCCCCTGTAAGGTAACCTCAGGATTCATCAGATCATTAATCACAGCTATGAATCCATTCCACCACGTCTCCAATTCCTGATGATGGAAACCTTCATCAGTTTGCGTTTGTTGGTTTGGGTGAGAGGTCTCGCGGATCAGGTTGCCGTTACTGTGGAATAATCCACCTTTGATACTGGTTGTCCCGAGGTCAACCACCAACCAAGTGGATTCATCTTTGTTTTCAGCAGCGTTTGAATTCATCTTCTTCTCAGGGATAATCGGCTGAACAGTACTGCCGCGATGATGATCAAGCCGGTCAGGATCTGTTGAACATAGGTGTCGATTCGGAGCTGGGTCAAGCCGTTTGAGAGTACGCCGAGGATCAACACACCCGTCAAGGTCCCAAAGAGGTTGGGTTCCCCCTCTTCGGACATCGTCATTCCCACAAAAACGGAGGCGATTGCGTTGAGCATCAGCCCATCGCCCTGTGTTGGATTTGCCGAGGAAAGTCGACTGACCAGCATCAAGCCAGCAATCGCCGCTCCTACTCCATTGACGACAAACGCTATTAGGCGTAAACGAGCCACAGGCACTCCAGCCAGCAGGCTGGCCTCCCGATTGCCTCCGACAGCATGCAGATTTCTACCAAAAACCGTATTCTGGAGGACGATGCCCATGAAGATCAAAACTGAAACCGCTATTAGAGTCAAATTTGGAAGTTGGATTCCTTCAGTTAATGAAATTCCTCCACGACTGAAATCCCCAACAATTTCGGGAATGGCTCTACCAAAAATGGTTTTGCCATCGCTCACCAGTAAAGCCAAGCCACTAAAAATCGTCAGTGTGCCGAGAGTCGCTACAAAGGCAGACAAACCAGCGTAGGCAACAAGCACCCCGTTAAAAACGCCACCAAAACCACCCACGAGTATAGCAGCCCCTAAAGCTCCAAATAAACTGACTTCTTGTTGCCACAAAACTGCTGCAATCATCCCACTCAAGCTCGCCATAGAGCCAACGCTCAAATCAAAATCTCCTCCCACCATCACGAGCGTCATTGTCAAGGAAATCACACACAAAATGCTGACCTGCTGCGTGATGTTGAGCCAGTTTCGGGTCGTCATGAAGGTTTCTGGGCGCTGACTCCAAAAGAAACTGACAATCAACAAGAAGCCCAGAAAAGTGCCGTAACGTCGGAGTAGGGAAGCAAGTTGCAAGGAAACAGTCATTCAGTAATCTCTGCAGCACGAACTCCTTGGCAATACGCGAGCAAATCAGCCTCTCTCAAGCCTGCAGCCTGCAACTCATGGTAGATTTGCCCATCCCGCAAAACAAGTATGCGATCACAAAGCCCAATCAGTTCTCCCAACTCTGAAGAAACCATCAGCACTGACTTTCCTTCCTGACTAGCTTGACGAATCAAACTGTAGATTTCCTGCTTTGCGCCAACATCCACTCCCCTTGTTGGTTCATCCAACAACAGTAATTTCGGATAGTCCCAGGTAGCCCGTGCAAAAAGTACTTTCTGTTGATTTCCTCCACTCAGTTGCCAAATTCTCTGGGTAATGCCAGTCCCTTGAACCTTCACTCGGGACCAGGCCTCCTCTGATTCCTGTCGTAATTTTTGTTGAAAAAGCAATCCCAAGAAGTTGCCGAAATTGCTAATGAAAGGCAGGTGACTGTTTGTCGCTACGGTCTGGTTCAGTACCAAGCCCTCAGAACGTCGCTCTTCGGGAATGAAGGCCAAGCGTTCTTGCCAGAAATTTTGGAGCTTAGGTTGCCAGGGATTTCCTTCTAAGCTCAAAGTTCCGCTGAAATCTCGAATCCCCAATAAAGTACGGAGGACTTCTGAGCGCCCAGATCCTCCGAGCCCAGCAAGTCCCAAAATTTCGCCCTTGTGAAGCGAAAAATTCAATGACTTCAACTTAGCGTTTCGCAAATCTTGGACAGAGAGTAAGACTTCTTTTGAAAGAATGTCGGAACGACCCGGATAGTGCTGGCTGATTTTCCTCCCTGTCATGGCTTCCACAACAGTTTGTGGTTTCAGCATCTTTGTTTTTTCAGCCATAGTGTTGCGGCCATCCTGCAGCACGGTGATCCGATCGGTGATCTGAAAGATTTCATCGAGACGATGCGAAACGTAAAGAATGGCGCTCCCCTTTTGCTTTAGACGTTCAAGAGCAGCAAATAGCTTTCCTGTTTCGGAGGGCATTAGCGAGGCGGTCGGTTCATCTAATACATAGAGTTGGGCGGCAGGCTTGCCGGATTCAACAACAAAGGCGCTGCCTAACTTGACGAGCATCTGATCGCCTGCACCCAGGTGGCTCATCCTTTGTTTGGGATCAATGTAGGTAATCCCCAGTTCAGCAAGCGCCACCCGAGTTAGTTCAGAAAGTTTCTGCTGGTTAACAAATATTTTTGCCCAGGTTGGCAGCTGCTTTCCAAGCATCAGATTTTCAGCAACCGAGAGATGCGCGATGCTGTTCAGTTCCTGATGAATGAAGCGCATGCTAAGCTGCCCGGATTGCCTAGCCTCAGCCAATGACAGAGATTCTCCATTCAGCGTGCAGGTAATGGAGTCTGCCACCAGGTTCCCCGAGAGAATTTTGATCAGGGTAGACTTGCCAGCCCCGTTTTCGCCCATCAATCCATGGATTTCTCCAGAAAACAGGGTGAGTTCTACCCCACGTAGCACAGGGACACTGCCAAAGCTTTTTTGGAGGTTACTTAGATGGAGAAAGGGAATCACGGGTAGGAGGAGGACGGAGTGTTATTGCTTCGCTCCGCCATGTTGGAATCAAAGATCGTCAGCTGTGACCAATTTTGCGCTGACATAAATTTGTGAGCGGGATACGGAACCAGACTTCAGATACTGTTCAACCGTGTTGGCAACTGTGTTGGCGATTCCGTTGAAGTCTTGGGCAACCGTGGCCTTCAGATTCCCTCGAGCTGCAATTCGATCACGGGCCTGCTCAGTTGCATCAATTCCAACAATCACAATATCCTCATCTTCACGGCCAGCATCACGGATTGCTTGTTCTGCTCCAAGTGCAGGATCATCCCAAGCTGCCCAGATTGCTTGGATGCTGCCTTTCGTGGGATTAGCTGTCAATACAGCTTCCATTGCGTTGCGGGCGCCCTCCAAGGGGCCACGATCAAAGCTTGGAGTGATCTTCTCGATGATCTTGATGTCGGGTTCATTGTTGAAGATCGACTCCGCAATTGCTCCGCGTTTCTGTACGGGGGGATAGGGCTCAAAAATGAACATGACCACATTGCCCGTGCCGTTTAATTGATCAACTACATAGGTAGCTGTCTCTGCCGCCATCACGTAGCCATTACTCGTGACGTTGGCTGTCAGCAAGGGATCAGCTCCAGAGTCCATCCCAAAAACTGGAATTCCGGCGTCTTTGGCCGCGAGCAACCCATTACGAATTTGGGATGGATCGACATTGATCACCATCGCATCAACTTTTTGCAGGGCGACATCTTCCATTCGGCTGACCAGGGCAGCAACGTCTCCGGAGGTGTCGATCACATCCACCTGCCAACCCTTGCTTTTAGCGGCTGCCTCAAAACCCTCCACCATGAGTTGAGTCCCTGGTTGTGCCAGAAAAGGAGTTAGCACGGCCAATGTGCGAGATTGGGCGAACAAGAATTGGGGAAGAGCAAGCAGGAGGATTCCTGTGAAAATGAACAGATTCTGCCGCATGGGTGTCTCCTTTGGATTTTAGAAAAGTTGTATGAGCCCGTACCAGACAGAAAACGTCTGATGAAAGAATGAAACCGGTATCGTGTGATAAGGTGAAGGAGAGGTATTGTCAAGTATTGCTAGCGCAGAACTATTCGCTACTCAAACTCGACTCAGTTTTTTCTCGGCTTGGTAACGAAGCTACTGCACCAAAATGCTGGACACTGAGCGAGGCAGCGACATTCCCATACCGTGCTGCTTGAAGCAGATCTTTGGTGCGTAACCACTCTGTCAGGAATCCTCCGTCAAAACAGTCACCTGCAGCGGTGGCATCCACTAATTTGGACTGAATTCCAGGGATTTGTTCTCTCATGCTGTCCTGTGTAGCCAAGAGCACACCTTGGTCTCCTAAAGTCAGTGCTACCACTTCGACGCCCATCTTCAAATATTCATCAACAATACTTTCTGGATTCTCCAGACCCGTCAATTGACGAGCATCATCCAGCCCAGGCAGGACAAAATCTGCTAGGGATGCTACATGTTGGATAATTGCTTTAGCCCGTGATAGTGACCAGAGTTTGAGTCGAAGATTGGTGTCAAAGGAGATCTTCACACCATTTTCCTTAGCCAATTCAATTGCTCGTAATGAAGCTTCACAAGCGTTGTCGCTGATTGCTAGAGAAATACCAGAAAGATGAAGAATCTTTACGTTTTGAAAGTGCTCTTTTTTTATATCATTTGGCTTCAAGCGGCTGGAGGCCGAGCCCGCTCGACGATAGTCAAATACGTGCCCACTCGGTCCGTATGAAATGAAGTAAATACCAGTTGGTGCCACCTCATCTCGAATGATTCGGCTGATGTCAATTTCTTCTCTCTCCCAGAATTGCAGGATCTCTTCAGCAAAAGAATCCTGCCCCATTCTTGTGAGCATCCCTGCCTGGCCACCCTGTCTGGCCACGGCTACAGCAACATTGGAGACGTCCCCACCAATACTGCGAACATATTGCCCTGGCTGTTGCTCATTGAATTCTAGCAGGGGCTCCCCCAAGCAGAGTATATCAATCATTGGATAACCCTTCAGGTAAAGCATGAACAAACTTTAATGCATCCCCTCGGATTTGTATGATAGCTTTCCCTGGGGAATATAAAGCTGAGCCAATGCCTGCTCCATTTGAGACCGATAGAAAGTCAGCGAGATTGGCAGTGTTGACTCCCCCAGTAACCACAAGCAAGGTATCCTTTGGCAAAACTGCTCGCAGCGCCTTACAGTACGATGGGCTGATCGCATCTCCAGGGAATATTTTAAGAGCATCCGCACCTGCATCCAACGCCTGAAAAGCTTCGGTTGGTGTAAAGACTCCAGGTACCGAAATCATTCCCATCCGCTTGGTTGCCTTGACCACCTCTGGATTCAGATTTGGAGATACAATCAAGGCTCCCCCAGCGTTTGCCACCTGAGGAACTTGTTCCGGCTTTAACACAGTCCCAGCTCCAATCAGAGCAGATCCGCTGTAGCGTTTGGCTAGCTGCTGAATACTATCATACGGATCTGGTGAATTGAGAGGAACCTCCAGAATTCTATAACCAAGTGTAATCAGTACGTCCCCCACCTCGTCTACCTCGTGGGGAGCAATTCCTCTAAGAATCGCGAGTAAGGGGATAGGATTCAGCCAATCACTGATTGATTTATGCATTAGAACCCCCTCAATGATTGTCCCTAGGAACCCCTTTGCTCTGGGCAATTCTTTGATACTTAACGGCAGACTTCAAAACCATCCCTTGTGCCAGTTGATCTACGTCACGACGCTGTAGCTCCTGCCAAGGTGTTTGAGACTCAGGAATTGGGAATCCATCTCGTTCAAGCTTTTCACGTCTGCTGGCTAACTCTGCGTCGTCTATCAAAATGTCAGCACGACCTTTCTTAAGGTCTATACGGATTCGATCATCAGTTTGAACTATAGCCAAGCCCCCCAACGCAGCTGCTTCTGGTGATGCATTTAGAATTGAAGGAGAACCAGAGGTGCCACTCTGTCGACCATCCCCAATGCATGGGAGTTCATTGACACCTTGCTTCAGCAGATAATCGGGCGCACGCATGTTGACTACTTCAGCAGCTCCAGGATAGCCAATGGGCCCCGCACCCCGCATGAAAAGAAGGCAGTTGGCATCAATATTTAAAGCAGGATCATCAATTCGATGATGGTAATCTTCAGGGCCATCAAACACGATTGCTCTGCCCTCAAAAGCATCTGGATCGTCTGGATTTGATAGATATTGCTCTCTGAAATCCTGAGAAATGACAGAGGTTTTCATGATGGCGGCATCGAAGAGATTCCCTCGTAATACCTTAAATCCAGCTGCAGGTTTCAACGCTGTAGCGAAGCTTCGAATTACGTCGGTATCGACAATTTCTGCATCTCGGCAATTCTCTCCAATTGTTTTTCCGTTGACAGTAATGGCATCTTCGTGAATCTGACCGTGGCGGATCAGTTCTGCAACGACAGCCGGAACTCCTCCTGCATGGTGATAATCTTCCCCAAGATAGGCTCCAGCAGGTTGGAGGTTGACCAACAATGGAATGTTGTGGCCATGCTTTTCCCAATCATCTACTTCAAGCCCTACGCCGATATGACGTGCAACAGCATTTAGGTGAACAGGTGCGTTTGTCGAACCACCAATCGCAGAGTTAATCACGATTGCATTTTCGAAAGCCTTACGGTTCAAAATGTCAGAAGGCTTCAGATCCTCTCGAACCATATCCACAATCCTTTTCCCTGTGAGATAGGCTGCTTGGGCTCTTTCTCGGTAGGGAGCTGGAATAGCAGCGCTACCAGGTAAGGACATTCCTAATGCTTCGGCCAGGGAGTTCATTGTTGTAGCAGTCCCCATCGTATTGCAGTAGCCGGGTGAAGGAGCAGAGGAGGCAACTAAATCAACAAATCCAGGATAGTCAATTTCACCACGAGCCATCATTTCTCGAGCTCGCCAGACAATGGTCCCAGAGCCGGTGCGCTCTCCTCTGAACCATCCGTTAAGCATAGGTCCACCAGAGAGAGTAATTGCAGGAATATTCACCGTCGCAGCTGCCATTAGCGATGCAGGTGTGGTTTTATCGCAACCGATTGTCAGGACTACACCATCGATCGGGTAGCCATAAAGAACTTCGACAAGGCTTAGGTAAGCAAGATTCCGATCCAAAGACGCGGTAGGTCGCTTGCCAGTCTCTTGTATTGGATGAACCGGAAACTCAATCGCAATTCCACCTGCTTCACGAATTCCTTCGCGCACACGCTTGGCTAGTTCTATGTGAGGGCGGTTGCATGGAGAGAGATCTGAACCAGTTTGGGCTATGCCAATCACAGGTTTCCCAGACTGTAACTCCTCACGAGTGAGCCCAAAATTAAGATAGCGCTCCAGATAGAGAGCGGTCATGTCGGGATTGGCAGGGTTATCAAACCATTGCTGGGAGCGAAAACGACACTTGGATTCAAACTGGCTCATGTCTCCTCAATGTAGATACTAAGTGAAGGAGGTACGCAGGGGGCAATTTCCCACTTGCTTCTGCAGGTTGCTTGAAGGATGAAGAAAACACATTGTCGATGTTTCAGCCTACTTGCTTTTGGATTGTTGACAAAGGTACGACTCTACTTGAGTATGTCAAACAGAATTCTCAGAAGCAACCACGAAAAAAAGATTATTATTTTAGAAAGTATGATGGAAAATCAGCAGGATTGGGTAGCAGTAGACTGGGGGACAACCCACTTCAGAATCTGGCGTATGCAAGATAAAAATGCCTTGGAAGGACGTGAAGCATCCTGTGGCCTACTGAACCTGAAAAAGGAAGAATTCGAACCCACTTTGAAGGAACATCTCCATGGATGGCCTGTGGAAAGTCCGGTGCTGATGAGCGGTATGGTGGGGAGCCGTCAAGGCTGGCAGGAAGCTCCTTATTTGTTTTTACCGGTCTCACTGAAAGATGTGGCCATTGGCGCGGTAGATGTTCAAACGAATGATCTGCAGCGCAAGGTGCATGTGTTGCCTGGGGTGGCTTGCCAAGAAGAATCGAGGCCTGATGTTATGCGGGGAGAGGAGACCCAAATGCTCGGATTGGGAGCTGGGTCATCAGAATGGTCAGGGATAATATGTTTGCCAGGGACGCATTGTAAGTGGGTAAGGGTAGCTTTGGGGCAGGTTCAGCAATTTGATACCTACCTCACGGGCGAACTCTTCTCAATCGTGCGTCAACACAGTATCTTACGGCATGATTTGGAATCGGGAGACGTTGACGTAGAACAACCTGCTTTTGCAAAAGGTGTTTCAACAGGCTTTGAGGAAACTACTCCATTGCTGACTTCACTCTTTCGAATAAGAGCTACCTCACTGCTTTTGGATCGAGATCCAGTTGCTAATTTGGCATTCCTGAGCGGTCGGGTTCTTGGTGAAGAGCTACGATCGGCGACCCGAAAAATTGAAAAAACGGAGAAGATTCAACTAGTAGGTGGATCTTCATTGACCAAGTTATATGCTCGAGCGTTGAGTTTGGTTGGTCGAGAGGTAGATTTGCATTCCGGAGATGATTTGGTTCGGCTAGGCCTCACCGCAGCTTGGCGATTTTTGTATCCTCAAAAGGAGTAAAACTATGGATTCGATGCAAGTTTGTAGTGTCCCAGTCTGTGAGCTTGGCGAGGGGATCTTCTGGCACCCTGAGCGAGGGAGCTTTTGTTGGTTTGATATCCTCGGCAAGAAGCTCTATGAGCAGGTTGGGGATCAGTCTGTCCGAGTGATTGATTGTCCTGGTAACGCTAGCGCTGCAGCTCGGATCGATGAAAAACGCTTGGTGGTTGCGGTCGATGACGGACTACATATTCTGGACATGGATTCCAAAAGCTGGAAGTCCTACCTTGATGTGGAAGCAGAAAACTCAGTCACTCGCAGCAATGACAGTCGGGTTCACCCCAGTGGCTCCTTTTGGTTTGGGACGATGGGGCGCAATTTCGAAAAAGAAGCTGGATCCATTTATCATGTTTCCCAAGGAAAGCTCCAGTTGCTCTTCCCCAACATTACCATACCCAATGCCACATGTTTCACTAAAGATGGAGCGACCGGCTATTTCGCTGATAGTGCGTTGAGTACGGTCTGGAGAGTGAAATTGGATCCGGCAACAGGACTACCACAAAGCGAACGGGAAGTCTTCCTGACATTCGAGCCAGGAATTACCCCAGATGGCGCAGTTGTCGATGCTGACGGGAATTTTTGGATTGCTCTCTGGGGAGCCTACAAAGTTGCAGGATTTAGTCAGAATGGCAGTCCCTTGAGGGAATTCTCCCTGACGGCCAGTAATGTTAGTTGCCCTGTCTTTGGTGGCAAAGATAACTCGGAGCTTAGAGCAACCACTGCATTGGAAAACTTAGATTCGACAGCTAGAGCAAATCAACCAGACGGAGGCAGGGTCTTCAAAGCTTCCACTTCCTTCCGTGGACAAGTCGAAGCAATGTACAGGCTTTAATATCGACCAAACTGTATTCCTACCGCTTCAGCAGGTCAATTCCGAAGGGAATTGACCTGCCCTCGCTGTAAATGGGTCCCAACTGATAGTCTCGCTGATTCGTCTTTCTGAGATTTTTTGAAAAGAATGAAAAATAAATTCTTTAGCTTTTGGTTAGTACCTAATTACACCTTTCTCATTTGAGTATTGAATCAATTGATCTTGAAAAGTCTGAAATGCATTTTCTCAGTCACACCAATCTACTGATTGTCAAACTGGCTTGTTTGACTCTTTTATATTTCGTTTTTGTCTCAGAAGGGCTGGGACAGCAAAAACAGACAGATACTGCGAATGAGATCCAGCAAAGTGTAGAGCAGAATTCAAATCAGCGTCTGCAGGAGCTGAAGACTCAGTTGATTGAATTTACTAGCATCATCAGCTTGCAGCAAAAAATTCTCGAGGATCTGAGAGCAAAGCTGGATCAGAATCCTACACAGCTTACAAAATTTGCCCTTGAAGGACAAGTCGCTGAATCTGAAGAAATTCTGAAGAATGCAGAGGTGGCTTTTGAGTCAATCGTCACCGGAGGGCTGGACCTAGAAAATTTCAAGGAGGTGCCTGATCAGAGCTTTGACTGGCAAAGCGATCTAATCGAGATCATTCAGCCCATTTTTCAGAGCCTGAAGGATCTGACGGAGCAGCCCAGAGCTATTGAGCGAATTCGGAAAACCATAGAATTCTATCAGCAAAATCTTTCAGAAATTGAAAACTCGATTCTTAAAATTGAAGAGTGGTCTCAAGCCGAGGTCGATCTTGCGACGAGAAGGCAAATCCAAACAATTCATGAAGACTGGCGAGAGCGTAAGGCAGAGGCACAGCGATACCTGGAGTTGGTAAAGCTGCAATTGCGAAATCTACAGATTCGCCAGGAATCAATCTGGACAAGTGTTTGGTTGGCTTTTGGAGCTTTCTTGACAGGCCGAGGCCTCAACCTGATGTTGGCTGTCCTTGCGACCATGGCAGTCTGGTTCGGAATGCGAACTTTCCTTCGCTTCATGGTTCCGAAAGAGGGAGTCGACGAATTCCATACTAGGAGTCAATACTCACGAGTGCTTTTCTACACCTACAGAATTCTAATGATGATGGCCTCAACAGCGGTCTTTCTCATTGTTCTGTACGTGACAGGAGACTGGCTGCTCTTGGGCTTAGCTTTGTTGATCTTGGCAGGAATCGCGATTGGGCTGAAGAAGTATCTGCCTCAATTTCTGGCAGAGGCAAAGCTACTATTGAACTTGGGTGCCGTCAGAGAAGGAGAAATGGTCACCTACGAGGGTGTGCCTTGGATGGTGAAGTCCATCAACATATACTCTCATTTGGTCAATCCTGTTCTGGAGGGGGGTGAGATGCGCATGCCCCTCAGCGAGATGTCTCAGCTGATCTCTCAGCCAATTGCTGAGAATGAACCCTGGTTTCCATCCAATTTACATGATTATATCTTGTTGCCGGATGGTTCGTTTGGCCAGGTCATTGTCCAAACTCCAGAATTTGTTCAGGTCAAAACAAGAGAAATGATCCGTACATTTTTGGTCAATGATTATCTAAATTTGGGGATCAAAAATCTTTCGATGGGTGCATTTGCCTGTGTTGGAAGTTTTGGAATCAGCCTTGAACACCAGGAGATCTGCTTGGATCTTGTGCCCAATACGTTTGAAAGATCAATTGGGCTATTCATCGACCAAAATGGGCTACAACCATCTTTAAAAGAGTTGAGTGTCGAAATGAGCTCGATTCAGTCCGGGTCAATTCAATACTTTCTATATGTCAGGATGAAGAGCCCTGCCGCAGAACATTACTGGAAAGTCCTCAGGATCATGCAGCAAGCCTGTGTGGCCACTTGCAACAGCGAGGGGTGGAAAGTGGAAAATCCTGACATGACCTTTCAAATGCCGACTCCGGATTTTCCCCAAAAATGACAGATCAGGCTACCAATCAATCAAATCCACTTTTTACAGCCGTAAGCATTTGCTTGATCTGTGAGTCGTTCAATTGCCCATCGACGCTGAAGAGAACCTTACCTTGCTTGTCAAAAATCACAACGTCACTGTTGTGATCACCTAGACCCCACTCATTCACCAAGACTTTCTTGTAATCCATCACATAGAGGGTATTTTGATATTCCTTCTGTTTATCCTCCAGCTTGCCCTGGATCAGGAAATTAGGGAGGAGCGTTGCATCCATGTTGATCACCGCTACAGAGCGAACTTGGTCTTCGGGCAGATTCGCATTCTTCAGTGCTTCACTGGCTGCGTTGTTCAAATCACTCTCATCTGGATCTACATAAAAAAGGATCGTGACGTAACCAATGAACACATCACTTTTCCATGAGCCACCGCCATCAACTAACTTGCCCTGCTCTCCCTGCAGAACAATGGTCTTGGGAGTTGAGCCAACTGGTAATTCAGCATTAGACACAATTGGAGCCAACAAAAAACTCAACCCTAGTAGACACTCTTTCCAGGCTCTATTCTTGGATCCTATCATTTTACAACCTCGCTTATTTTGAAAATTCAAGACAGCACACTCAGCCAAATCTAAGCTAAATTGAAATTTATTACTCGATAAAAATAATAATTTTGATTGGATCTAGTCCAGTATTCTTCGCTTTGAATTATCTCATTCAAGCAAAAGATTGATGAAAATCAAGAAGCCATGAAAAATTATATATTAATTCAGAAAGTAACTTTAATTTTAGTTTTCTAGAATGAGAACAGCATTTGCACCTGCAACTGTTCAATCCAACTTATTGAAATTGGATAAGAATATTTTTCTTTTGAATCAAAACTCTGTTTCTTTTCCATAAATGGGCGATCTTATGTTTCGACGAATCCTCTGGATAACGATTCCAATGCTTCTGCTAACCAGTTTTTCAGAAGCCATAGAACGGCGACGTGCCCAATTCCCCAGAGACTTTGGATATCTGATCGCTCCGATTCCTTACATCTTACCTGGCGTTGGAACAGGGCTTGGAGTGATTGGCGCATTCAATAACACCTTCGATAGCACCACCGATTTTTTCTTAGTTGGGGTTGGAGGGGATGTTGAAGGAACCATTACTGGTGTAACCGATATCGAGTTGTTGCCTGAAAACGTTCTACTGGATGTGACCTACGTGGGATTCAACAAGGGCTCGCAAAAGCAGTATGCGCAACGGGGAATCGAATCTGATCCGGAGGACTTCAACATCGTAGAATTAAAGAATACTTCTTTGTATGGAGGTCGACTGACCTTCACCTTTTTAGAGCGTCGTTTGGAATTTTTCACCTTGCAATACAACATCCGCTCAGAGCCGAGCGCTGTGATCTATCAAGGGAAAGAGGAGAATCGTCAGGAATACGCCGATCCCGATCCCTTCACCTTTCAGAGGCTGACCTACGGAACCCAGATCGATGTTACGGATGACCGGCTGGATCCTCGAATGGGTGTCCGCTTCGTAGCTACTAGGTCTGAATCCCCATCGATAGACGCAAAATCTTCAGAAAGCTACACGGTCGACACCAACTTGACGGGGTATATTCCACTGCTAGAGAGTAGCACCTTTGCCATCAACTATTTTCGTTCAGATGCTACGGTGACCAAGGAAGGGGTGACCGACTATCAATCAATTCTTGATGATTTGAGAACTAATTATGCTTGCACAGCAGGTGATCCCTGTGATGAAAGCTTAAAGAAATTAGCAACTGATACCCAAGCAAGCAGAAAATATGGAACAGCTAGTAGCCTTGGTGGTAGCTCTCGTTTGCGGTCCTATGCGGGGGGGCGTTACAGTGGAGCTCACACCGAGTTTTATGGTTATGAATTTCGCTGGAATCTGACCGACGAGAATACCCCGTTTGACCTATACTTCATTCGTGATTTTAGAACAGGATTCCAACTCGCTTTCTTTTATGAGATGGGAACGGTTGCAGAGCAGCGAGAAGACCTGTGGACCAAGTCGAGAAATTCTTCGGGGCTTGGTGCAAGACTCGTCACTGGATCGGGATTTATCTATCGCTTCGACGTTGCAACAGGATCTGAGGGGCAGGAAACAACCTTATTCGTTGACTATCCCTGGGGTACAATCGCTCAATAAATTTGCTAAATAACCTTGATGCGATAATCATTAAGCAATCTAGGACCTAGTTGTGATCTCTGTAGATTGTGTTCCTTGAGCATTCTTAAGAAACAACAATCCTGCGATGATCATTGGCAAACAGAGTAACTGTCCTCTGGAAATACCCATGCCAATGAAATCTAGGTCAAAGCCAATACCGACATCAGGCATTCTAAAAAATTCGCAGAATGCCCTGGCTGTTCCATAACCCACCAAGAATGTACCAATCAAAGTGCCGGGTCTTTTGAGCGCATCGCTACGCCAAGCAAGATACCCTAAGACAAGAAATAGGACGAGACCCTCCAAGGCAGCTTCGTATAATTGACTAGGGTGACGTCCCTGGCCAATGGTATTGGCTAACTCCGGATATGCCCGGGCATATAATTCTACTTGTGGAAAAATGACTGCCCATGGGACATCAGAAACCCTGCCCCACAATTCTCCATTGATGAAATTTGCCAAGCGTCCAAAAAACAAACCAATTGGGGCTGCGATTGCAATGGCGTCCCCAAGAGAGAACAGCGAAACCTTGTGGCGTTGAGCATAGAAGATTACAGAGACAACTACGCCAAGCATTCCACCATGAAATGACATCCCCCCTTTCCACATTGCAAGTACACCTGCTGGATCTGTGAGCAGATGTGGGCTGTAAAATAATACATATCCAAGTCGGCCACCAAAAATGACTCCAAGAGTCATCCAGATCAAGAGGTTTTCAGTTTCCTCTACTGGAACAGGTGGTTTCTCACTAGGCCAACGCGCCTTTGCAGACAGCATTTTATTGACATAAACCCTGCCTAGCAGTAGTCCTCCAATGTAGGCTAGGGCATACCAACGCAGACCAAAGGGGCCCAACTCAATGCCAAACATAGAGAAGGGCCCTACAGTAAACAGAGTAGGATCAATTGATGGGAAGGGTAGCGCTAACATAAAGACCCGTCTGGGATGAAAGTCGGATTGGGATCAATCAAAAAGTGTAGGTGCGTATTTTTTCAGATCAAAGATTTCAGTTTTACCGTTGTGATATCGGATTTGAATTTTGGATTGATCTACCCACTCCATCTCCAATTTTGCAGACTCATCTTGTGGGTAAAGCTTGAGGCTCTTGACTTCCGATGAGTCGTGGCGGATGAGATGGAGACGAAACTCAAAGATTTGTTTGTTTCGCTTTTTTCTGGAATCTCGAATGTGAGCAAAGACCAGATGAGTTGCGGAAGCAGTGGGACTCCGCACTGACTTGTACTTAGACTTTATAATTTCCAGCCGGCCCTTGTAGGTCCTGTAAATTTTTAGAATACCGGTTTCTTCATCTAAAATATCAAAGACTCCATAGCCGTTGTTGTTCATCACTAGCTTGTCATTCTTGTTGGGGAGGAGATGGCCGTGATACTTACCTTCTTCATCTATCCCTAAAACTAGCCATGATACTGTGTCCTTGACTTCAATGAGGTTCACCCATTGAACAGATGGGCTTTGTAGTAGTAATTTCCCGTTACGGTAAAGAGCGTTATTCGGCTGCTCCGCAGGAAAAATTGAGAATTCTTCGACCGTTTTAACAAATAGTAATGCGTGCGATGATTGAGCAAATACAGGAGAACAAAGAAGAATTAACAGTAAAAACAGAAAGATTTGCGACATTTTTCTTCGTTTGCAAGAGCTTGAAAATAATGATTTGATTCCTATCTTGACGCCTTGGCCAAGCCCTTCAAGGCAAAACCTCTAAACTAATGATGTTCCTTAAGAATGCCTGATATTACGATCATTTGGTCACGAAAGGTTCGCACGTCCGTTGCATGACAATGATTTCTTAATCTAGACAATTTATGAATGCACCTTTTCATGTGACCTGTGCGATTCCTCGTTCTGGTCGTACACTGAATAATTTTCTACAGAAGCTGATTGTTCTCGGAGTCTCTTCTGAAGAAATTGATGCAATTTTGCAGATTCTGTCCCAAAGCAAATCACGGAGCAGCCTAAAACTCGAAGAAGCGCTGAACTTTTTGGATGAGGTACGCTCTAAGGCCCCCAATTGCTTCTCTGTGTTTGTGGATAGAAAGCGTTTCCATCGGCCATATCGTTTGGGATTTTTAGGTTACGATTGGCAGATTGGTCCTTATAGACTGAGAGTGGAGGGAGAAGAACCCCACAACGGGTCTTCACTAATCCGATTAGACGAAGTTGATTTTACGGTAGTAGGTTTGGATGAACTTCTCTCGATGACTCAGTACTATTTGCGCGATCCATCCCGGGTTACCAAATGGGGGATGTATAATTACCATCTGGAAAAACCTACCGGAATCCGTGTCGCGGGTTCAGCAATGCTCTGCAGTTACAATGAGGTTCTGAAGACAGAAATACAGGACATCGTAGGCTTTTTCCTGATCTCCAAAGTTTCTGAGAGGAAACACCCACTGAATCTGAAAACACTATCCAGATTTGGGCAACAGGTCTTTGTGAAGGGACGCTATACTGGAATTGTAATGGCAGCCTATCCAAAACTGAACATTGTTTCTGTAGAAGATGTTGAAAATGCTGTCCTGGCGGGTGAAAAAGGGTGTGTAGGCCTGGAGATCGTACAAAGTGGTTCTACAGTCAAAAGAAAGGGACTTTTTATACATGGTGGACCATTATTTTTGTCAGAGAGTTTGTATGTTGTTGATTATGATCGGTATGTATCTAGCGAGGCTCTGCAGAATGTTGTCGAATTACTGAATCCGGTCGGTTATTTCGAGGAAGTGCGATTAAAACAGTTCGCCAAATGGTATCGAGCTTTAGAAATTAATCTTGGGAATGCTTGGACGGGTAAGCCACCAATAACTGAATTGTTTTGTGAAAATTCTGATTCAGAGCAAGGGCTTCGTCCCTACCGACTAAAAACCAGACACTGGAAACCGAGCGACACCTACCAACGCGATCAAGCACAGCAAGGAAGTGAACGGGCCCACAAACAGTTATTGGGCTTTTACCAAAAAATTTGCGAGGAGTACCCCATTGTCAATGTTTAGTCAGAATACATCGGTTTGGCTTTGTTTGCCTCTCGTTCTATTGATGTTTGCGTTTCCCAATCTGATCATTGCGCAGCAGACTAGGGTAGATACTGAATCATTGGCTGAACGCATTGCCAATTCTGTAAACGAATTAGTGGGCAACTATCGAACAATTGCAATTTCAAGAATCAAGCACCGCAGTCGGAACAAGGTAATCGATTTGGAGCAGTTGATCGATTATACCAATGTGAAAATTGTTCGAGGAGAAAGATTCCAGGTTACAGATCGCTCAAAACTACAATTGATTCTTAGAGAGCAGAAGATCCAACTTTCAGAATTTGTTTCTCCAAACGATTATCGTGAACTTGGGAAGCTACTAGGGGTGGAATTGTTTGTTTACGGTACAGTCTACGATGAGGCATTAATCCTCAAAGCAATAGATGTTCAGAACTCGTCTATTGCCTGGGCGGGGGTGTATCCGGTCAGTGAGATGACAGCGCGACATCAAATGTTGACCAACTTGAGTCAATCTCTTTTGGCGTCACTTAAGCAGAGTGCAAGAAGAATCGAGAACGAAGAGATTAAGCGAGTCAGTTTTTGGGATCTTGAGACACCCTCACCACTTTCATCAGAAGAAATCATTGATTACCTAACAGCGGCAGTTGCGAATGACAAAAGCTTGAAATTAATTGATCGTGAAAATCTACAATTGATATATAACGAACAGAAGCTCAACCAAGAGGTCTACATCGATGAAAATCAGGCACGTCGACTGGGAGAACTATATGGAGTAGATGCGTTTTTGTATGGGAATATTTCCAGGCGTGTGGACGGAGAATTTGTGGCTTCCATGAAGATGATGAATGTCTTTAGCGGGGTAATCACATGGGCAGATTTGTTGAAATTTCGTGAAAACGACGAGGGTAGTGTCACCATTTTAAATCCATTCTCGAAAAAGATTCAGGTACGATTGGAGCGCAACAAGGGAAATGGGATGATTGCAATCCCTGGGGGAATGTTTTTAATGGGCACGGATGACCCTCTTTATGCCAATTCCAATCGACGCTTGATGCGGGTGAGGCCCTTTCAAATTGATCAAACAGAGGTGAGTAACGGCGATTACTTAGCCTTTGTTGAGGCGAACAACCACCGGCGCCCTGTAAGTTGGACACAGGGGAGGATGCTTCCAGAAGATGTGGAACTGCCAGTTGTAGGTATTAGCTGGGAGGATGCAAGGATGTACTGTAGATTTCTGGGCAAACGATTACCAACAGAATCAGAGTGGGAGAGAGCCGCCCGCGGAACTCAAGGACGAAAGTATCCATGGGGGCCTAGTTTTAGCCGAAATTTCAGTGTAACACGCGAAAGTGGAATCGACAGTAGCGTGAATGTGGACAGCGTGAACAGAGATCAGACTCCTGAGGGAATTCGCCATCTAGCTGGAAACGTAAGAGAGTACGTTTCGAATGCTTATCGGCCAGGTGGGCAAGCAGAAAGAATCTCAGACAGTAATAGTCTTGAGCGCGTCCTTCGAGGATCTTCCTGGGCGTTTGGCTCCTTTGAGGCTGCGGGCTTTTATAGAGGGTATACCCGGCCTAATTTAGCTTGGCCCGATGTTGGCTTTCGGTGTGCCAACGACCTTTAGGAGTTATGAATGTTCAGTTTGATTTTACTGCTGGGAAGTGCGTTCATTTTCGCGAGCCCTGACCTTGGGAAGTATTCAGCAACAGCTGATTACGGGTATTATGCAATCTCAGATACCATCGAAGAGTCTAAAGGGATTGAGAGCAGGGCTATCAATGGTGCTTATGGTTTTGGTCTAGGGGTGAATGGAACTTACCTGAATCATTCTCCATGGAGGCACTCAGTTACGTACCGAGAGTATGATGCGAGCAATTATATTATTAAGACGATGAATGTTGGTATTGATTACACTGCAACTGTTCCGAAGGCTCCAATACAACTCGCCGTTGGTGCTGAATTAGGTACCGGAGTGTTTCATCTACAAAACTATGGACACCTTAAATCACGGGAAACAACGGGCGGACAGATTCATACAGAACTGAGCCATTATTTCATAGTGCAGGAACGCGTCGCATACTTCTTCCTCAAGCCCAGTTTCCGTTTTTATGAATTTGCGCTGTCAGGACAGCAAGGTCATCCAAATCAGGAGATCAATGGGACTGTGCCTGCTTTGACAGCTGGAGTTGGTCTAGAATTTTAAATTTTTAAATTTTGCAGGACACATGGACGTGACCAGCCCCCTACCCCCCCCGACTGGGCTCTGCATACTTTCTTCTGCAGAGATTGAAGAACTTTCTGAAGCAATACACAGTCGTGATCCTTGGTTCGAATATTATCTAAGATTTGCCTTATTGACAGGAATGCGGCGAGGGGAAATCCTTGCTTTGACTTGGCATGATGTTGACTTATGGCTGAATAGAGAAATCATTGTTCCAGATCCACGCCAGCCTTACTATCGTGATCCAAAATGTCGGCAAATTCCCATTGATGAAATCCTACTAGGTATCCTACTAGATCTTAGATCTCCTTCTCGTTGGGTCTTCCAGAAAACAGGTCGTCGAATGCTGGGAAGTACGGTCAGCCTCTTTTTCAGAGAGCTAAGTGTCCAGACAGGTATTATAGTAACTTCAGAGCGAATTCGCATGACCTACGCGATGAATCGCTACCATCAGTTGCGCCCAAGATCCCGTAGAGATTGGGAGATATTACAGGAGAATTTGGGTCACCGAGACATCTCCACCACTCGAAGCTATTTTCAGCGACATTTTTGCGAAATACCTTTGCAGTCGGTAAACTGATGAGTCGAAGGGCTAAGTTTATTTAGAATCTCAACAAATAAGTGATTGATCAAGCGGGTTTGCTTTTCGAATGGATGTATCGCAAGAATTCTTCTCTACGCTCAACTTTCTGAAAACATCCACGGTATTCGGTGGTAATCGTCGAAGAAGTTTGGTCTTCTATTCCTCTCATCATTACGCAGAAATGCTTGGCATCCAGTAAGACTGCTATATCTGGGGTTCCTAAGGCTCGCTCAAGTTCTTCTGCAATTTGCCTAGTGAGCCTTTCCTGCACTTGAGGGCGCCTTGAATAATAATCAACGATGCGATTGATTTTTGATAAACCAATCACACCATTCTTGGGAATGTAGGCCACGTGTGCTTCCCCAACAATAGGCAAAAAGTGGTGCTCACAAAAAGAACGAAAAGAGATGTTCTTTTCAAGTAAAACATTTTGATAGCGGTAGGTGTTCTGAAAGAGTCGGATTTCAGGTTTTTTCTCAGGGTTCAGGCCAATAAAGATCTCATTGACAAGCATTTTTGCAACTCGCCTGGGTGTCCCTTGCAAGCTATCATCATTGAGGTCCAATCCCAAAGTATGCATAATTTCCCGGAAGTGCTCCTCGATACGGTGAATTTTAGTTTCAGAACTCAATTCCCAGGCATCAGCCCGGATTGGTGTTTCCAGGCTGGTGCTGTGATGACAATCACCTAAGATTTCAAATTCTTCGTAAGAGCGCTCCAGTCCATCTTGAAGTCTCGACATTTATTTACCTTTGACTGGGAATATATTCAGCGATTCCGGAGTTTTTGTCGTTCTCCCATTGAATAACCTTGTAGCACCAAGCTCGGCTATCGGATTTTCGCCTCGCTAGTTCGTCGGCAAATTCTAGAAAATATCTAGCCATTCCTTCTGCGCCACAATTTTCCACAACCCTTAGCTTACATAGTCCTTTCTCGTGCATATCCTCGAATGTTTCCAGATAGGGATCTTGTTTGTTAATCAATAAAGTGTGATCACACATGTATTCAAGATGTTCCTTCAATTCCTTCAATTCTCCGAAATCAAAGACGAAATGATTGGTATCTAACTCTTTGCAAGCGAAATAAAATTTAAAGCTCCTTGAATAACCGTGTATGTGGCTACAGTGCCCTTGATGAGCGTGCTGTCGGTGAGCGCATGGTAAATTGAAATATTGTTTGGTACAGGTGTAAATATATTGACCCATATTTCCTTGAAAATCTCAGAAGAGATGTTTGCGTAACAACAAAACTTTCTTCCAAGAACATGCCAAGGCTAAAATAACCTGAAACTCCATTAATCTAGAAGATCTGAAAATCATTTTGTTTTTCATGGAAATTTTTATAATATTATTCTCATTTTTTTATAATATTATTCATCAAGATTATTTTTTTCATGAGAGGCTTTTCAATAATTTGTTAAGCTCCATTCTGGATTTGACGATCTTATCTAAAAGTCCAAACTCTAACGCCTCTTCTGCAAGCATCCAATTGTCCCGGTCGATAGCTTGCTTAATCGTTTCGTAGTCTTTGCCAGTTTGCTCACAATAGATGTCAATGATTCGATCTCTTGTTTTGAGAATCTCTCGGGCCTGGATCTGACATTCTGTGGCGCGTCCTTGATAGCCCATTAGAAGAGGTTGATGAATCATGATTTTCGCATTGGGAAAGGCAAATCTGCGCCCAGCATTGGCAGCTAAACTCAGGATTGAACCCATACTTGCAGCAAAACCGCCTACAATTGTGGTTACTGGACAGGAGAGAAAGCGGAGCATATCAAAGATAGCAAACCCAGAAAAAACCTCACCACCAGGAGAATTGATGAATATTGTAATAGGAGCCTCTGGGTCATCTTGCTCCAAAAGCACCAGTTGTGAAAGGATTCTCTGAGTCAATTCAGAAGTGACTCCCTGCGAAATAACAAGAGTACGAGCTTGTAACATCTTCACAGTAAGCCCTTGCATTTCTGGGGAATCTTCTTTTTTCTCTTCAGCTTTCACAGGTATTTGGATGGAAGTCAGTTGGTCAAAAGTGGGCATAATTCACTGGAGCAGTTGAGTTGAAATGATTTGAAGTGAAATTGATTCTAACGATAAGAATTTTGAAATTGTAGTTGTTCTATGAGACTTAAGAAAGCAAGGTTTTGTTCAACTTGGCAGAATTGGCGCAAGAGGTGAGATTCTGAGAGTTCATAGACAGCTTGAGCTGTCTTCTCAGGTTGGAAGTCTTCGTTGAAGTGCTTTGAGTACTGGATTCTAAGATGATTTAAAATAACCGGACTTCCTTCTTCTCTACATTCAGAAAGATGTGTCATGACTTGTAGGTAGGGACCCACCTCACCTTTGGCTATTTCTTCAGCCAATGGCTCACCAGATTCCTCAAGAAATAACTTCAGCCGGGCTGCCTTGGGACGATAGAAGCTATCTGAAGGCTCAGAACTTCCACAGCCACTTGTGTTGCTGCTGCGACCGGCAGCAATGGTTGTCCCAATTGGAAGCATTGTTGTCGTCAGAAAGATGCCTAGAAAACTTGTTGGCAACTCCATCTTTGGGCAGTCACTAGCATAAATTTTTCGGTCAACACCAAATAATGCCAAAAAGATAACCAGGGAACTAAGAATCGTTTTCATCAAATTAGGATTCTTTATAATCGATCAATTATGTTGATGGTCAGTTCAGTAGAGAAAAAATCTTCAATAATCTAACGTACTATAATTCTTGCTCTGAAATCTGTTTTTGACCAGATTGATTTTGATTAACAGCTCCAGCCCGCTCTAACTTAACTTCAATTTGAGCCGCAAAAGTGTGAAAGTCTGAGGGGCGTATTTTTCCTGCAGGAACACCTCTGAATTCTTTTCGGAACTGCTCCATCAATGGATTTATGTTACTAGCCAGTAGATTTGGGAACCGCGCACGATTTTCTAACATAAATTGCAAAAAATATTCACAGGATTCGGTGTCGTCCTGTGGTTTGGGAAAGCGTTTTTGAACATAGATAAGTAGCCAAACCAGCCCCCACAAGACTCCCAAGCCCACGAGCAATTGATCAAACATAATCCTCTCCGCTGAATGTTTTCAAACCAGCTTTACAAAATCCTCCGGCTGTTTCCACCCCCAAAATTTAAATTGATCTACCAATTGCTGCCCTTTTTCGCCACCAATAGCAAGTAACAGTCGCTTGTTCTTAAGTTTTTCCCATGATTTTTCATTCTCAGGGTTAGGAATCCCACTGACTGAGTTCCCCATTAATTTTCTTGGTGTGCCGTAATGGATTTTATTGTCAATGATCCCTTCTATAGGTACTTCAAATTTCTGAAGTGCTTTCAGTAGAGACTTAGCACTGCCTCCACTGCCAACAACCCAGAGGCCCCGTCCGTTGAAAATTTGCTTCATATTACCAAAATAAACCTTGGCCTCCATATTATTGGTTTGGCGATATCGATGTTCATAGTTGGAAATACATTCATTATTGAATCTTTTGTCTAGAAGGGTAGATGGAACCTTACCTAATATAACACCTTGGATTCTGGCTCGATGAAGAAAATCATAATCTTCAGCCCAAGGGGCTTCTTGGTATCCACCCAATTTGTCAAAGACTTCCTTTCGCATACAAAAAGTTGGGTGAGCGATAGGCGATTCTGCAAAAAGAGCGTTATGAATATCATCTGAGCTGAGTAGTCGATTACTCCAATCCTCATGATAAATAACCCATTTTGGTATAGATCCAATCCTGGCATCTGAAAAATGATGAAAACAGGAGCCAATCAAACCCATCTCAGGATTTTCACTCAAAAAGGTTACCTGCTCGTGAAGTCGTTTGGGATGCATGGTATCGTCCGCATCCATTCTAGCGATGAATGATCCACTAGCCAATTTTGCTGCAGCGTTCAAGCTTGGAACTATCCCTTGATGGGTGCTTGAAATGAAATGTATTCGCTTATCTATTTTACTCCATTTTTCTAATTTCAAAGCGCTACTATCTGTCGACCCGTCATCAACGATACAATATTCCCAATTAAAATATTCCTGGTTGAGCGTGCTTTGGATGCATTCGTCCAAGTAGGCTGCATCATTATGGACTGGCATCAAAATCGATACAAGAGCGTCGTCATTCAATTCAATTGACTCCCAAGATTACGTTTTCAGGAATTAAAAATTTGAGATTCCAACTGTGGTTGAAAATGTTCTTAAAATACAGATTTTTATTAATTGTTGCAGAGTTTGCAAACAATTATTCATGGTTTACATTAGGTTTGAGAAATACTTGACTTAATTTTAGATGAACTATCAATGAATTAAAGCCTTATTTATGTTCACAATCAAGAGCATCAGTGACCCGACAAATTGAGGTAGGGTTTCCGACGATCGTCTTGTTTTCAGGGATAATTTCTAAGAGCAATTATGATTCTAAGGAAAGTACTGGGGAAAACATGATATTGGGCAATAAGATTTAATAAGCTATAATCTGAGACATTCAGACATGCCAATGCATAATTTTAATCTAATACTCAGAATGTTATGTTAGCTAAAGGGTCTGATGAAGCGGCTGGTGTCATGAAGAACAGCAGATCACTAACATGAATTTTTTACATTTTAAAAGCCCATGAAGTTTTTTGATCCCACCATAAATCTGTACAGACATCTAATAGACCACATTGGCACGCACAAGGTTCGCTGTAAATCTACTATCATTAATGACTGTTGAATGAATAATTTGTTTTTGTTCACTACCGACAAGATCTCCCAAATTCTGATATGGAATTTCTTCAAAAATTCAATCCTTCAATCACACCATTGTGAAATCAATCATTTTTGCTTAACTGAAATTGGGGAGGTGACATACCTCAAAGAGGTAGTCATGATTATACCTGCTCTGTAGGAAGACATCTCAAAATATTTGGTTTGTTCTTAACAGTTTAAATTTTTGAGTAGTTCCTTCAAGTGTTGTAAGAGTTTGATGTTGAGAGAGAGATGGCATCTAATGAAATTATTTCATCCATTAATTTATTTGTTTTGTAAAGAGTAGTCATGCATTGGCATTTCTTTCAACGATTATTAGACTGTCAATCTGCCTGAAATTTAACCAAAAAACTAGCGTCGATATGAAATCGCAAATGTTGGTACTTAGCCCAATTTCTAAGACCCTCCTTATAGTGCACGCAGAATGAAAAATCTTGAGTAATCGAGCAGCCCCAGTTCTGAATAATTTGGCAAGCTTAATCTCTTTATTTTCAATCATTGCTTTCTCCAGACTTTTAAAACCAAGATCTGTCATCAAGAAATTGTATGATTAAGTAGGCACAATCTGATTCAAAACTTTGCAATACTTCTGCTCACTCCCCACCTGAGATTGTTTGTACTTAAAGTTTAATAACTCTTTCAATTCCCAAAATTGCCTTGTCGTCGTTTTATTTCTCCCTGAAATTATGGGTGCTATACGTCATGACGTGCTCGCATTGGCTCTGGGATAGAGTCTTTTGAAATATTTCTAATAATTCGACTAAATTTTTGATGGTTGATTCTTGCAGATATCCAAATTTGCAAACATCTTGTTATATAATAAAGTGGATCATGATGAATTCGAATTTCTATTCTCTTTTAAAGAACCAAAATGTCTGAGATCATTTGATTAGTATTGAATTCAATATCGATCACACGCATAATTTCTATAAATACAATAAAGATTGCTATAAAGTGACAAAATAATTTTTTAGCTTTGAATAAAAATTTATAAAAAAAATTATATTCATCGATTTCTACCGATAGTGCTTTTCAAAAAAAGGAACAAGGTGTCAATTTGCAGACTTTAAAGAATAATCTAAAATGGGGAATATTAGGACAAACAATAGCGAAAGGAGAGATCTTTATTTATCATCTACTCCTTCCACTCATACTGGGACAATATGGATATGGTGTATTTGCTTTGCATTGGTCTATTGGGTTGATGCTTGTTCAACCAATTCTTGAGTTGGGATTATCACAATTAGTTGCTAAATGGACAAGTCGTGGACAATTAAGCGTTAAAGTTTTGGCTTTTCGATATCAAAAAATAGCAGGGTCAATTATTTTACCAGTTTTTTTCATAATTGGTTATTTATTAGGTTCAGACCCAATACTTCTTTTTTTTCTTGGTCTTCATTTAATTTGCAATAGTGTACAACAAATATTATTTGGATTTTTTAGGGGAATTGAGGATCTAAGGGTAGAATCTGTAGTTTTACCTATTCAAAATTTACTGTCTTTGTGCATTTTGTTAGTTACTTGGTCAATCAATCTTAAAGAACCTTGGGTTGCTGCTGCGGGAATTGCTATTCCAAGGCTAATTGGTTTGATTTGGTTGCTTATAATAACTAATAAAACCAAATCATTTGGCCATAAAAATGATGAAATTAATTTTCGACTTCTTTTAAAAGAGGCATGGACACTTGGACTAGTACTCGTTTTAATACAAATGTACTTCAGAATTGACACCGTAATGATTGGATACTTAGTGGATGAAGGAGAAGTCGCTTTATATAATTCAGCATTTGTCGTAGTGGAAGGTTCTTTCTTCCTCCCGTCACTCATCACAGCCGCACTAATAGGTTCATTGTCGCAAACTAACCGATTTATTTCATCCTTTCAAAAAGGTATTAAAATTTTGAGCATTTCTGGTGTTATGATTGGATTTCTGGTTTCATTTTTTTCAGTATGGTTATTCAATGAATTTTATCCTCCTGAATTTGGTAAAGCTGGAAACTTACTCCAACTTCTTTCCTGGGCAATACCTCTAGTATATCTAGGTACACTCATGACTCAATCACTAGTTGCATTAGATAAACAGAAAGTTTACTTATTTTTTACAATTTGTGGCTTGTTAATTAACATTATTTTGAATTTACTCTGGATTCCAGAGTTTGGAGCTACTGGTGCTGTTTGGTCAACATTGATCACCGAGTGCTTTGTGCCGTTAGCTTGTGGAATAGTTGTTTTTCAAGAAGTAAAAAAAATTAATTTAAAACGCTTTTGAAGAGTTCAACATGCTTTTGAGCAGATTCTTCCCAAGTGAAATTTTTCACGCGCTGGTAACCAGCGGTTCGCATTTTTTCAATAAGAGTTTGGCTTTGATTTAAAAGTTCCATTTTTTGGCTCAAATCCATTGGATCTGATGGATCAAAATAAATCGGAACCCTCCCCCCAACCTCAGGCAAGCTCGCAACTTTTGAGCAAAGAACAGGAGTGCCGAATGACATTGCTTCCAACAAAGGGAGTCCAAAACCCTCGTAACGACTAGGGAATATAAAAGCCTTAGAGTTTTCGTACAATAGGCCCAGATCCTGGTCTGATACATACCCCAACCACCTTAACCTTTCGCCTACGCCAGCTTCATTAGCAACATTTTGAATTCTCTTCATCTCGTCTGCTGGAATTCTACCGCAAATGGCTAAAACCGAATTTCCTCTGTGAATACTCAGGGCTTTTGGTACTAATTCTAAATTTTTGTATGGTCTTCCTTCTCCAACCATTAAGAAATAATCACTGAACCCAAATTTTTCCAAAGAACTTAATCCTTTGTTTATCCTAAATCTTAATGGGTTGAACCCGGGGTAAATTACTTTGATTTGATTTGCATTAACTTCGGGATAATATTTCAGCAGTTCAAACTTTGTAAATTCTGAAACACAGATTATTTTTCTACAATGATTTTTCAGGATTTTTGGAAGGATTTTTCTGTAGTATATTTTCCATCGAGGCATAAAATCAGGATCATATAGTGGCAGCAAATCATGGATCGTGACAATTTGAGGAACTGGACTATTTATCATCCCCTCTGCGATGGGTGCGAAGTTCAGTTTGAGTTTCTGTAGATGAATATTCAGGCGCATCCGTGTTTGAAGCCAGAGAAGTCTTTTTAGATTTGAGGTAAAATTTGCTGGATGTTGAAATCTAGGCCCACTTGAGACTACTTGGTCAGGGAAAAGATCTTCTATTTCTTTCAATTGCGTGTAGATTTTTGCTTTTGGTAGTAATCTCAGTAAACAACTGCTGAGTTCCACCCCATAGCGGCTCAAACCAGTTGGTTGCGGATGCAACAGGCTCCCATTGATTGCGATTGTTAGATGTTCCATCCCTTTAATCATTGATGCTCATCAAAATCTTTTTAGCTGTATGAAATTTGTATTTATTTTGGAATTGCGGAATTTTTTTATTGGGCGAAAGACAAGCCCTCAGCAGCAAACCCATAATCTAAGGTACGATTTCTCTTTCTATCATTTCCAGAAGATAGATTTGACAAACTGTAAAAATTTTCAATCGCATTAGTATAGTTATCATAAATTCAGGCAGCCACTGAGTGTTCTACATGAGAAGCAACCATCGCGTCCCAAAGTTCAATCCGAGCTGCTAGTGCAACTATCGCCGCGTTCTCTGCCTCTGCCCATCGAATCGGATCATTTCCACATATCCTCTGTATCAGTCGTTCCGCAGCTGGGCCATGTTTCTCTTCATCGCAATGAATATGCTCTTCAAGGTAAAATTTGAAATATCTCCATTTGTCAGGATCCTCATGAATCAGGCGTTCAACCAATTGTCTGAAGAGATCTGGGATAATGTCTTCTCGACCATACAAAAATGAAGAAGCGATACTGACTAGCGATCCATTATCAATGAAGGAGAAGGTGGTTTTCAGAAATTTCACGATATGTGAAGGCAGGTTTGTAGAAGCGATTGCTGTTGAAAAGTTTCTCGAATTTTCAATTGTTTTGAGCCATTCCTCAATCAAATTGGTATCAGCACCAGCTTTTTTCATCGCATCCAAATAGAGTTCAAAGTGCGATGCAAAGCCTCCATCGGGGTGAGGACCACTTTCTTCGTCAAGAACAATTTCGTTAATAAGTCTCCGTGCCTCACGATCAGATGTTGGGGCCCAAGGTACCTGAACACAAGTCAACCTTTGCTGTAGTGCTTTCAATAGTGATTGGAAGTCCCAAACAGCAAAAACGTGGTTAGACATAAATTGAAGCAGGGCTTCTTCGCTGCCCAATTGATTCGCCATTTGCCTTTCTAGCAACTCTTTCCTAAGCAATCTCAATGATTCCATTGTTTTAGCCAAGTGAATGTAAAGGTTAAAAATATAAAAAAAATTTTAGCGTTTTTTGTTTCCGGACAACAAGGTTTTTAAATTGATCTGAGTATAGTGGTCATGCACAAATGTGTTGTCAATTTTAAAATTCATGATAGATTTCAAAGTTTTTCATTAGATTATAAGTTTTGAATCTAGTTTTTTTTCAGACATATTCCCTGCCCGATGATTCTTGATTTTTCACTTTCACAGCTGGTTCAGAAAATCCAAACTAGTGAGTTAGATCCCACTGCTCTGGTCAATTTGGTATACGATCGAATCGAAAAATTTGATCAAGAATTGAATGTTTACAGAAGCTTAGTGCCTAGGGAAATATCTATAAAGCGTGCTCAGCAGATTGGTAAGAAAATTTCGAATGGTGAAAGTGTGGGTCAGTTGGCCGGTTTGCCTGTTGCTATCAAAGATAACATCAGTATTGAAGACCCCAATCTAACTACAGGTTGTTCTTCGAAAATATTAGACGGCTATCATTCACCATATGATGCAACAGTTGTGAAGTCTTTGAAAGAACAAGATGCTTTGGTAATTGGCACCACAAATATGGACGAATTCGCAATGGGCTCTTCCAATGAAAATTCATCTTATGGCCCTACTCTGAATCCATGGGATTCCAGTAGGGTTCCGGGTGGAAGTAGCGGAGGTGCCGCTGTTGCAGTTGCTACAGGTATGGCAGTCGCTGCTTTGGGGTCAGATACAGGAGGTTCTGTCCGACAGCCTGCGTCTTTTTGTGGAATTACGGGATTCAAACCAACTTACGGAGCATTATCTCGGTATGGATTAGTAGCTTATGGATCGTCTCTTGATCAAGTAGGATGTTTGACAAGGACAGCCGAGGACAGTGCCTACCTGTTTGATGCGATTCAGGGTGTTGACACCAAGGATAGTACATCCTTGGCGCAAAGGCTTGATTCATATGATGGGCAAATTGATCTCAGATCTTTGAAGTTTTGCCTTCCAAATGAATATTTGGATTCTGAAACAGCATCTGGAGATGTCTTAGAAGCAACTATCTCCTTGGCAGATTGGTTGGGGAAACAAGGAGCCACAGTTGAGAAAAAATCCTTAGGATTCCTTGACTGCTTGATACCGGCTTATTATGTCATATCTTTTGCGGAAGCCAGTTCCAATTTGGGAAGATTTGACGGAATTCGGTACGGTGTGAGAAGAAGTAGTGGTAGTCTTGATGAATTGTATAAAAAATCTAGGGATTCAGGCTTCGGAATTGAGGTGAAGCGTCGAATTATGTTGGGTACTTTTGTTCTCAGTGCGGGCTACTACGAGTCTTACTACGGAAAAGCGAATCAAATTCGTACGTTCATTGAGAAAAAAATACATGCCTTGCTGGCAGAATTTGATTTTTTGATAGGGCCAGTAAGCCCTGGAGTTCCATTCGAATTTGGTGAAAAAAATGATAACCCATTAGCAATGTATCTTGAAGACATCTATAGCGTCTTGGCAAATTTTACTAGATGCCCTGCGATTTCGATGCCTGCTGGAATGAGCAAAGAGAAATTGCCAATTGGCTTTCAACTGATGAGTAAGCCATTGGATGATCATCGGCTTCTGAAGGTTTGTGCTGAAATTCAAGCAAAAACTGATTTCCATATTCCGCGACCGCCTCTGTGTTTTTCTTAAGTATTAAATCTCGTCCAAATTCATTAACTCAGAATAAATTATAATCATGCTCGATCTTCGAGTAATCCGCCAGGATCCTGCAAAAATTTCGGAAAATTGCCGACTTAGAAATTTGCCAGATTTGGTAGCCCCACTTCTAGAGCAGGACGAATTAGCTAGGAGTTTGAAAGGAGAGCTAGATATGCTTCGCCAAAGGCGAAACGAAATCAGCAATCAGATGAGGGCGAAACTCAGCACAGATGAAAAACAAATTTTAATAGAAGAATCAAAATCACTGAAGCAAAATGAAGAGGTACTCAATGTGGCTCACCAGTCGGCAGAGTTCGAGAGAGGCAATTTATTATCTCAAATTCCAAACCTTACTCATCCTGATTCTCCAATTGGTACAGATGAAGAAGCTAACAAGGTTATACGAGAGATAGGTAAACCTAGAATTTTCGATTTTGAGCCCAAAGATCATCTGGCACTAATGGAAAGTCTTGAACTGGTGGACTTCGAGGGTGGATCAAAAGTAGTTGGCCAGAAATTTTACTATCTAAAAAACCAAGCAGTTTTTCTAGAATTGGCTCTAGCACAGTATGCTCTAAAGCTGCTTCAAGATGAGGGTTTCACAGTCCATATAACACCAGATTTAGCCAGGGCAAGTGTCGTTCAGGGTACAGGATTTCAACCAAGAGGTGATTCAGCTCAGATTTATTCTCTTGAAAACAGCGAGCTGTGTTTGATCGCTACAGCTGAAATTACATTAGGCGGTCTTCTTTCAGAACAAATTCTTTCAGATGATGAACTTCCGATTTTAATGGCGGGATTTTCACATTGCTTCAGAACAGAAGCCGGAGCAGCGGGAAGGGAATCTAGAGGACTTTACCGGGTACATCAGTTCTCGAAAATTGAGATGTTCGCTTTCACACATCCTGAAAAGTCAAACGAGATGCATGAGAAATTACTGAAAATTGAGGAAAGAATTTATTGTGATTTGGGAATTCCATATCGAGTGGTGGATATTTGTACTGGAGATCTGGGAGCCCCTGCTTTCCGAAAATACGATTTAGAAGCATGGATGCCAGGAAGAGGTCATTGGGGTGAGGTTACTTCAACTTCTAATTGTACTGACTACCAAGCTCGGAGATTAAACATTCGATTCAAGGATTCTGGAGGTAAAAATCAATTTGTTCATATGCTCAATGGTACTGCTATCGCCGTTTCCAGAACACTGATTGCTCTCATTGAGAATGGGCAGCAAGTTGATGGTTCGGTCTCTCTTCCAAAATGCCTAGGGTTGCCAGATATTCCCCCACCCGTTTCAAAATGAAAATTTCACGTGAATTGATTCAGGTTACAGGTTTTCGATTTGGTGGTGTTAACATTGGACTGAAAAACCAGAGTTTGGATTTTGGTGGAATTGTTGCGAATAAACCGTGTGCCGCTGCCGCGGTGTTCACAAAAAACAATTTTCCTGGTGCTCCTGTAATTGTTGGCAGGGAACATGTCGCTGATGGAATACTTCAGGCGATTGTGGTTAATTCTAAAAATGCGAATGTTGCGACTGGAATTGCTGGGATAGAAGCATCTCGAAATACTTGTTCTTGGCTTGGGGAGGAATTGAATATACCGCCTAAAATGGTATTACCTTCCTCCACGGGTGTGATTGGACGCCCACTTGATACAACTAAAATTAAAACCGGTTGTAAGATATTGGCCAACCATTTAGGGAGCAGTACCGATTTTAGTGCGCAATTTGCCAACGCCATTATGACTACGGATCATTATCCAAAATTTGCTCATGTTGTTCTGGAAAGCGGAACGAAAATTCTGGGTATCGCAAAGGGAGCAGGGATGGTTGAGCCGAATATGGCAACAATGCTCTCATACATCATCACAGATGGAGACTTGGAGTCGGAAGATTTAAGGACAGCGCTTCAGCAAGCTGTAAATCAGAGTTTCAACCGAATTTCGATTGATACTGATACCTCAACAAGTGATACCGTTGTTTTGTTGAGTGCAGGTCATAAGAAAACTGATCCTAACGACTTTCAAATTTCGCTAAATGCGCTTTGTTGCGATCTGGCAAAGCAGATTGTTCAAGACGGAGAGGGTGCGACAAAGTTGATTGAACTTAAGATTAGTGGTGCCCAAAACAAAAAGTCAGCACTTCTTTTTGCCAAATCGGTTATCAACTCACCTTTGGTAAAAACAGCAATTTACGGAGCAGATCCGAATTGGGGAAGATTCGTCATGGCAATTGGAAAAGTTTTTGACTATCCGATTCAGTTGGAAAACCTAAAAATTCATTTTGGCAAAGACGCAACAAGGGTCTGTCTGGATGCTGAGCACGCAGAAGATATTGCTTTAGTTGAAGCTTTGAGACCAATGCTTCAAGAAAAGGAAGTCTTCATTGAAATTGAACTTGGAATGGGGACATTTTCTGAAATGGTTTGGGGTTGTGATTTGTCGGAGGGCTATGTCGCTGAAAATGCTTTCTACACTACTTAGTCATTCAAAATGAAAAGAGATCTACTTAGTCTCCAAGATTGGACACAACAAGAGCTTTTAGATTGCTTAAGCCTGGCTGCTGAGTTGAAAGCTTTAGGTCCCATAGGTCCATATCGCAACGAGTTAGCTGGAAGAAGTTATGCCCTGATTTTTCAAAAAAATTCACTTCGAACCAGAGTCTCATTTGAGGTTGGGATCAGTGAATTGGGTGGAAGTAGTATGTACCTGACTGATCAGGACTTTAAACTTGGCGAACGAGAATCAGTTGCAGATACAGCCAAGGTTTTATCAAGGTACGTTGACGGAATTTTGATTAGGACTTACTCGCACAATCTGGCTAAGGAATTAGGAGAGAACTCATCAGTACCTGTGATCAATATGCTCACAGATTTTTGCCATCCGTGTCAAATCCTTGCCGATGTAATGACCATTCAAGAAAATTTCAAAGATCTTTCAGCAACCCCCATCTGTTACTTGGGAGATGGGAACAACATCGTCCACAGTTGGCTTAATTTTGCCTCAAGAGTTCCCATCAATTTCACGATTGGAACAAATGAGAGAACCTTACCCGATTTGGAATTGGTGGAGTATTCAAAGCGAAAAGGTGTTTCAGAAGTGAAGTTAATTTATGATCCTGTTGAAGCAGTTCAGGATGCAAAGATTTTATACACAGATGTATGGTCCAGCATGGGAGAGAAGGAGAAAACTAACGAAAGGAGACAACTTTTGATGCCATATCAGATCAATTCCCACATTCTTTCCAAAGCGGCTCCTGGTGCTAAGATTATGCACTGTTTGCCTGCTGAACGTGGATGGGAAATTACTTCCGAAGTGTTGGATGGCCCTCAATCCATAGTCTTGGATCAAGCAGAAAACAGACTCCATGCCCAAAAAGCGATTCTTTTGATGTTGGATCGCTGGTTTAGGAGTTGAAATTCTGATATAGATTTTTGCCACGATTTAAATCAACTTCTAAACCCTTAGAATTAATGACAAATTCTGCCACACTTCATTTGCCTGGTCAGGAGCCTTTAGAGATACCAATCATCAGAGGCTCTGAAAACGAGAGGGCTTTGGATATATCCTTATTACGAGCTAAGTCAGGATATATTACTTTGGACCCAGGATTCGTTAACACAGGAGCATGTTCAAGCTCTATTACATATCTCGATGGTGAAAAAGGAATTCTTAGATACAGGGGATATCCCATTGAGGAACTAGCCCAAAAATCGACATTTGTAGAAGTAGCTTACCTGCTAATTCATGGAAATTTGCCAGATCAATATCAGTTGACTGAGTTTTCTAAAAAATTATCGAATCATTCGATGATTCATGAGGACATGAAGCATTTTTACGATGGGTTCTCGAGTACAGCGCATCCAATGGTTTCTCTATCAACAATGGTTGCTTCTCTCTCTGCTTACTATTCTGAAGCCACAGGTCGCGCCTCAGTCAAGGATCTACATATCAACTCCGCTCGAATTATGGCTAAAGTGAGGACAATTGCAGCTTTTTCATACAAAAAATCAATTGGTCAGCCTTTCGTATACCCACTCGATAGCCTTCCATATTGTGCTAATTTTCTTAACATGATGTTTTCCGTTCCGGCCCAACCCTATGAAATCGATGAGGATCATGTCAAAGCGATGGATCTATTGTTGATATTGCATGCAGATCATGAACAAAATTGTTCAACTTCGACAGTACGTGTCGTGGGATCAAGTCAGGCTAATGTATACGCTTCCGTTGCCTCAGGTATTTTGGCATTGTGGGGGCCATTACATGGAGGAGCAAATCAACAAGTACTTGATATGCTATTGCAAATCTATGAGAATGGTGGTGATGTTGATGGATTTGTGATGCGAGCTAAGAATCCTAATGACTCCTTCAGATTGATGGGTTTTGGCCACAGAGTTTACAAAAACTATGATCCTAGAGCTAAAATCATTAAGGAGCATTGTGATCGGATTTTGAGCAAACTTGGTGTGCAAGATCCACTACTTGAAATCGCCAAAAAACTTGAAGAACGGGCTTTGTTAGACAGTTATTTTGTTGAAAGAAATCTCTATCCGAACATTGATTTCTACAGCGGTATCATCTACCGGGCAATTGGTCTGCCAAGTAATATGTTCACGGTGATGTTCGCTTTGGGACGTATTCCAGGGTGGATTGCACAGTGGAAAGAGATGCATGAAGATTCTCAAACCAGAATTGCTAGACCAAGACAAATTTACATCGGCGAAAACGCAAGAACATATATCCCAATTAATCAACGCTGATCAAGGGATAATTTACTGAACCCCTTATTAGTAGGAGTATCGATGTCACCAAAAAAACGAACCAAAGCCATACGAAAAAATAAGCACACCGCTAACAAAGATAATTTGAAAAAAAATGAGAAGAGAATTCGTGAAAACATCAAAGTTTTGCAGGCTCTCGATGCATCAGTAACAAAAGTTGAAGTTAGCGAAGAGTGAGTGAGTCACTTTATCATTTGTTGAAAGAACCTAAAAAAGTTCAAGAAGTCCAAAAAACGTTAAAAAGCGCATCCTTTTTCTCTGCAATCTACGAAGCTTGGCGAAAAGGAACACTTACTGTTCAACGTACTTGGGGGAATACTGATTCACCAAGCCGAACTGTAATCTACAAACCCGGCTGTTGTCTCCTACCAGATGACATTCTTCAAATCATTGATACGATATTTGAGCAAGGAAACAACTTTACAGTTGTCACTTGGAATATAAATTCAATCCGAAGTCGTATAGCTTTGCTGTTGGACTGGTTGGCTGAAAAGCAACCAGATTTGGTGGCACTTCAAGAAACAAAGGTTGAAGATGTTCATTTCCCAATTTTTGATCTTCAACAAGCGGGATATCATTCTGTATTCAATGGTCAAAAAAGCTACAACGGAGTTGCTTTTTTATGCAAAGAAGTGCCTGATCAAATTAGGATTGGTTTCCGAAATGGGTTTGATCCTGAAAACTGTCGATTGATAAGCGTTTTATTGAGAGGGATCTGGTTCATAAACGTATATCTACCCCAAGGACAATCAGTATCTTCGGAAAAATTCGCCTACAAACTTGAATTTCTGGAACAGTTGACTGCGGAGTTATCAGAATATCCAATAGAAAAAATGATCGTCCTAGGGGACTTAAATATAGCTCCCGAAGATATTGATGTCCCCGATCCAACTGCAATGAAAGAGATGGTTAGTTTCAGGCCAGAGGAAAGAGCAGCATTCCAAAATCTTCTGGCTTTAGGATTGCACGATGTCTTTAGGAAATTTAGTAAGGAGTCTGGTCAATATACTTGGTGGGATTACAGGACTAGGGGGTTTGAAAGGAATGATGGGATGAGAATTGATCATATATTGTCCTCTGAGTACTTAATTGAACAAGCCACCCAGAGCTACATTGATCTTGAAAATCGCTCTAAAGCAAAACCCTCGGACCACGCTCCAGTTTTTAGCTGTTTTACGATAATTGAGTAAGAGCATGATGGCTTTACATTGGCGCAGAACTATCATAATTAGTCTGTTTCTTGCATTTTCCACCATAGAATGTGTTGCATCAACGAGAAATGATACCCCATCTTCAGCAGCAATCATGGTCGATGTCCCAGTCAGAATACTGGGGGTGGGCCTGACAATGGTCTCAAGTGCTATTTTTATTGTAGCAAGCCCGTTTGCTCTGATTTCAGGTAGTCTCGATGACACTTGGAATGCACTAGTCATTGAGCCTCTAGAGTTTACTTTCGCAAGACCAATGGGAAAGTTTGACGATTGGAAAACGAATCCTAATGCAGAAAAAGTAGCTTTGGAATTGGAGAATAGATGAGACAGTTTTTAACAATTTCAACACTAATGCTTGCCATGGTGTTGTGGACTTTTACTGCAAAAGCAGACTTTTTATCTGTTCACGCAGACATACCACTCTCGTTTGGCCCAACCCAAGAAGGTGCAGACACTCCAGATTCAATTGCAGGTGCCCGAGTGGGCCTCAGTTTGTTTATACTCCCGTTGGGAATAGCATATGAGTCGTACGATGTGTCATACTCAAACCAATCCAGTGATTCTAAGGATACCTATCAAATCGCGAGTGTGTTTGTAAATCTTCCTGTTCCAGTTATTAACTTAGCATTGGGTGCTGGTGCTGGGATGGTTACCAGGGAAGAGGAATTGAGTGATGGAGCCAAATTATCAGCAGAGGATTCTGCAGCAACGAGTTTCTTTGCAACACTAGGCTACCCAATACTCCCACTTTTTGAAGTTCACGTTGGATATCAAGTGATAAATGCAAAGAAAGTTGAAGTTAAAAACTCGAGTGGTGGGCTTCAATATGAAAATGATCCATCTGGTACAGTTTGGACAGCTGGAATCAAAATCGGTTTCTGAGGTTTAGATTGAAATTGATTACTAAAATCAACTTCTTTATCGTAGTTTTGTTTATTGTGATCGGTGTAAGTAAAGCACAAGCCCAATTCTTTGGGTTCAGCGTGGACACTGCGGTAGATTACACAGTGGCGCCAGATAAGGTAACTGGAGGTACAGTAGGAATTATACACCCTATTGGATTTCTTCCAAATTTTGGATATACCCAAGTAAAATTTTCGAGTGAATCTGTGGATGTGTCTTCAAATGTTCAGTTGAGCAGTGAAGTAACCCTCAATTCATACAATGTCTTCTTCAACATTCCCTTCCCTGTTGTAGCAGTGTCCTTGGGTGCTGGAATCGGGGAAGTGAAGGTTGAATCTTCATTAACGGGATATGAAAATAAACCCTCAGTTTCAAAACCATTAGTTGAAGGTTTTACAAGAGTGGGCTTACCGTTTTGGAACTTTATCGAATTTCATCTTGGTATTCACGCCATTAAAGTTGCCTCAAAAATAGATGTTGGAAATTCTTGGTCTTCCGTAGAATCAAGCGTTGATTCTGTGGATACAGAAAAAGATTACACTGGAACACTAACTACTGTTGGACTTCAATTCGCTTTCTGAATTACTGTTAAACCAGTCCTGCCGAATCAGATATGCAACCACTTCTCTTCATCAACTCAACAATCTTACAGCGGAACGACTTCCTGAAGTAAACTTTGGTGGCTCTGACAAGAGAAATCGGGAATATCTGCTCGGTCGTTTAGCAACCAAAGACGCGCTGGGTTTATTAGGATACCCACCGACTTGGGTTGACAGAGACTCATTTACAAAAAGTCCAGTTTGGCCCCAAGGGTTAGCAGGTAGCATATCTCATTCTTCGGGATTAGCTCTGGCTGTGGTTTGTGAAAGCCCTCCAATTCTTGGTATTGGGGTAGATTTAGAAAAAGCTAACCGAGCCATAGATCTAAGAGTTGCAAAGCATGTATGCACTCCAGAGGAATCAGAGGATTTACACCATTTAGAACAAGAAAAACGTACCAACAGACTGCTCATGACCTTCTCAGCAAAAGAATCACTATATAAATGCTGCTTTGGTAAAATTCCAAAAGCTCTTCTCCGATTTCAAAATGTAACTCTGAATTGGGAATCAAATAAATGGACCGCCCACTGGCAATTCCCACCTGGAACAGAATTTTCAATTGACACAACAGTAGGTTACTGGGGCATAGACTTGAATTGGCTGTGGACGGTCTGCTGGAGATGGCAGGGTGGATTCTTTAAAAAATAATTTCAAAATGATTAAAATAATTATTTGCAATTAAAATAATTATTTATTATATTATTTGTTATTGTTTACGAAATTATTGATAATCTAAAAATAAAAAAAGTTCTGGTTTAGTTCCAATTTAAGAAAATTGATCATTCATAAATTTGACGCAAACTAGCTTTTGTTTCTTTCACCTGAATAAATTTAGGAAAATTGATGAGACTGGACGGAATTTCTTTGAATAATAGGCTTCTCGATAATATAGAAAAAAATTTTCTTGAAGCTGACCTGAAACTCTACGCAGATTCCTTAGAAAGCCCAAAACTTTCCAATAGCTCGAACAGGATGATTTGGTTAAGAGAATTTGTAGAAGGATATAATAATTGGAGTGGGCGCACTTTTAGGCACAACCGATACCCTTTGCAATCATATTTTATAATTAATGGACTTCGAAAGAATTAATTTTAGTCGAGAGGTTAATTGTTCAAGATTTACAGTTTACTCTGAGATGAAGTGCTTCTCCAGATTAGTTTACTCTTCAAAATGACTATTTTTTTGAGAGTTTTTTTAGATCTTGCCACATTCCATGCTCTTGTATCAATTCAATCAAATAATCTACCGCTTTTTCCTCCGGAATATTTTTTCGCACACAGCTGTGTCCTTTATAAAGGTTGATTTTCCCTGAACCAGAACCAACGTACCCGAAATCTGCATCAGCCATTTCCCCAGGACCGTTGACCACACATCCCATTATTCCAATCTTAACACCTTTTAGATGTTCTGTTTTCATTTTGATCTTTGCCGTTGCTGTCTGGAGATCAAAGTGAGTTCTTCCACAAGATGGACACGAAATAAAATCGGCTTTGTACGTTTTTACCCTTGCTGCCTGAAGTAATGACAGAATCATTTGAACCGTAGGATGATTTAGATTTGTGGTAGGCACAATTAGGCCTTGTATCATTTTCATGAGAATTAGGGATCCCAAACCAGCAGCCAATCCCATCAGTTCATCCTCCTCTTCAGTCAAGGATAACATTGCAAGGAACACAGGCTCAAACCCTTTAAATTCTAAAATTTTTCGGAATTCAATGATTTTTTCAAGGTCAAGTTCATCGATTTCAAAAAGGACTGCTTTATTCCCAATATTTGAGTTCTTAAAATCGCAGGAATGGAGATTCGGAAAAATTTCTGAAGCCCATTGTTTCTGATCCCAAACCTTATCGAATGGTTCGGATGGGAGGTCCTCCACAACAAAATTTGAAATACCCATAAGGTGGAACGGCATTTCTCCGCCAAGTCTAATCCCATCAATTTCTATCTCCTTAGAGACCATATTTGACTGCTTATTGACTTGGATAGGTAAAGACTTTCTGGCCAGCTTTTTGGTCCCATTCAAAATACTTCTTGCTGCGGGGATTTCGCTCGTTGCTGGTTCAGTAAGAGAAACTCTAATTGTATCACCAATCCCATCTAACAAAAGAGAGCCTATTCCCAAAGCACTTTTCACCCTACCATCAATCCCATCTCCAGCTTCTGTAACACCTAAATGTAATGGGTAATTCATCTTTTCAAGATCCATTTTTCTGACAATTTCTTGATAGGCGGCTCTCATTACAATTGGGTTAGATGCCTTCATTGAAATGACTGTTTCAAAATATTGATGCTTTTCTAAGATACGTAAAAATTCCATAGCTGATTCAGCCATGCCTTGAGGAGTATCACCGAATCGATTCATTACGCGGTCTGATAAGGAACCATGGTTAGTGCCTATTCTGAGACATCTATCATATTTCTTTAGTTGTTTAATTAATGGGAGAAGTTTTTCTTCCAATCGCTGCAATTCCTCCTGATATTGAACTTCAGTATATTCGATTATTTCAAATTTTTTCTTATCAACATAATTTCCTGGATTAATTCTTACTTTCTCAACAATTTCTGCGGCATTTACAGCTAATTGGGGATTGAAATGAATGTCAGCAACTAAAGGTATATTAATTCCTCGATTGAACATAACCTCTCTGATTTTATACAGTGCCTCTACAGATTTATGATTAGGAACTGTGACTCGGATAATTTCACAACCCGCTTGAACTAATGACTCCATTTCTTCAATAACCTTTGGGACATCGCAGGTATCACTGGTCAACATGGATTGAATACGAATTGGCTCTTGGCCACCAACCAAAACATTTCCAATTCGAACCACTCGGCTTTTTCTTCTAATTAAGGAGTTCATCAGTTTGGCATTCTTCTAAAGGATTGTTAAAATTATTTTCAAATTTAATTTGACTTAAAAACTACCCAAAATCGTAAAATTCTAAACTATTTTTTTGTAGAGCAAAGTTTGAGAAGATTGGTCTTATATTTGCAGTCAGCACTAAACTTCCCAAATGATCAATAACCAACCAAAATCAGGTATCCAATGAACTGGCCACCTCTATGGAAAGTCTTGTGGCTGGGCGTTTTGGTTTCCTCGCCAGGATTGGCCTCTGCCGCCTGTGGATTGCCCAACGGCCTCAACGAAAAAAAACAATTTGCCTTCGCTGAGAAGATGATTGAAGACGGACTTTTGACAAGTGCCCGAGATTATCTTCAATGCTACCGAGCAAGCAAACCTCAAGGTGAATTTCGCTATGTAGCTATGAAATTAGAGGGCGAAGTTCTTCTTCAAATGGGAGAAAGCTATTGGCCCCAAGCACAAATTCTTTTTGAAGAGTGGCTTCAGGAAAACTCAAATGAATCCGAGGGGGATTTTGCTCGACTTCAGCTGGGGAAAATTCATTTTCGTTTTGACCGTCCTCAGGTAGCCGAAGAAACCCTTTCATTGATTCCCTCGTCTTCTAGTCTTTATGGACCGGCAAGAAGTTTGATGGGGCAAGCACTGTTTCAAAGAATGCTCCGCTACCAAGAGAAAAACGCATCTGTCCAAGCTAATGATTTGGCGCCCCGAATAGCGAAGTATCATAAGGAAGCTCTCCAACATAGCCTGACAGAAAAAGAATCACAAATTTCAAACTATCAAGTGGGCTACACCCTTTATCAAAATAATCAGTTTAACGAAGCTCTCCCTTTCTGGGAAAACTATCTTGAATCAACTCAACCATCCGAGGAAACCGAGGATATTCGATATCGTGTAGCAACAATTCACCAAAGTCAGAAGAATTGGTTTCAGGCAGAACAACGTTATGGAGAATATGCAACCTCGAGATTGGACTTGCCTGCAGAAAATAAGGCTCATGCTGCATTTTGGTGGGGAGAAGTAGCTTTCCAACGTGCTGCAGAGCAGCTTGAAGCAAGTTCGAACACTGGTACTCTTGACAATGCATTTGTCAAAGAAATTGTTCCCCGTTACGAAAAGTATCTTGCAACGAATGATAGTAACTATCGCCCACTTGCCGCCTTTCGGCTTGGTCAGTTATATCAATCAATTGACCAGCCCCGACAAGCAGTTACTGCTTACAAGCGATACCTGAAAACAAAAGATGACGCTTTTCAGCAAGAAGCTCATTATGAACTAGGAATACTGTATGCCCGGCAAAACGAACCAAAGCAAGCCCTTGAACAGTTGTTGCCATTACGAAGCCAGGAGAGATACCGTCAGGAACCAGGCTTCTGGACAATGTTGGTGCAGCAATATGATGCATTAGGCAATAAACCTAACGCAGAACAAATTCTCCGGGATGCTTACAACAACGAATCTTTTCAAAGAAACACACAACTTCGTTTCCTACAAGAATTAGCGAATAGGCAGTATGATGAAAAACGCTGCCTTGAACTCCTTAGCGAGCTTGCACCTATCTCGGACCCTTCTTCAATTCCCGAAGCCAAACGTTTAATTTGGCAAAGAGGATCGTGCTTCCTACAGGAAAAACAATGGGGGTTAGCGAGAACGGACTTTGAAAAACTGCTTGAAGATACTGACTATCAGGAAAGTTCCTTTAGAGGAATATTGGTTGCGAATCAACAAATGCAAGATACTGCATCAAAACTTGAACTATTTGAATGGGCTTCAAAACAGTCTATTCATCTATTGCGAGATCAAGACTGGCAGACTTGGGTTGATACACTCCGCATTGGGGAAGATTGGGTTAGACTACAAAAAGCATATGTAAAGTGGGACCAGCAACCAGAAAGTTCTGTTCGCAAAACCCTCAATCATCTTCTTCAATGGGCAGACGCAGAAAAAAGGGTTGGAAATCCACAATCTGAAATCACACTTCTT
>AGAU01000140.1 GCA_000224765.2 SAR324 cluster bacterium JCVI-SC AAA005 | reverse complement strand
AGTGAGAGACTGAGTGAGGCTATCCAGTTTCTATCAAGATATTGGATGGAAAAATCTGGACTTGATAAAAAGATTTCTCTTCTGAGCGTTTCAGTTAAGCGTAACTTAATAAGTAGTTATCAAGAAGGAGAACGTTTCCAAGAGACATTTGATCTGTTGAGCAAAGACAGTAAGGACTGTCTAACGTTTTTGGAAGAAGAGGAAAAAGAAGAATTAATAAAATTATCAGGTGAAAATCAATTCCTAGTAAATGTGGAGTGGCAGGTTGGTGAGAAAATGGATCTAAATTTTCATGCTAGTCTGCCAGAAGATCCACGTAGGATGAATAGCGAAAGAAAAGGATTTTTTATACATTTGATGGTTAAAGACACCGACGGTGGAATCACTGTAGATTATCCAGATTTAGATGCCGAAGGAATTGATGATCAAAGTGTGAAAATTTTAGAAAATATGGTAACGCTGTATCGAACTTTATAAATTTGCTGGACAACCAATTGATGGTAATCAGGATATGGTAGGACCATCATAGCACAAAACATTTTTTGAATGATTCCAGCCCAAGCAAAAAATTACTCTCAGAACAAATCAGAATTTACTTCCTCAACCGTGTTAACACGATTCACACAATACTAGCTCCACTGCTGGTCATAACTCTTAGTCACGCAATTCAATAGAATTTTCCACAGTCAGTGTACTCAGATCTGCTAGCTACGCTTGCACCTACTCCCTTCTTACTAGTTAATTCTATGATCCACCCAAACAACAGAAACCTAAAAAAATTAGAATTTGGGAGGATTGTGGACAGTGCGGCAATAGCATCACCTAAATTGAGCGCGTCTACTACCATCTCAATGACACAATACGCCTCACCAATGCGGTAGCTGACTACAGGCTGGATGCAGATGGGACGATTCGGTCGGTTTGAGCTGTGGTGAATCGTGTTGACACAATCTGAGTTTTTACCTACCAATAACTCAGTCTTTTCTAAGAATATTACTATAAATTATTTTAGCAATTAAGTGATGCTCCATGAAAATATTTAAATTCACACTGTATTTGCTATTTTTCTTATTATAGCAATTTTGAATTCGTAAAATACTAAAAATTTTTTAATTTTAAACAAATTCTAAGAGTTTTCCAATGCTTGATTCAGACAGTTATCAACGCAACCGTGCATCCTTCTCATCACATACTCTCACTTCAAAATTTTTGCATTGGAGTTTCACTTTCTTGTATGCCTATGGGATTTTAAAGCAAGTCGATGACATCTCCCAACTTGAGGACACTTCCCTACTAGAATTTGAAGTAATTTTCGCTATCGTCTTTCTAGCAATCGTGATTTTTCGCTACTTCTACATGAGAAGGTTTCCCACTTTAATTGGAGCCCCAGAGAATATATCAAAAGTACACATCCTTGTTGCGCGTTCCGTTCATGTAGGCATGTATTTTAGTTTGGTTATGCTCCCGGTCTCTGGGCTGATGATCGCTTTTCTGTTCTCCCTCGGTTTCAAAGATGGGTTCCTGCAGGCCGCAGCAATGGGATTGCATGATTTTTCAGCCTCTCTCAGCTACTGGCTCATTGGAGTTCATATTCTAGCTGCAGTTTATTCGCGTCTGAAAGGAGAGAATATTTGGCGTGCAATGGTTCCATTTTGGAATGAAGACAGGACAATCAAGATACCTGACAGCTTCGTGAAAGTAGAATCATTCGTATTTGGTACTTTAGAAAAAATTCTGAACCTAAGGGCGAAAACAGATATGAAAACCTAATATTTGTCAAAGACAATTTGTTTTCCAATTTTTAACAGACTGGTGCCCAATAAGAATCTTTGCTGAAAAGAACTACAGAGAGTATATTTAGTAGGTTATTAGATTTCTGGTGTCTGAACTGCGGCGATTAAATTTCTATCTTCAAAAGTAGATGTTCTTTGCTACATTCCCATAGAAACAACCTGACATTCCCTTGCGCGTCCACAAGAACTTTGACGCCGCCAGTTCTTTCCTCACCAAACTGAGAACTGCTGGCAAGAGCGCATAGGTTACTGAATTGGACCTACAACTCCTGAGTCACTACATCAATACGATTGACACTGAACTCAAAGAAATCTTTGATTACACTAGGCTCAAGGAGTTCTGACTCAAATGCACAAATCAGCCAAATACTGTTCTGAGCCGAAATGGCCGCTTTTCTGAATCGTGTTAGAACAGTTCATCCTTGTACCAAATCAGTTACTCGTCAGATCTCATAATTTTCAGATCAATACAACCTGCCATAGTCTGCATGCTCAGATCTTCCATCTCCGCTTACATCTATACGTTCACTTTTTT
>AGAU01000141.1 GCA_000224765.2 SAR324 cluster bacterium JCVI-SC AAA005 | reverse complement strand
TCGGATGAAAATCGATTAGGGGAGGTAAAAAATGAAGGGTGGGTGTCTTTGGTCCTGTCCCCCTTTAGTCGAATGGACATGTTTTGGTGAGTCTCTGTGAAGAACAAATGACCACCGTCCGATTACTTGACCGGATGCGTTATTAGTTCAACAGGCTGGTTTCGGTAAACCCTACATGATTTCAGTTAACTAAACTCAAATTATCATACCACAATTGGGCTGAAGTTTAAAGACGATCTGGCGGAAGTAAAGAGTAGTTTTGAGAGGCTTATGGGACGTGCTCGCGCTGGTTTTTGAAAGCAAAACCGAGTTGAGGGTCTACTTGTTCAGTCTGCGTTACTGAAGGATCTGGAGTAGTTCGATTGGGAGAGATCTGAGGAAAAGCATCGTAGGTCCGCTAAACCGTATTGATTATCCACTGTTATCAAGGCCTTACTCAACCTGTCAACTTGATGGTTCTAACTGAACCAATTTATAGGATGTTGAAACAAATAATACAATAGAAATGACAATTTATAGGCCCTTTTACCACCATAGATTTATAAAGATTAAGGATTATCCTATTTACTAAAAAGATACATTTTAGAATCTTACACAGCCTCCTGCGCATTGTCTGTAATCAAATGTTAAATCTAATTTTTCGTTTGATTTTATCAATTCTTCAGAACATGTCCCTAAAATCTTGATTGACTTTACTGAAAATATTTTCACCAATTCTTGGAATTGATGCTCAAGAATTCCTCCTACTGAAATATTTACTGTATGATTTATAAACGCACTACTATCTTTATATTTTTCAACCAAGGTTATTTCTCGATCTAATTCGGAATAGAAAAAAGTGAATTCTATTACATCCGGCTCATTTTCCAATACTTCTTTCGAGTATGATTTACAAAATTCTTTCACTTCAGACAAATTATCAATATTTATACTCAGTTCCGCAAGAATCGTGATTTCTTGATTGGTTTCATCAAATGACTTGATATCACTCATATAATTACTCTCTAATTGCTTAACTTCCTAATAACTTAATATTGAATTGATTTTAGTGAGTTGAAAAGAATGATTATAATCGTATTGCAACTTTTTGGGCCACAACTCTAAGCACGGATTACGTACGTATTTCTGATAGATTTATTTTTCTAGGCAATGGTGCTGATTGAGCAATGATGTAGGTAATTATGATTTTACCTTTACTGTGAAGGTATTGATGAGGAAATTTAAAATGGCCATATATGTTCTAGTCAAAACCGATATACAATAATGACTTCATAATCGAATAGATTGACCACTCCATTAGAGTTGGTCAGGCTTTACTCAAGAGGATTTTCGATCTGCAACAATTCTCTGTGAAAGGAATTTAGGATTCCTGATGACACCATAGACTTTCTTATCTTTGTGTGTTCTTCACTAGCTTCCATTTTTCCACCTGCAGCTTCCATTTCGGACAGACTTGCCCACTCTCTTTCCCATTGAGTACTCATTAGACTTTGAGGGGAACTGAAGGGCCTTAGCCATTTTTTTCTGGGTATGTTTCCCAAACTATCTTCACAGTCAGTAAAGTCTCTCTCAAACTGGGCCATCTTTTCCCAGTTTGTTGTTGAATAAGTCATTGTGACTCTTTCAATAAATTGGGGCATAGAAATCTCCATTGGATAGTTTGTCTTCTGATTAACCAATTAGATGATAGATTAATTCTTTTACATAGGGATACCAAGGATGTCAAGTCTTGTTCAGGTTTGGAAATAACTGTAAAAAGTACTGTAAAAAGTAAAGTTAAACCATATAAATTTACTTCCCTCAGCATCTCCTCGTAGTTCAACTCTCCCTTGTTTTTACCAGCCAGTTTCACCTTCAACTCCAGAGCACGTAGCACATAAGACCAGTTGCCCAGTGAAGTATTGATCCAGAGAAACTGATCAACCAACTCCTCGAGATCATCTGGGTTCTTCTCCATTGCTTCCAGCAGTGGTGCTGCGTGATAGTGCTCGAAGATTTTCAGGTGCTTTGCTAGCTGATTCAGTGCTCTAAGTGATGTCTGGTAGTCACAAGCTTCCAGAGCTTTTTCCTTCAGCTCAATGTACTGCTTTACAGTCGAATCTACCCGCATTTGTAAACGCTCTCTACGAGCGTTCTGAGCATCCTGGAGGCTATGTTTGACCTTAGTATTTCTGAGTAGTCCATAAGCCATCTCAGC
>AGAU01000142.1 GCA_000224765.2 SAR324 cluster bacterium JCVI-SC AAA005 | reverse complement strand
TTTTTTTGCACCAGATTGAAGGTGCCTTAGTCGTTGATTCGCCAGGTAAATTGCTGGGCAAAGTTGTCGAAATTATTGAAACCGGAGCTGGCTACGTTTATTCAGTTCAACAGCCAAATGGAGGGGAATTTCTAGTTCCTTCTACAGGAAATATTGTGCAGTTTTTTGATAGTCAGAACAGAAAATTGGTCATTGATCCAATTCCAGGTTTAATGGAGTCGTGAAAAACACCCTGACTTTTGACATTATAACTTTGTTTCCGGATCTCTTTTATTCTTTTTTGAATGAAAGTTTAATTGGAAAAGGAATACTGAAAGGTGAACTGGAGATCAAACTCACAGATCTGCGGGAATTTGGAATTGGCAAATACCGACAGGTTGATGATGAACCTTATGGCGGCGGACCGGGGATGCTTTTTCGCCCTGAGCCCGTTGTAAGAGCGATTGAAATGAGAAAATTCTTTTACGAAAGTCAAGGTCAACAAGTTCATACCATTTTGTTAACTCCTCAGGGCAAACCTTTCAAGCAAAAAAAGGCAGAAATACTGAGTATTTGTGACAAATGCCTTCTGTTTGTATGTGGACGTTATGAAGGCTTTGACGAGAGAATCAGAGAATATGTAGATGAAGAAATATCCGGAGGAGATTTCATCTGCCTAGGTGGCGAAGTCATCGCAATGGTATTAATTGAAGCGATTAGCCGCTTGAAAGGAAACATTCTTGGGAATCAAGACTCAGCTGAACAAGAGACGTTTACTGAAAATGGGCTTCTCGAATATCCTCAGTATACGAGACCTATAGAATTTAGAGGGCAGCATGTCCCAGAAGTGCTTCTTTCAGGACACCACGCCCGAATTTTAAAGTGGCGAAGCCAGCAAGCTCGACAACGGACCTTGCAGCGTCGTCCTGACTTACTAACAAAAAAAGACAAAGGCGAAAATGCCAGACCTGATGAAAGTGGTTGAACAAAGTCAACTGCGTGGCGATATCCCTGCCTTTAGGGTAGGATGTACAGTCCGAGTTAATTACAGAATTAGTGAAGGAAACAAAGAGCGTATTCAGGCATATGAAGGTGTTGTCATTCGCAAGCACCTTGGAGACAAGAACAGTAAGGCTACATTCACTGTTCGGAAAATGCCCCAAGGGCATGGTGTCGAGAGAATTTTTCCACTACACTCCCCAAGAATTGAAAGTGTTCAAATCCTCAAACACGGTCATGTGAGGAGGGCAAAACTTTACTATCTCAGAGAACGCCGAGGTAAAGCAGCGCGTATCCGTGAAAAGATCAGTGCCCGTAGCAGGTCTTGATATCGAAAAAGCCCTTTGGAGTCAGGGCTACCATTACATTGGAGGTGTCGATGAAGCAGGCAGAGGGCCACTTGCAGGACCTGTAGTCGTAGCTGGTGTAATATTAGATCCGAACACAGTAGAATGTTTAGAGGTGGATGATTCGAAAAAATTGAGTGAATCTCTGCGAGAAGCCCTATACGAAAAAATCATTTCAGAATCAGTTGATCATCAAATCCAGATTCTTGAAAATACCGAAATTGATAAATTAAATATCTTGAACGCTACATTGAAGGGCATGCGACAAGCGGTAGAAGCTTTTCAGCCAATTCCTGATTATGTTCTGATTGATGGTAACAGGTTGCCTAAGCTTTCATTACCTGCCCAAGCTGTTGTGAAAGGGGATCAAAAAAGTAGATCAATTGCAGCAGCGTCAATTTTGGCAAAAGTAACGCGTGATAGAATTATGAAAGAATATGACAGAGATTATCCAGAATGGGAATTTTCAAAACACAAAGGTTACCCTACCAAACGTCACAAGGAGTTACTGAATAAATTTGATCCCACCCCAATTCATAGAAAGACTTTCCAGTGGTGAAAGACGTCGATTAGAAAAAATTTGGGAGTCGATGGGGAGAATTTGAATGCAAAACATTTGGAGAAGCCCGGATAGATTAATTTGGAGAGAAATTTAAGACACTATCTCGGTGAAACTGATACTGTACCCGAGAAAGAAAGCTGTCTCGCAATTTGCGAAGTGAATTATAGATCTGGTGTTGTAATTGGTCCAACCTTTTCAGTTTCAGTTTCTCTAGTCAAGTAAACCAAACTGAAAAAAACTTTATGAGATATTCATTACAATTCTCCCAAGTAAGCTGATAGCGCAGCTTTGATTAACGAGATTTCAACAACTTTTCAAAAAACCATGCACCAGTGTTGGAGCATATTCCCAATGTCTTCTGAAGGAGAAAAATGGCTCACCATAAATCCGCACTAAAGCGCATCCGTCAAACGATCAAGCGTACGGCAAGAAATCGCTCTGAGCGTTCATCCTTGAGAACTTCAGTGAAAAAATATCGAGAGGTCTTGGCAGGAGACGACAAGGTTTTAGCTGCGGGTCAGTATCCAGAAATTCAGAAGCGAATTGACAAAGCCGTAACAAAAGGGATTCTGCATGCGCGAACCGCTGCACGGTACAAATCTCGCCTCTCTTCGGCATTAAACAAAGTTTCAGAATATTGACATCTGGGGATTTCGTCGACTAGATTGTGCCTTTCTGAAAAATTTTATGAAGTTTGGTTAATGAGAAGCACCGCTTTAACCTGCGTTTTCTCTTAAGAAAGGTCTAGATGAACTCACACTTTTTTGCACGACGTCTCCACAGTCTTACTGGTATGGTTCCAGTAGGCATTTTTCTGGTCTACCATCTCTATCTCCAACTCTATCTTCACCAAGGGGCTGAGAAATACAACGAACAAACTAATTCATTTTACGATAGCCCCCTTGCCATCTGGCTTTTAATTATTTTTGTCTATATACCCCTTTTCTACCATTCAATTTTAGGAGCAAAATTATCCATTGAGGCTACACCACAGCCTTCTTATCATTACTTCGCTCATCTGCTGTACTGGCTTCAGCGAATTAGTGGTATCGGAGTGCTACTGTTTATATTTGCTCATCTCTACAACACTCAGGTGATGCCTCTGATGACGGATACTTACGGCCAACACTTCGAGCACTTGGCTGAAGGATTTGCTTCTACAGAAACTGGCTGGCTAACAAAAAGTGTTTATCTGCTTGGAATTTTGGGTGCAACCTTCCATTTTGCAAATGGTATCAATACATTTTGTATGACGTGGGGTCTTGCGCTGACACCTAGAGCACAGTTGAGAGTCAGGGTTTTGAGCATCATAGTTTTTGTTCTCCTGACTGCAGCAGGATTGTATTCATTGTCCGCGATCTGGTAGACTTGAATACTAATTTTTCTAGAAACACCCGCTTTTATTCATCCAATTAAAATGGAGAAAAATCCATGGCAAAGCAGAGAACCATCGTCGTAGGTGGGGGTCTCGCTGGATTGGCTGCAACCATGAAAATTGCGGAACAGGGAATGTCAGTTCTGCTGGTTTCCTTCCTTCCAGTAAAACGCTCCCACTCGGTTTGCGCCCAGGGTGGAATCAACGGAGCAGTAAATATTAAAGGAGAAGGAGATTCCCCTGAAATACACTTCTACGATACTGTAAAAGGAGGAGATTTTTTGGGGCACCAACCTTTGTGTAAGGATATGTGCTACCACGCCCCCTTTATTATATATTTATTGGACCGAATGGGAGTCCCATTCAATCGAACCTCTGAGGGAAATTTGGATTTTCGTCGATTTGGCGGAACTCTCCACCATCGGACAGCTTTCTCTGGAGCAACCACCGGCCAGCAGTTGCTTTATGCCTTAGACGAACAGGTTCGAAGATACGAAGTCGAAGGCTTGGTTGAAAAGATTGAATGGCACGAATATCTTGGGGCTGTTCAAGACGCGGATGGCAAATGTGTTGGGGCGGTAATCCAGAATCTGAGGACAGGCGATATCCGGGCAGAGAGGGGTGATGCTGTCGTGTTGGCCACAGGAGGACCCGGGGTCGTATATGGTCGGTCTACCAATTCTGTAGTTTGTACTGGAACTGCAACGACCTCAGCTTATTTACAGGGTGCCAAGTATGGAAATGGTGAATTTATTCAAATTCATCCTACAGCTGTTCCCGGACGAGATAAACTGCGCTTAATGAGCGAATCTGCAAGAGGTGAGGGCGGTAGAGTTTGGGTTCCTAGAAAAGCAAATGATCAAAGGAATCCAAAAGAGATCCTAGCGGAAGAGCGGTTATATTTCCTTGAAGAAAAATACCCCAGATTCGGGAATTTAGTTCCAAGAGATGTGGGAGCAAGAGAAATCTATGATATCTGTGTTAATCAAGGCCTTGGTATACACGGAGATATGAAAGTCTATTTAGACCTTACTCATCACTCACGTGAATTCTTGGATAGAAGGCTTGGAGGAATTCTTGAAATTTATGAAAAATTTACTGGGGTAGACCCTCGTGAAGAGCCAATGGAAATCTTCCCGGCTGTCCATTATTCAATGGGAGGGATTTGGACTGATTACACAAGGACAGCTGACGGTTTTATTGATCACCAGTCTCCACGTAACCAAATGACTTCAATGGAGGGGTTGTATGCTGCAGGAGAAGCTGATTATCAGTACCATGGGGCCAACCGACTCGGGGCAAATTCCCTGCTAAGCTGCATCTACACGGGCCTGATGATGGGACCTGGCATCGTGAATTATATAAAGAATCAAAAAGAATCTGCTGATGACCTTCCATCATCCTTGTTTGATCAGGCGCAACAACAATGGCAAGAAAAGTTTAATAATATCAAGAAAATGAATGGTACGGAAAACCCATACAAACTTCATGCGGAATTATCAGAAACGATGATGTCAAATGTCCTTATAGTTCGCGATAATGCTAGACTTGCTGCAACTGTTGCAAAGATAGATGAATACGATGAACGCTGGAAGGAAGTTGAATGTGTAGATACTAGTGACTGGACCAATCCAGTACCCAGCTTTGTAAACCAACTCTACAATATGATTCAGCTTTCAAAGGTGATTGCTAAAGGTGCATTGCTTCGTGATGAGTTTCGGGGGGCCCACTATAAGCCTGAATTTGAAATCAACCAGCCTAGTGATTTTAAGCCAGAAAGTTTCCCTGAGTACACCAAATTAAAGGCTGAAGGGGGCCTCAAAGAAAATTCTTTCAAGCCAGATCACTTAAAGTATATGCGGCTTTACGAGGAATCGAACGAGAAATGGCTGAAAAGTTCAATTGCGACTTTCAATGGAAAAGGCCCTGATATCAATTATGAAGCTGTAGATACCTCACTGATTCAACCACGACCTCGCAAATACGATTGAACTAGGGAGCAAAATGTCAAAAAAGACAATTACCTTTAAAATTCTCAGACAAGACGGCCCTAATCAGCAGTCTTACTGGGAGACGTTTGTTATACCTTATTTGCCAAACTCGAACGTCATTTCCTGCTTAATGGATATTCAAAAAAATCCGATCAATTCAGAAGGAAAGAAAGTACGCCCGGTCGTTTGGGAGTGTAACTGTCTAGAAGAAGTATGTGGAACTTGCACCATGGTGATCAATGGCAAGACTCGCCAGTCCTGTAGTGCGTTGATCGATAAGTTGATGCAACCCATTACATTGCAGCCCCTCAGCAAATTTCCCGTCGTCAGGGATTTAGCCGTGGACCGCTCAAGAATGTTCGAAGCTCTTAAGCGGGTAAAGGCTTGGGTTCCGATGGATGGTTACCATGATCTTGGGCCAGGAGACAAGATTCTACCAGATCATCAGGGAGTCGCTTACAAACTCTCAGAGTGCATGACCTGCGGCTGTTGCGTTGAAGCATGTCCTCAATACAGCCGCGATAATGATTTCTTGGGAGCAGCGGCTATAAGTCAAGCACGCCTGTTCAATATGCATCCAACCGGAAAATTAATTGCCAATGAGAGACTTGATTCCTTAATGGACGATGGTGGAATAGCTGCTTGTGGCAACGCTCAGAATTGTGTAGAAGTTTGTCCAAAATCCATTCCATTGACTGAAAGCATAGCCGAAATGGGCCGGCAATCTTCTAAAAGATTTTGGAAAACTCTATTCCAAATCTGAATCTATTCAACCCTCTCGTGAAAACAAGAGGGTATTTCCTGTCCCCCCTTAACTTACTCTACTTCAATTGACGGCAGGCTCTTCGCTAACTCATCTTGCTTCTTAATCTGCACCAATAAAGCTTCCAATTTGTTCAAAGGCCATGCACTGGGTCCATCGCATTTTGCCTCAGAGGGATTGGGGTGAGCTTCCAGAAAGATTCCCGCTATCCCTGTGGCTAAGCCTGAGAGAGCAAGTTCACGGAGTTGCTGTCTGCGACCGCCAGCTGCTGAGCCTTGCCCACCAGGAAGTTGTACCGCGTGAGTTGCGTCAAAAATTACAGGTACCCCTAGCTTTTTCATTAAGCCAAAGCCCAATATATCCACAATTAAATTATTGTATCCGAACATCGTCCCACGTTCGCAAAGCATAAGTTGGTTATTGCCTGCGCTTTCAAACTTCTCCAGAATATTGTCCATTTCAGAGGGAGAAAGGAATTGTGCTTTCTTGATGTTGATAGCTTTTTGGGTTGAAGCGAGTGCTATGACCAGATCAGTTTGCCTCGATAAAAAAGCGGGTAGCTGTATAATATCAACTATGGAAGCAACAGTACTCGCTTGATGAGGTTCGTGCACATCGGTGATAATGGGAACTTTGAAAGTGTTGCGGACCTCCTCCAGCCATTTCAATCCTTGATCAAGTCCAGGCCCACGAAATGATTTAACCGAGGAGCGATTCGCTTTATCGAAAGACGCCTTGAACACATAAGGGATCGAAAGTTTTTCTGTTAGGGTACAAAAGGTCTCTGCCGTTCTGAGTGCTAACTCACGACTTTCCAACACATTCATCCCACCAATTAAAACGAAGGGAAGATGGTTTCCGATTTTAATTCCAGTGGGTAAGGAAATAGTACTAAGTGGCATGATTTTGATTTGGTAGAATGTAAGCTTCGGATAGACGATACAATCAGATAGACTTAGTTTTAATCAATGAAATTAATTATTTGTCACATTATTTTCACATGAATCTACTGGGGTAGAAAGACATAGAAATAGCTTTACGAAGGGGGAAAATCTGCTAGCATCCATCATGTTAAAATATTTCAATAAATTAATGATTCAAGGTTTTACAAAGGAGTCTAGATGAAATTTCAGTACCCTGGTTTGACTGAAGCAGAAGCGCTACAGTCGAGAAATCAGAATGGATCAAACGCTGTAACTACTCAGGAAGTAGAGAGTTTTTCTGATAAGCTACTGGCAAACCTAAAAGACCCAATTATTATCATTTTAATTGCGGCGCTTGGGATTACAGTTTTCCTCTCAGTGATTGGCTTTGCTCCTTGGTATGAAGGTGTAGGGATCGCAATTGCTGTGGCAATAGCTACTCTTGTTGCAACCTGGTCAGAATACAGTAATGAGAATGAGTTTCAAAAGCTTCTCGAAGAAGCCTCGTTAGTTAAAGTGAAAGCCTTCCGGGATAATAATCTGCAAGAAATCAGCATCAACGATTTGGTTTCAGGTGATCACGTCGTTCTCCAACCGGGTGATACGGTGCCGGCTGATGGGTACTTGCTCGCAGGGAAGCTGGAAGTAAACGCTGCTGCACTGACTGGGGAGTCAGAACCGATCAAGAAAGTACCGGTTGAAGATCCAAGTAAAATCAATGAAGAGCAAAACGAACTTTCACGTGCGGCTTTGGTTGATGATGGTGAAGGTGTGATGTTGGTTACTGCTGTTGGTGACAAGACTAAATACGGTCAAACCATGAAAGAGCTGGTTTCGGCCGAAGACCGTTTATCTCCTTTACAAGAAAAGTTAGCAGATCTAGGGCAAAAGATCAGTCGCTTTGGGTACATTGGTTCTGTGATGATTGCCTTTGCATTCATGTCAAATCACATTTTCATTGAAGCTGAAAGTGTCGGCGTATACTTTTCGCAGCCATTCGGAGAAATTGTTCATGATATTGTAACTGCAATAGTACTAGCCATCATCATCATCGTGGTAGTAGTTCCGGAAGGACTCCCAATGATGATTGCAACAGTCCTTTCGATGAACATGCGCAAGCTTTTGAAAGCTAAAGTTCTCGTGAGGAAGCTACTTGGAATAGAGACAGCTGGTAGCTTGACGGTTTTGTTTTCCGATAAGACTGGGACCCTAACTCAGGGATTATTGCAGGTTGCTGACACTCTAGATGGCACAGGCAAGCATCACTCTAAGCTTGATGATATTCCTAATCGCCTGCGCGATGAAATTATCTTCTCCTTGCGCAACAACACCAGCGCTGGCATTGACACTACCGGACCAAAACCTGTCATTGTAGGGGCCAATCCAACTGAGCAAGCACTTCTTAGGTACTTAGATGAAAACCTAAAAGAAAAAGACGATATAGAGCTTGTTCAAAGTCTCCCCTTCAAAAGCCTCTATAAATTTTCAGCATCAGAGGTTAAAGGCCAGAAGTCAGTCACGATGTTTAAAGGAGCTGCAGAAATTGTGCTGGCTAACTGTACGGCTTATATAGATGAAAATGGAGAGCGCCAGCCTTTACCTTCGCATGAAAACTTGCTGAATGAGATGAATAAGATGTCTGAGCGAGCCATGCGTTTGATCGGACTAGCAGTGACTGATGAGTCAATTAGTGAGGAGCCTTCCCTACCACAAAATCTTGCATTAGTAACCATCTTCGGGTTGAGGGACGAAATTCGTCAAGAAGCCAAAGTCGCAGTTCAAGAGGCTCAAGCTGCAGGAATTCGAGTGGTCATGATCACAGGTGATGCAAAAAATACAGCGCGTGCGATTGCTATGGAGATGGGGATTATCCAGGGTGATAATCCAGTGTTGACGACCTCTACAGAATTAGGAGCGATGTCTGATGCTCAGATTCGCGACATGCTTCCGAATCTTTGTGTAGTGGCGAGAGCCTTACCAACCGATAAAAGCCGCCTTATTAAAGCTGCCAAGGAACGCAATTGGGTTGTGGGTATGACGGGTGACGGCGTTAATGACGCCCCCGCTGTAAAAAATGCGGATGTTGGGTTCGCCATGGGGAGTGGGACTGAAATGACAAAGGAGTCCAGTGATATTGTTATTTTGGATGATAACTTCTCATCACTTACTCGTGCCGTCCTTTATGGAAGGACGTTGCTGAAATCTATAAGAAAGTTTCTAATTTTCCAACTTTCCGTAAACGTTGCTGCGATCCTCGTGGCTTTCTTTGGCCCTTTCTTTGGGGTGGACCTGCCACTTACCATGACTCAAATGCTCTGGATTAACCTTGTCATGGACACTCTTGCCGCCATTGCCTTTGCTGGAGAGGCTGCGCTGAGTCGATACATGAAGGAGCCACCAACCCCCAAAAATGCTCCACTGATCACTCCAGACATGTGGTCTGCCATTTCCACGAATGGAATTGCAATGGCGATTCTTAGCCTTTTTTTCCTAACTAGTGATGGGCTAGGTAGCTTTTTTGCCTGTGATGAAAGCCGCTGTGGATTACCAACAGATCCGGGCTACAACCCAGATGCTGTACTTTTAACAGCATTTTTCGCATTCTTTGTTTTCATAAACAATTTTAATAAATTTAACTCACGTACTGAGAGTACAGACTTGTTTGAGCATATTGGTGAGAACAAAAATTTCTTGCGTGTCGTTGGCTTGATTTTTTTCCTCCAAATCCTATTCACTTACTTGGGAGGTGAGGTTTTACGAACGGTTGGTTTGGGCTTTGGCGAGTGGTTGATGGTTCTTGTTCTTGCAGCTTTGATCATTCCTGTTGACCAAATTCGTAAAAGAATTCGCGATCGGATTATAGAAGTCATTGAAGCAAAAGGGCGCCAAGGTCATCGAGAGGGTATGCTGCGTGGCCAAGAACATGAGCGAGTTGAAATCGCCCGCAGGCTAGTCAATAGTGAAACAAGTATGAATCCTGACATGGTTGCCGCAGCGACCAGGATGAAATCTGAAGATGTAGAGAGGTTGAAATCTTAAACTTCCAAAAATAGCTGTTTTCTCGGCCTGGTAATTGCCACGCCGAGGAGATATTATCAAAGAAAGTTGACATTCCAAAGATGTCGTCCCCCCTTAGAAGAACCTTCCGTTACTTGAATCTCCAATTCATGCCCTAGAGACAGAGTTTTTTTAATATGCATTCGGACAACAAGGCATTATTGATAACTCCAGTATTGTTGTCTGGTTGTTTCATTCTAATGGTTGGTTTTGCAATCAGGGCGAGCTTTGGGGTTTTTCAGGTCCCTATTGGTAGTGAGTTCCTTTGGCCTCGTTCTGAGTTTTCTCTGGCGATTGCTATTCAAAATCTTGCTTGGGGAATTGGACAACCACTCTTCAGTGTTATTGCAGAAAAGTGGGGAGACCGAAAAGCAATTGTGCTTGGAGCCCTCGCATACGCTCTGGGATTAATTCTGAGTAGCTATGCCGTCACTCCGGAAGCACTTCAAATACTAGAAGTTTTAGTAGGTTTTGGAATCGCAGGAACAGGTTTTGGAGTGATCTTGGCAGTTGTTGCGAGAAGTACGAGTCCTGAAAATCGTTCTCTCTCGTTAGGAATTGCAACAGCGGCGGGATCAGCTGGCCAGATTGTTGGTCCTCCAACAGCTAGTTGGTTACTTGGGATAATGCCTTGGTCCGAAGTTTTTCTTGCTTTTGCAGCCTTGATTCTACTGGTCTTAATTGTTCTCCCTTTTTTTCGATCAACCAATTTCGCAACTCGGAAAGAGTTAGAAGAGGGCCTAGGAAAAGTTTGTAGCATGGCTTTTAGGGATCCCAGCTACATTATGATTTTCTTAGGATTCTTTTCTTGTGGTTTCCAACTCGCTTTCATTACTGCACATTTTCCAGCTTTAGTAGAGGAAATGTGTATGGGAATTCCTAAGGATAGTTTTTTACAGAGCATGGGAGTCTCAACAACATCGGCGTTGGGTGCATTCTCGATCGCTGTGATTGGCCTGGCAAATCTTTTGGGAACCATAGCTGCAGGGGCAATGGGAAAATATTTTCAAAAGAAAAAGTTGCTATCGTTGATCTATTTAGGCCGGACAATTGCGGCTACAGCTTTCATCATGATGCCAATTACATCGAACTCAGTTCTCTTGTTTTCAGCTACTATGGGGGGCTTATGGTTAGCAACTGTTCCACTCACCTCGGGATTGGTTGCCCATATTTATGGCCTTAAGTACATGGGCACTTTATATGGAGTAGTTTTTTTGTCTCACCAACTGGGTGGTTTTTTAGGGGTATGGCTGGGTGGTCTGCTTTATGATGAATTGGGGTCTTACGATGTGGTTTGGTGGGTTGGCGTCGGAGTAGGAGCTTTTTCAGCGATCGTTCATCTTCCAGTGAAGGAGCAACCACTACTCAACCGAATAGCAGTAGGATATTGAATCGAATTGCGAGGATCTTTGGGAGAGTGGGAACGGTTGTCTGAGTGATGTATTAGAACTGATTGCAATTTGTAAGGCGGCATGGCGCGCCCGGGAGGATTCGAACCCCCGACCCTTTGATCCGAAGTCAAATGCTCTATCCGGCTGAGCTACAGGCGCCCATGGGGCGAGAGATGGGACTTGAACCCACGACCACTGGAATCACAATCCAGCGCTCTACCAGCTGAGCTACTCCCGCCGTCAGCAAAGCCAATTACTATACTTTGATTGCTGTCACTTGTCAACTTTGATTAAGGATTTTATTTGGAAATTTTAGCAAAAGATTTTCTACAACTTAACGAGTTGAACAAGTTCTATCTGGAAGGTGGTGAGAAGCGTGAAGTTCTTCGAAATCTGAGTCTTAAAATTCAAGAAGGACAGATCGTGGCTTTACTGGGGAGGAGTGGTTCTGGTAAATCTACATTGCTCAACTTATTGGCTGGAATTGATGAACCGTCCTCTGGAAGTATCAGGATAGCTGAAAACATGCTGAATGAATTGGACGAGCATCAAAGAACTCTATTTCGCAGAAAAAATATTGGATTCGTTTTTCAGTCCTTTAATTTAATTCCTACATTGACGGTTGAAGAAAATCTCTTGCTCCCAATGGAATTAAATGGAGAATCTACAAAAATTGCCAAAGCTAGAGTTGCTGAGCTTATGAAGGAGTTGGGTTTGGGAGATCGTTTGGAAAGCTTCCCTGATCTTCTCTCTGGTGGGGAACAGCAGAGGGTGGCGATTGCCCGAGCACTGATTCATGATCCAAATTTAGTCTTAGCTGATGAACCTACTGGTAATCTTGATCGACAAACTGGAAGGCAAGCTTTGTGTTTATTTCGGGAACTTATTCGAAAAGCAGGTAAAACCATGATTGTAGCCACTCACAGCAGCGAAGTGTTGGAAATAGCTGACAGGGTTATTTCTTTGGAAGAGGGTAAGCTCATTGAAATTGAAGCCCCCAATTGAGTTGGGGCGTCTATTGCTTGTGGTTTCGAAAAGTTAGCTGCAATCTAATCACAATTTTAAATCATTTTCCGTTCTCTATTGTTTTGAAAAAACCAAAGTAAATCCTTACAAGATTTTGAAGTTTTGAACCATCACACTTTTTAAAGGTTATGGATACAGTTTCAGAACAGACTGCCGTAAAGGAGTCGCAAAAATCGTCTCTGCAGGTAAGTTTCTATATTTTTCGAGCGTTGGCATTTGCAGATCGTAACCGATCGACTGCATCGTTGATTGGAGTAGTCTTAATCGTTACCCTTTGCGACATTCTTTTTGATGCAGTCCTCTTCGAGCCATACAAGGGAGTTATTGCTATTTTCAGTGGTAGCTTCCCAGAAGGGTTTGAGGGTGTTGATATGGGATTTAGTGCAGAAGTCTGGCAAGCCTTACTGGGTATGATCCTGGGAACTTTGATCTTGGTCATTTCAATTGCTTCTCAAAGTATTCCAAAACTGATTGACCTCTACATGAAAGATCTGCCTAGCCTGGTCTACGTGTGGTTTTTAATCGTTTCGGGGATGCACGCAATTCTCATTAACCTGTATGCCGATATTGACCTGGTCCGCCCTGCCAGCAGAGTGTTTAACACCCACATTCTCCTTGTGCTCTCAGCTTTTTTTGCCTTCCCCTATATTTTTTACATTTTACGGTATACCAAACCAAGCAACGTAATTAGTCGAATTTACGGTAATAATCTTGATCAAATTCATGACCTGACAACGGAAAGAGCCCAGGCACTCATAACAGTGCCTAATATCCGTGAACAGTACCAAGTACAGATGTTCGAGGCTTTGAACCAGTTAGATGACATTTTAGAGTATGTGTCTTTCAAGGAACTCAAGGCCGATATCATTCACCAGATGAGTCTGACGATTCATGAATACGTTAGAGTCAAACCTCACATCGGTGATGAATTTTTCACTGTGATGCCCAAAGTGCGAACTGATATTAGTTTCAAGACGATGATTGGCCAGTATGGGGACATGGAAAAAACAAAGACTTTTTACGAGCAGAAGTTGTTCCGCTTGCTTGGGAACGTCTACATACGGCAAATTGAAGACGGATCATTTGATCTGGCTTCCTTGGTAGCAGCAGAGATGTCTGAAATTGGTCTTACAGCAATTGAATTGGAGGATGATCACTTGGTCGATGTGATCATTATTCGATTTAACACTCTGTTAAGATTTGCGATCAAGCATGCGATCAAGAATAACGAAGCTCGGAACCTTTACAACGTCGCATTTCACTATGGGAACTTTGTAAATCACTTGGCAGATTATCAGCGGATTGATTATCTCAAACGCTGCTTTATGTACTTCAGGATTTACGGCATTGAAATATTCAAGCATGGGAAAAATAGCCCTGCCCTGTATTTCATTGTAGATGTCATCGCCACTGAAATGAAAAAGCTGTTGGAGAAGGTCTACAACGAGAAATGGGATAGGGATTTACAAGCTCATCTGCTCGGAGAAATTCTGCAGGTTGATAACCCGCCGGATGTTAATAAAGAGGATCTGGATCAAGGGGTATTGATAAATAACGGAGTCAGAATTCTGCAGATTGGATTAGCTCTCTTCTATGAGCGGCAAAATGATAAGGAGTTTGTTGAGAAAATCCTTAAGGACGTGATGGATGATGTTAACGTTCTTGGGGAAATTAATTTTAGCAAGGTGATTGAAATCTCATGCGGTCGGTTGAAATTCGCAGGGCCCACCTTTTGGGAGGATACCGACCGTGGGAATTTAAATATTTATTTCACACCAGATCAAAATTTAGTAGATGGCTTCAAGGTAAAACTTTATGATCGCGCTCGTTTGAAATTAATCGAGACGGTTAGCAAAGAATTCCGTTTGGAAGAAGAAGAGGCTCAATTGTTGTGGGAGATGTCCAGATTGATGGATGTTAAAGACTATAAAGCAATTACACAGAAAGCCAAAATCTTTGAACAGGCAATTCAGAAACTAGGGCAACTAGACTATGAGAAGTTAGATCTCTTGGTCAAACTTAGGGAGAAGTTGAGGTTCACATCTGAAAATCCAGATCTGATTGTGGGGAGTTCACGTCAGGTGGCTCCAGGGGCTCAGTTGACAGCTAGTTTTAGATCACCAACAGATCATCACACTTATGAAGAGTTCAGCGCTCTTGTCAGGTTCAACTCTCCTAATTTCATTTACATTGAGCCCAGTGACGCAAAACAACTTCCTGCTTTAAATAAAGAGCAACAGTTGCCAATCACATTCCGTTTTACGACGAGCAGAAATAAACGAGTTTACCAGTTTACTTCACAGTTTGATCCATCGAAACCTCAGGAGCGGAACCTGTATCGTATTCTGCAAACAGAGAAGGTGAAAATCATTGCAGAGGGCTAACTTTCTAATATGTTGAGGAACTGTCATGTCTGACGCCAAAGCTGATCGCAAACAGTATCAAATTACAGTCAACGGTAACAGATTTGCCATTGCAAGTCCTTATGGTGAAGAGCATATAAGGAAAGTGGAGAGCTTCTTGGAACAACAAATTTCAACAATTCAGCAAAGTTCTAGTTCCATTTCCTCAAGTAATCTGTACTTATTGGTAGCCTTGAATCTGGCTGATCAGTTGATGAGACAGAAGCATCAACCACAGTATGGTGAAATGGAAAAAAATCTTCGTGATCTTTGCGAGAGACTTGATCAGGTTCTAGTGTAGGCCCGAATTCACTTGCCCAGATGGACTGTATTCGCTAGGATTTAAATGGTTTAAAAATCACATTGCCTGTGATTTTTTGCCGAGAAGTCCTGCGGTTCTTGTGATGACAAACTTTTGTTGCCTTTTCATCACCACGCGGAGATTGTCCCTGAGAATGGTGAGCACACCTTTATTAAGGAAGCCTAAAATTCTTACACGCTTCTCCACCTATTCGGGCTAGGCATCAAAAGCCCATTTGTTCACACGGTTCTCGTGGGCTTCTCTCCCTCCCCTTCACTCCAAATTTGCTTCCTTATGGAACCGCTGCTTCAAGAATTTATGGAATGGTTGAAGTTGCAATCCTACTCAGACAGCAGCCTGAAAAACCACTACGATGACACTCAGCAGTTTCTGCAGTGGTACGCAGCCACCACAGAGGCTGGGGACCTAGGGAAGGTTAATCGATCTCTTATGGAACAATACCGAGATCAGCTGCTTGATTTTATGCAACCTAGCTCGGTTTGCCGTCATCTTTCTTCTCTAAAACTATTTTTAAATTGTGCAGAGGGAAAAAATTGGATTCGTGTCAACCCACTCCATCTTGTAAAGTTTCCTGAAATTCCCCCAAAGCCTCCAGAACTCTTGAGTATACAAGAGGTTGAAGATTTACTGGAGGCTCCTTCAGATGACCATTATCTTGGACTGCGAGATCGAGCAATGTTGGAGTTGCTCTATTCAAGTGGTTTGAAAGTCCATGAATTATTGAATTTGGACATCTCAGATTTATTTTTGGATTTGGATTTTCTGAAGGTGCGAGGTCGAAGGGAGCGAATGGTCCCGGTCACTACAATGGCAAGTGAGGTACTTCAGAAATACCTCAAAGAAGGTAGGCAGGATAGACTACGTTACGAGGCAGATTTGTGCTTATTTCTGAATAGAGATGGAGAGAGGATGACGAGGATTGGGTTCTGGTTCATGATTAAGAAGCACGCAAAACGAGCTGGAATTCAGAGCCGTATTAATGCACGTATCCTCCGTCATTCTTTCGCATCACACCTGTTGGAGAATGGGCTGGATCTAACAGATCTTGCTCAGCTCTTTGGATACGTCAGTTTGGATGCTACTCTTCAATATGCCCACATCAACCGACCAGATTATGTGGAGGTTTATAGGCGATGTCACCCTGGGATCGTCGGAGTCGTGAATCGAGATCAGAATGGGTCGTAAGCGTGTCTTCGTCACAGGCATGGGAGTATTCTGTCCACTTGGTAGTGAAATTAAAGAATTTTGGAACAATCTCTCCCATGGGAAATCTGGTGTTCATCATATCACTAAATTTGATCCTACTCCTTCCCTGACCAGGGTTGCGGGGGTCATTCAAAATTATGACCCCAAAAGTTATTTTTCACCAAGAGAACAGAGATCTTGTGAAGCCTTTGTCCAATATGGTTTGCTTGCAGCAAGAGAAGCAATAGCACAGTCTGAAATCACTGGCCCTGACCTGCCAAAATGTGCTGTTGTGGTTGGTACGGGAATCGGTGGAATTGTTTCCTACAAGCCAGCATACGACGCACTGTATCTTCCAGAGAAAAGTAGGAAAATCAATGCCTTTACAATTCCCAAAATGATGAACAATGCGCTCTCAGCGCAGATTGCAATCGAACATGGTTGTAAGGGCCGGAATCTCACTGTAAATACCGCTTGTTCTTCTGGAGCAAATGCGATTGGAATTGGCGTAGAATGGCTTCAGGCAGGTCTTTATGACACAGTGATTTGTGGAGGAGCTGAAGCACCTGTTACTTATGAATTACTACGAACATGGGAGGCGATGGGGGTGCTTTCTAGGAGTAAAGAAACTCCGGAACGGGTATGCAAGCCTTTTGCGATGCATCGAGATGGTTTTGTGCTCAGTGAGGGAGCTGCTATGATCGTTCTTGAGGTAGAAGAGTCATGCACTCGAAGAAATCAATCACCAATCGCAGAGCTGATTGGGTTTGCTTCGAATTGTGATGCAGGAAGTTTAACAAGTCCTGAACTAGAGGGAGTGAGCCATGCGATTCAAAAGGCTCTGAAAGATGCAGAGATATCTCCAATTGATGTGGATTGCATAAACCTACACGGAACGGGTACAAAGTTGAATGATCAAACGGAGGGGACAGCAATCAAGAAGCTCTTTGGTGATCGCATCCCTCTTTGTAGTGCAAGCAAGTCGCAATTAGGACACAGCATGGGTGCTGCTTCTGCTATTGAAGCTGTAGTTTCTGTACTATCTATCCAGCATCAAATCGTACCACCAAGCTTGAACTGTCAACCTGCTGACCCGGCATGTCATCTGCAAAATCTTTTTCCAGTTTCACGCAAACATAAAATCCAAAACGTGCTTTCAAATTCCTTTGCCTTTGGAGGCAGCAATGCCTGCTTAGTGTTTCGTTCATGCAACTAAGCGAAGAAAAAATCCGAGAAGCTTGCCTCAAAATAATTGCTCGGGAACTAGATCTCCAAGTGGAAGAAGTGAAGCTGAATTCAAATCTAAGAGATGATCTGGATTTGACATCTTTAGATGCGATGAACGTGATTATGGCCTTGGAAGATGAATTTGGTCAGGAAGCTGACATCGAGCAAATCCTGGAACTAAAGACCGTTAAACAACTGGTAGATTATTTATTGAATCTACTACAAAAATATAAGTGATCATCTGCATCGCTTGATTAGAGATGGAGTCTTCATGAAAGGTGTGATTTTAGCGGCTGGGTATGCAACGAGATTTTTACCGGCCTCTAAGACGATTCCGAAGGAAATGTTTCCTCTAATTGACCGGCCAGTAATTGATTTCATTGTTCAAGAGATGGTAGATTCCGGTATTGAAGACATCCTTTTGGTATCTTCACGCAGAAAAAAGGTTTTAGAAGACTATTTTGATAGAGAAGTTGAGCTAGACTCTGCATTTTCCAAGACGAACTTCATGGAAAAACTTGAGTTAATCAAGCCAACGAGTGCGAATATCTTCACACTGAGACAACAAGAGATGATGGGGACAGGAAATGCTCTGATGCTTGTAGAACCCTTTGTTCAGGATGCTCCTTTTGTGGTAGCGTATCCTGATGACATCGTGATGGGGAGTCCACCGTTGACACTACAATTAATTGAAGCTTACAAGGAAACAGGCAATACGATCCTGACTGTGGAAGCTCTTATTAAAGAAGATATCTCACGCTATGGAGTGATTGATCCAGTTAATGAAGGGGAGATCATGGAAGTCAGGCAGATGGTGGAAAAGCCAGCTCCGGGGACTGAGCCCAGTAACTATGCGTCTTATGGTCGATACCTGTATACCCCAGAAATTTTTGATGCACTTCGTGCGACAGATAATACGCATGAGCACCAAGGTGAATTCACACAGACTGAAGCAATTAATCAGTTGGCTGCACGAGGCAAGGTCTCAGCAGTCAAAATGAAAGGGATCCGTTACGATGTTGGGGAGCCCTTGGGATATTTGCTGTCTTCACTACAATTTGGTCTGAGGCAGGATCGTTTTCGGGAAAAGCTAATCGCAGAAATAGAGAGATTGGTTCAGCAGGAAAAAGTTAGGTGATTAGATTGTATTTCAACGAAGGGTAGCTTGTTCCAGAAGAGCGTAGGCCTCACAAGTATCTCTTTCAGGCATGGTTGAATCTGGAAACCACTGCTGGATCAGACATTCTTCTTCGCAGCCTTTCTGCCAGGGGAAGAGGTTGTTTTCATCAGGCCAAACCAAACGAAGTCTGCCATTGGTCATCGGCGTGCCTTGAGGGTCAATTGGGTTTTCCACGAGGATCAAATCGACTCCATCTACAATATCTTCAAAATGGCAGTTGGAATGAAATTTTTCGCCATTGACGACTCGTCTGGCTAATTCATTCAGCAACATTGCAGCGATTTCTTGATTCAGACCAATGAGTTCAATTTCCTGGTGTTCATAGCTCCAGCTTAGACCAACTGTGTGTGTGAAGAGTTCGTCGCGGTAAATTGACGAAATTAGACTCCAACCATACTGATCCAAATCGGCGCGAATCTTTGCATAAACGGTTTCCCGGGTGGGAAAATCAGATGGTTCCATGAAAATCACTTTTGAGGAGTGGTTTCAATCCAATGAAACACACAAACTTGCCAATTACATATATTTTGTAACTAAAGGCCGTAATGGTAGCTCAAATTAAGAAAAAAAGAAAACAAACTCCCTGGCACCGATTGGAGGG
>AGAU01000143.1 GCA_000224765.2 SAR324 cluster bacterium JCVI-SC AAA005 | reverse complement strand
ACAGTCAAAAAGGAACGTGAGAAAATACCTTTTGAAGAAATTCCCTCGCGAGTTAAAGCAGCTGATTTTGTATCTACTTCTTCTAAAATGCTAGAATTAGAACCAGGTCATTTTGTAGCATTGAATTAACTAAAGGGTTTATCATACACATCAATTTCTAGTTTTTTTAAACAATTTTGAATAGTGATAAAAAAGATATAACTTAAATTTAGTCATATCAGGAGGCGATCATCTTTACGATCCAACAAAGCGAGAACAATACAAGATCTAGTTTAGCAGAAGTTATCTAGATTAATTTGAGCAAAGCGAAGGTCGCAGAAATTGATACTAAGATTGTGAAATAATATTCTTTAGGAAGGTGTGGTTAAATAACCAAATTACATTGAGTTATAGATCTGTTGACGGAGAGGAGACCTGAAGTCACCTCGATGCGCAGAAATTATGATTAAAACATGAGAGTCCAACCCGAAACTATAATTCTGTGAACTAAGAAGAGAAGGCTAGGGAGGATCTTTTCTTTATTGGAGAAAGGGACTCATAAATGTTTCTAGCTCGCTGGCAGCTATTATCCATTCTGATTTATTGAGGGTCTAATACCTTCTTCTCAGATGCTATTTTGAGCAACAGTTTCAAAGCTTTTGTGAATCTTTCAGCAAAACAGAAACCAATGTTCAATTCATCAATTTTGCCAATATCCATTAACTCCCTTAAACGTGTATCCCTTTTAAACATTCAGCCGCCTTCCCGAGTTAGCTTTTTAACTCCTAGCAAACTAGCCGTGAGCATTTTGCTTGGCCAACGCACCATTTGGCCATATCTTTCGGAGTTCAACCGGTAGATGATATTTTCTAAGGATTATATTTGCTTCTCGAAGCTTGTATTAAGTAACATCTATGGACAATGCTGGTAAATCTGAAAGCTTACCACCCTGGGATTCCCGTCTAATTTCTGAATCAGAAACCGCAGATGCTTACCAAATGGACAAACAACATAGTCTCGTATTCGCTTCGGCTCTTCCTGTCGAAGCGTTGTCAGTTGCTCCGCACACTCCAAAACACTTGCTTGTAGTATAGTGCTGGTTAGCCGCCATTTGGTTTCTGATTGGAAGATTAGTTGGGGAAATTTCAGTGTGAGAAGAGTGTCTATTTTCTCAATCTGACCTTGGCTTAGGTTAATCTCTATCACCAAATGCGGCACCAACATGCCTACCAAATCTAGCGCTAGTTTGTTGGTTACCTTTTTAAGGTTCACGAATATTGAAATTAATTACAAATATAAGAGAGAAACAATTGAAAAATAGATATATTTATATTTGGTAAACCAACTTTTTTCGATATTCTTTAAATTCTTTTTTTTGAATCTCTTTAAACTGTTGATTTTTTTTAAAAAACAGTACTAGAAAAATCACCCAACGATAAATATTTTATCAGGTTGACAAATTAAGTTGCTTACAGAATCTTCTTTTAGAAGTTGAGTTTACTGAGGATGAATCTACTCATAACTAATTATCATAAATTAGACTCTTAAAAGTTCAAAAACTTGTATTTACCAACATCATTATCTTTCCCAATGAGTCTTCACTGTAAGTTAGAGTGGAATTTTTGAGCGAATTCAAAAAATAAACATTGCTGATAAAAATTATTGAAATTCTCTAGATCCACTTTTACATACTGTTTATTACGACTTGAACTGTAAAAATTTAAGATTATGGTTAATAGGTTTTTTATGGTTCTTTTTTACATGGGTGATCTTTCAGCCTTTCTAAAGATAACTAGAATACTTTAAAAAATTTATTTTTAAAAATTAAGTTCTTTATTATAGTTGTTAAATTTTAAAAAAGACTCAATTAAATATCAATTATTTTTGAATTAATTTTCAATCTCAAGTGGAGAAGAAAAGATATTTTAAGACTGAAAGAACTTTTTTAGCTAAAAATACTAATCATATATATTTGTACTTAAATTTTTCAATATTGATTGGGCTATTCCGGATGAAAATTTTTCAAAAGAGCAGAGCAATCTTGCTGGGGGCAGCCGTTGCAGATGCCGCTGCGCGG
>AGAU01000144.1 GCA_000224765.2 SAR324 cluster bacterium JCVI-SC AAA005 | reverse complement strand
GACTTTTTAATGTAATAAAGTACAAGATTCTTTCGACACCAGTAATTGGCTTTAGCGATCTGATCGTGCCTACCTATCCAGAGCATTGATATAGCTTGAATCTAACATTGAGACAATGACAGCTCGCGATCCAGAGCTTATTTCGGGTTGCTGAGTTTCCGAAACTTCTCCCCTTGCAGCTGCTTGTGAAGAGTTCCCTCAGCGTATACAAGCCCTTCCGGCATAGCACCTACCTTCTCAACAATGGTAACTGCGGCTTTGAATCGCAGTAGTTGATTCTGATTGGACAAACAATCCACAAGAATATTGATGGCTTAGTGCTGTAATTCTAACAACTCTTGGATTTGCTTTTCTTTACCCTGCTTAACCATCTAATTCCAGCTAGCGATAAACTCAGGCTGTTTACGCCAGCGCCAAAGCGTTGTCCGTTGAATGTTGAGAGCATCGCAGACCTCATCGACACCTTGACCACCAGCGAGCAGGGACAGGGCTTGTTTTTGTATGGTTCAATTGAACTCATATTGTCTGCTCATGCTTTAAGAATGGGTTGAAATTGGTTGCGAAACGTTGCTTTCGAAAAAATACTTTCATTGACTAAAATTGTTTCCATCTAAAAAAGATCAGCCTTGCTGACTTTGCGCAATCAAGAAAGTATCATTCAGTGATTGTGGGGGGCTAGCGAATTGGTTGCGAAACGCTTCCACCAAGGGGGACCCGTGGAGAAACCACCTCACTCTCGCCTCATCAGACCTTCACTTTCTAACGAATCATTCCTATTAGTCTACCTTGCAAGTCTCAGTCTTGTCTTCTCCTTCCACTTTCTACTGCGCCACTTCCTCGAGACTTTGAATCCACTCCCAGAGTTGCAGTCCACCCATCTCAATAATTACCACCAAAGCCAGCACAATCCCGATCACAACCGCACTGCCGATCAGAGGTTGATTGTTTCCATCTTCATTATTTTCCTTTTCAGTCTCATTTGGTCTAATCGGTTCCATGAGTTCCATGCTTTCTGCGGTTTAAAATTGTGAATTCAATTTTATTTAGAACCGCTAACTAGGAAGAATTGATCAGTACATCGGTGTATTAGGAATACATGCCTTGGATAGAGACAAGTCCAGAATGAGCATCTGTGATAACCAGTCACATGTAATCTACCGTGATCGATTCGTAGTATTTTTATTTTTTGAGACCGCTCAGTAATCATGCCACTTGCACATCTTGGCAGTTCTCAGGAGAATTTTTTTAATTTTCCATTTTTTCCAACCACGTAGCCAACGTTTAGAATGCCATCGCCCGAACCTGTACGCTCCACTCACTTCATCCGCAATATTATTCAGGAAGATCTCCAATCCGGCAAACATCAAGAGATCGTCACTCGATTTCCTCCCGAACCAAATGGCTATCTCCATATTGGACACGCCAAGTCGATTTTTCTAAATTTTGGCCTGGTCAAGGAATTCCCCGGGCACTGCTTCATGCGTTTTGATGACACGAACCCAATCAATGAGGACGAGGAGTACGTGCAAGCGATCCTCGAAGACGTACTCTGGCTAGGCTTTGACTGGAAAGATCTGCTGACCCATGCCTCCGATTACTTCCAACGATTATATGTCTTCGCTGAAGATTTAATCCAGCAGGGTAAGGCCTATGTTGATAGCCAATCGCAGGACAGTATTCGGGAACAGCGTGGAACTCTTACTGAACCGGGTACAGCGAGCCCCTTTCGCGATCGCTCCATTGCAGAGAATTTAGACTTATTTAGGCGGATGAAATCAGGAGAATTTGATGATGGAACTCATGTTCTACGAGCTAAGATCGATATGGCTTCTCCGAACATCAATCTGCGTGACCCTGTGATTTATCGGATCCGGAAGGTGCCTCATCAGCGGACGGGCAATGACTGGTGCCTATACCCGATGTACGATTATACGCATTGCCTCTCTGATGCGCTCGAAGGCGTTACCCATTCCCTCTGCACTCTAGAGTTTGAAGATCATCGACCTCTTTATGACTGGGTATTGGACCAGCTTGACGTACCCTGTCACCCACGCCAGATCGAGTTCAGCCGCCTAAATTTACAATACACCGTGCTCAGTAAAAGACGCTTGATTCAGCTCGTTGAAGAAGGACATGTCTCTGGGTGGGATGACCCACGCCTGCCGACCATTTCAGGCTTGCGAAGACGAGGATACACTCCAGAAAGTCTTCGACTGTTTGCCGAACGCATTGGCGTTTCCAAAGCAGAAAGCAACATTTACATGAGCGTCTTGGAAGACTGCATCCGTGAAGACCTGGACTCCAAGGCCCCAAGAGCTTTAGCGGTCTTGCGTCCGGTGAAGGTAATTATTCTCAACTGGCCCGAGGATCAGGTTGAAGAGTTGGATGCCCCCGTTCATCAGCAATTTCCTGATCGTGGACGACGATCCATTCCTATGAGCCGTGAAATTTTTATTGAAGAGGATGATTTCAACGAAGATCCACCGGAAGGATTCTATCGGTTGGTTCCAGGTGGAGAAGTGCGACTACGTAACGCCTATGTAATTCGCTGCGACGAAGTCGTCAGGGATGCCTCTGGTAAGATTAAAGAGCTTCATTGCATTTACGACCCCAACACCGCCCGAGGTCGCAAACCTGAGGGCCGTAAGGTCAAGGGAATCATTCATTGGGTCTCTGCAGCACATGCCATCCCAGCCGAGGTACGACTTTATGATCGGCTCTTCTCCGAACCAACTCCTGGCAGTGATAACCCAGATAAGAACTTCCTGCTTGACCTCAATCAGTACTCGATGGAAATTCTTACGCAAGCCTGGCTAGAACCAAATTTAAAAAAAGCTGACGCAGGAACGGCCTATCAATTCGAACGGCTTGGCTACTTCTGTCTAGATTCTCGAGACTCCAAAACAGATTCCTTAGTCTTCAATCGTATCGTCACCTTGCGTGATTCTTGGGGAGGTAACTGAGTTAAGCGTTGATTTTAAGCTGACACTCCTTGAAAATCCGACCCCTCGTTGTTTATGATCTGCTACAGATTCAGAAGATCTACGCAGATCAGGTATTGCTTGGTAACTAATTCTGGGAATGGGCACCCCCAGCCTTGAGAAAATGGCCGTCCGCGCCCAATCCATTTAGGCAAGGGGCTACCTTACCTTGTTGCGGAAGTCGTTGAAAAAATTTCGGACTATGCCTAAGCAAGCTCCTATCGTCCAATAACGGGTTATTTCTTAACCTTGGAAGATTCGGTTTATCTCAATCCTGAATTAAGTTAACAAGACAGTAGGCTGTAGTTCCTGCAGGAGTTACTGACACAGTGGAGAGTCTTGTGCTTCGGAACATCAGTTTCAGGTTCGGTCGCTTCCTTGATTCTATTTATATGTAAGCTCGGCTAAAAGCCTTGGAAAATCCCACATAAATATATATGAGCTCTATCGGTGAAGCAGGGCTAGCAAACTTGTAGATATGAAATTTACAAACTACTCAAGAATTGCTCAGCGCCTCCAATTCTTCAGTAGAGAGCTCCACCACTATCATAATTTCCTTGAGTTGATCAAGGTTGCGAGCCGAAGCAATCGGAGCAGCGACGGTAGGCTGAGCACGTAACCAGGCCAAGGCCACTGCTGAAACCGTAGTTTGATGTTGCTGAGCAAGTGTATCCAGTTTTTCCAATAGCTTCCAACCACGAGTGTTCTGGTACCCGGCCACTCCTCTGGAGCGTACAGAATTGACTTTTTTCCCAAGCCGATACTTTCCCGTCAAAAAGCCCCGAGCCAAGCCAAAGTAAGAGAATTGACTGAGTGAATTTTGCAACATAGTGGGCTTGAGTGAGGTTTCGTAGTCTCTCTCCAGTAGGTTGTAGTGATCCTGGGCAGCTACGTAGCAAGTCATCCCTGCTTTTTTGGAAGTTTCTATTGATTTCTGCAGGCGTAGAGCAGTAAAGTTTGAGGCCGCGATGTAGCGCACCTTACCCTCCTGAACCAATGCATTAAAAGCCTCCAAGGTCTCTTCAATTGATGTCTTCGGGTCATCCTCATGGGCATAGTACAAGTCAATGTAATCCGTTTTGAGTCGCTGCAGGGACTCCTCACAAGCTGCACGGATATTCTGCGCAGACAGCCCTCGACGTTTATCCATTTTGGCGACCTTGGTAGCAAGCACTATGGAGTTACGGTCTCCTCTTCGCTTGAGCCAGTTGCCAATAATCCTCTCGGATTCCCCGCCCACGTGTCCTTCGCCCCATTGTGAATACATATCTGCTGTATCAATGAAGTTTCCGCCATTACCAACAAAGTGACTGAGCACTGCTTCTGAATCAACGACATCAGCGGTCCAGCCAAAGACGTTTCCACCAAGACAGAGAGGTGAGATTTGTAAATCGGTGTTTGCAAGATTGATCATGATTGAAACTTTCTGATTGAGAGACCTGCTTCTGATCAAAGAGGCCAAGCTAGAACGTGGGACAAAGAAGATTGTTCCAGATGAATATTTAATACGCCGCTCGTTAGCCTAGCTCGTGAAAATATACCAGTGAAAGCTTCAACGTTGGACAATCGAATCTTTCCGGCTTCCAACAGCATGGCTACTTTCCCTTCTAGAGGTAACGCTGCCCAATTCCCCACCTATCTAGTTCTCTTGGTCAAGCACTGGCAGGATGATACTTGGGCCAGGGATTGGCAAAGGCAGGGTCAGTGAGAAATCCTCGATCCCTCAAACCTCCCAAAATCGCAATCACAGTATCGGTTTCATGCTGGTTAGACCGGAAAGGTCGGATCAGTTTAGACTTCAGCAGATTCTCTCTGCCATTTCCAGCGATGGTTCGGTTTTCCGTAGAAGTCCCTACCTTATTGTAATGACTCAACACAGGTCTGAGATTGGGGAAGCTATCATCTGCCATGTAGGGCGGTATCACCGCCACGTTCCTTAGTTAAGGAGGCCGAAAAAGACCTCAATCTCCAGGATTAAATTTTAGGTCATAGTTCCTCTGGTCAAATGCTGGATAACTCCCTGTCCTGTCAACGTCATAGAGCCCAATGTTAAAGAACGGAAAATCCTTGCAAGGCTCGGTTTGACGGGTATCCTAATGGGAAACTATTAAATTAATGCCCTAATGGCGTTGACTGCAGCCAAAACGTTGACCGTTGAAGAGCCGCTTTCCCTCCTGCTGTTGATCTGTCAAAGCTATCGTATCCCAACTTAGGAATCGATCAAACGGACTTTCTCCAGAGACCTGGAAACTTTTAAAGCTTTAGAAAGCTGGTGTGGTTCAGTCCTCATTGATCGTTGGTGTCACCTCAGGGAAAGATTAAATGATCCAAGCTAGATATTCTGAATTAGCCCAGATTCCTCCAAGAATTTCGGATTCACTTTCTGGCGCCAGCCCAAACTCGATAGGATTATCTTCAGTCAAATGCACAACGCTAATTTCTGATGCTCAATTCCTTCAGTATGAATTTGAGATAAGTTTTCTCCAGTTGAGTCATAAATTTCTGTTTGTCAACTACATGTAAGGCCTATTTATTGTGAATTTTTGTTAGATTGTTTTAGATACAAAATGAAATTTTACATTTTTTAGTCAAAATTCATTTTTCTGACTGAGATTTCAGTTTTAGGCATGCAGCTTGGCAGAGAATCTAGATGAGTCTTGTTAGCTGGCAGGACAGGCACTTACTGGGGTCATGGACGATATGGGCAGGTTGGTGGTGGAACTAAGCCATACAATGATCCTGGTTCAGCAGAAACCTGTTGGTGATGGGAACACAAACACTAATCAAGTCAATGGTGGGAGCGCACCAGGTTCAGCCACTGGTGTGGCTGAACCTGGTGATGTGGAAGTGAAAGTGAGAGACAGATGGTGACGAAACATCAATTGATAGAGGTTATCCTGTACAGGTGTTAGGTATCACCGATGATCAGGACATCTATGTCAGAATGGCAACAGCCTGTGCCACAGTAGACAATCGAACCACGCTCGAATGTTGGGGAGACAATAATGTAGGAGATTGATCATCCACTAATTTAGTAACACTAGTCACTGTTGCTGAAACCAATGGCTAAGGTTCGGCTTACCCCCTCGATGAAGTTGCAAGCGGTCAATCCTTCACCTGTGCTTACAACCTAGCCAATAATCAATTATTCTGTTGGGGCGCCAATCATACAGGACAATTGGGTGTTGTGAGTACGGACAGTCTTTACAACACAATGCAAAATGCTGAACAGGAGACGCAATGTTTGTTGGTGGGAGCGTTTCATGAATGATTGTTGTTGATGAGTTATCAGAATCCAAATGCGTTTGCCATACAATCTACGTCTGACAAAAAAAGCTGAGTAAATATGATCTTCAACGTCTGAAGGAAACCAATGCTTGTCCCGAAGGAAAATTGTCAGAGGCCGTGCTTGTTGGGGCCAACTTGGAGGGTGCTGACCTGGAGGGTGCCAACCTCTTTATAGCAGTATTAAAAGAAGCAAACCTGCATCGAGCACAGCTAAGTGATGCAAAGCTGGAGCTAGCAATGCTGCAGAACGCCAACATGCAGGAGGTCCATATTGCATACGTCAACTTATCTTATGCCAACATGCAGGGTACTTCACTCCAAGGAGCGGATCTGACAGAGGCCAACCTTGAAGGAGCAAACCTAGAGGGAGCGCATCTACTGAAAGCTCATCTGGAAGGTGCTAACCTGAGCTACGTAAACCTACAACGAGCTAATTTGGATGGGGGCCAGCCTAATCTATGCGAAAACCATTAAGGCGTTATTCAGAGGAGCCCGTCTCTGCAACACAACCATGCCTGATGGGAGAATCGAATATAGTGGCTGCGTTTATCATCCTTTCTTCGATGAAAAAACGGAAGCAGCTGAAGAATAAGCCGTCCCGATTCCCACTAATGATTCTGCCCACTTTTTTACCGTCCTTAAATCAAACGTTTTTTTTCCTCCGCAGACTGCTTGGATAAAGCTTAAGTAATTTGAACAGATCGGGTCGATCCAAGTTGACGAGATCAGCATTCAAAGATTCAATCTGTTGAAGTTTTGACAAGTCGTGTGTAAGGCTGAAAACCATTACTTTCACTCCCAAGGCCTGGCATCTTGCAATCTCTGTCAAGTCATCCCGCCCCAGCTCATACTCCACAATATTCGCCCCGTATTCAGCAATCGCATCTACCAAGCTGGGATACATCCATCGAGTTGCCATTAACTGGGCTTTCGGCTCAAGATCTCGAATCCTTTGAAGAACTTCGGTTTTTCGGCACCAGAAAAACACATCTTCTAGCATTGTGTGAGTAACCACCTTCTCTAGCACTTTGTCCGGATCAGCGTCCTTAATCTCGACATAGGCTCCACAGCGACCCCAACAATGCTCCAGGAATTCATCAAGGGTGGGAACCCTAGTTTCAGCATAAATCTTTGAATAAGAAGACCCTGCATCCAACCGACGGACCTGCTCCAGTGTCAATTCTTTGACTAGGCCCTTGCCGTCTGTCGTTCGATCTACAGTGGCATCATGCATCAAGACAATCTCACCATCTGCCGTAGTCCTCACATCGATCTCGACTATATCAAAGCCTTGTGAAATGCAGATACTAGCAGCAGGTAGTGTATTTTCAGGTGCCAGAAAGTTGGCCCCTCGGTGGCAAACTATCCTGGGAAATACATTTGCACCACCAGGCCAGGGTTTGAGAACCTCTGGACAGTCCGAACAAATCCCCAAAATGGGTAAATCATCGAGTCCTTGAAGAACCTCCACTCGCTCCTCATCCCAGATCACCAATGCCATGCCTTGTTGATGGCAGCAATTCACCAGTTCCTCGGTGACTAACTCGTGGGGTGATGCAGAGGCCCGCTTCCAACATAGATGAATGATGTCTGGCGAAGCTACTGCACTGTATTGGAAGGGATCAACACCAATGGGTATTAGTACAGAGAGAGGATACTGGCACTTTTCATGACGAAGTTTAGCAATCCATTCTGCTTGAAAGGAACCGATGACGGCATATTGAAAGTTCTGTTCTCGGAGAGTTTGCCAAGTGGGTTTGATGGCCTCTGCCGCCTTCAGCTCAATATACAAACCAGAACCATTTTGTCGGGCTAGTTCAATCACTTCTTCCAGTCTGGGTACTCGCTGGTTCCCATGAAGTTTGACTTTGCTTATCTCTTCCCACGTTGCATCTGGGATTCGCAGTTGGTTGCCTGCCACTCGCTCTAAGCTTTCATCATGGCAAACTACCACCACTCCATCCTTAGACAACCGCACATCCAATTCCCACATTTCAGCACCCAACTCAGCCGCCAGTTGGAATGCTCCTAGAGTGTTCTCTGAACGATAGTCGCTAGCCCCACGATGAGCAATTGCCAGCGGCAAATTTGAAGCCTCAGCATCAGGCCAGTCAAAGCGTTTCATCCATTCTTGATTAAAGTTTATTTTGACCATCTGATTTGGTTAGTCCAAAAGGTTTTATTAATTAATTTTAATCATAAAATAATCTTTTTTTGATTGCATATTTATAATTTGGTTGTCTTGAAATTAAAATATCTCATTGATCGAATGAATAACTTCATCCAAGTATAAGTGAAATTTAAAACCTTTCCATTTTTGTTCGACTGTACTAAGAATTTAGCCCGTGGTAGCTCAAAATTTCCAGAAAAATTTAAGCTGCCACTCCTGTCTTGGTTACGTTGGCGTTGTTTTCATTATGCTAACATTCTCAAAACAATTAGCGATTATCTTTAAGTAGTCAAAGATTCTATTTCGGAAAATAGTTTTCCAAGTTCATTTACTCTAAGTAAATGAATGTTCAAAAATCTTTGGAACAAGGCATATGTCGCTGCCAATTCATGTTTGGGCTTTGTCACAGATGGTAAATCCCTTAATTAGCTCGGAGGTTTGTTATGTTGAAAGTGAGTTTGAAAGGCGCATTGACTGGATGTTTGATGCTGGCCACCGCAGCCAGTTTACCTCTTGGTCAAGCAATGGCGAGAGACTTGACCATACAGGTTTGGGCAGGGGGATCCAACGTTGCCGACGCTTATCGCGTTGATGCTATTACCATGGCTGCAGACATCCTTGAAAGAGAGTCTGCCATACGTGGTGAAGAATTAAATATCACCGTTGAGACAAAATATGACTTTGATGGATGGGGTGGATTCAAGCAGGCCGTGACACTGGCAGCTGAGGCCAATAACGCACCACACATTGTAGTGACAGGCCACGAAGATATCGCACCATGGTCTCAGTCAGGTTTGATACGACCAATCGAAGACTATGTTGATTTCGACAGTTGGCCTCTCAGCGATCTGTTCGAAAACCTAATTGAGATTTCATCTTATGAGGGGGTTATTTATGGGGTCCCCCAAGATGCTGAATCGAGACCTTTCTTTGGTTGGATTCCTCACCTCAAGGCAATTGGCTACAGTGATGCTGACATTCGTGATATGCCAGGAAAGGTGCAGAGGGGTGAATACACTCTGGAAGATGTATTAAATGATGCAAAGAAAATTCAGTGAAATGAACAATCTCAATCACAAATCCACCTGCCTCTACCAGAGATTCAACTCATTTTGGCATCACCGGTTTCATTTTCACCTGTTCCATTCGGCCTTTGATCTGAAGTGCCACGTATTTGGAGTAGAAGCGGGAGAGGTGTAGATTCCCCCCATGAAACCAGAGATTTGACTGCTTTGTTGGCTTCCAAAGATTTCGTAACTCTCCCTCCCAGGGGCCGGGATCTCCCTTAATTCCAGAACCGATCCCCCAGAATCGCCCAACCTTCTCAGCGGTTTCCTTAGAGATTAGCTTTTCGATGACCTTATCCATCGAGTGGTAACCGATTGCAAAGAAGATCACATCCGCTGCTAATTTACTCCCATCATCAAAATAGAGGAATTCTTCATCGCATCGCTCCGGCGTGACTCCCGTCTTGAGCT
>AGAU01000145.1 GCA_000224765.2 SAR324 cluster bacterium JCVI-SC AAA005 | reverse complement strand
TTCCAACCTCTTCAGTGCTCTTCGTTTGACTCCGCGGGAAATCCAAAACTTCGCCAAAAAGTCTTTCGGTAGAGTCACTGATTCCTTACCATTCAGCACTGCCCTGAACTGCAACAGTAAACCAACTACCAGTGCCTGTATCCCAAGTTGAGCAGCCTTTTCAATCCACACCAATTGTACTCTTGGATGAAGAAAAAACTTGGTCTCTTGCTTTGACTGGAGTTCACAAAGGTTGGGATGTTTATAGGCTAACTTCTTTTCTCTAATAGCTACCATAATATTATAAATAGATATTTTAATAGAGGACCCAGGTGCACACTGGTGCGCAGGTAGGTGCTCAACAGTGTGCAGGTTATCTGACTCTAATCTATGGGAAGTAGGTTCTCCGGAAGCAGACCCATTACCTTATCCCAAAATGCTCCTCCGCGTTCTTCATCCCGGTACCGCTCAGGGTAGCGGTAAATGTCCGCATCAGTCGTTAACTCAAAGTCTCCCAAAACCTGTTTGGAAGCCTCACTCATCAACTCCTGTGATTCTTTGACTCTTGCCTCAAGCTCTTCCAATGGTGCTCCAATTAGAACGGCATCAGCACCTTCGCAACTCTAGCCAAGCGGAGTCAACACCCGTTTATTTTGTAAAAAATAAAAATTTAGCGGAGTGTGGAGTAGTCCAGACTATAGATAGTACTGTTTGATCACGAGAGGTAGGGGGTATTATTCTTAGATATCAATGCTAGTAGTATATTCAAAGTTCTTGAGCTATGGCTAACCTCCTGAATCACTATTACCATTATGACTACCTCTGATCTATTTAGATCTCGCTGTTTGGTTTCTTGCGAAATCTCAAACCTACACACGAAGTCTGAGACATTTTTTCTTAAGCTCTTTTGCCTCAGCAATAGTATGAACTGGAAAATGAAACCAAATAATAGCTCCTGTTTCGTAAGCTGTATGGTTTCCTCGATTCATACAAGTTTTACTTGTAGAGATAATTCGAAGTCAGACCGTTACTTTGTTTACATTTAGAAAAGTTGACGATCAGAGATAGTTTAATCTGTTCAGTGTATTTCCAATCAAACAGGTGCGACTGATTACAATAAAAAAATTTATTTGGGCAAGTGAATAGAAAGCAAAAAGTTAGCTCGCTACAGAATGTGCATATTTGGCACTAGTGTGGTGCAAAATAAGCAGAAGTTAACAGCCTTTTTTTGTGCAAAATAAGATTTTCGGTAAAAAGGTAATTGTGAACCTAAAGGCGGTTTCTATCAAAAATTAGTTATCCAAGGAGATCAAGATCATGTCTTCTACATTATTTTCTCGCCGTAACTTTTTGAAAGTAAGTGCTGCCTTAGCTGGCTCTTACGCGCTTGGCTCAATGCCAAAGTTGGCCAATGCCGGAAGCCACGGACTCACCGTTGGTTTTATCTATGTGGGTCCAAAAGACGATTTTGGCTACAATCAGGCACATGCTGAAGGAGCCGCGGCTGTTAAGCTGATGAAAGGTGTTAATGTTGTCGAAGAAGAAAATGTGGCAGAAACTGTGGACGTGCAAAAGACCATGGAATCAATAATCAATTTCGACGGTGCTGCACTCTTATTCCCAACTTCCTTTGGATATTTCGATCCACATATATTGGAAATCGCCCCAAAGTATCCAAATGTTCGATTCCAGCATGCCGCCGGCTTATGGTTGGCCGACAAACACCCTATGAATGTTGGCTCCTATTTTGGCTACATCGGCCTCGGACAGTATCTTAACGGAATCGTGGCCGGTCACATGTCTAACTCCAAGAAACTGGGTTTCGTTGCTGCCAAGCCTATTCCTCAGGTTCTGCAGAACATCAATTCTTACCTTCTGGGCGCACGTCAGGTAGACCCTGCAATTACTTGTCAAGTGATATTTACTGGCGAATGGTCGTTGGCAGTAAAGGAAGCTGAGGCCACTAATGCACTTGCTGATGCGAACTGCGACGTTATCACTTGCCACGTGGATGGACCTAAGGTGGTTATGGAAACCGCAGCAGGGCGAGGTAGTTACGTCTGCGGTTATCACGCTAACCAGTCGCCATTAGCACCTCAAAAGTATCTTACTGGGGCGGAATGGAACTGGAGCGGTGTTTACACCCGTATGGTGCAAACCGTCCTTGACGGAGGAGCTATCAAAAATTTTGACCGCGGCGGTCTGGCAGAGGGTTATATAAAAATGTCTCCTCTTGGTCCAGCAGTAAGCGATGCAGCCCGTTCCCAGTTCAAAGATACTGAAGCTGAGATGCTTAGGGGTAACTTTGCAGCATACAAAGGCCCACTTAGAGACAATGCTGGCAACACAATTTTAAGCGCCGGCGAGAGCTTGGTCGAAACAGACATCTCGCTCGAAAGCATGAACTACCTCGTTGAGGGTGTGATCGGATCAACCTCATAAAAACTCGAACGACATGAAGACGGCAGACCAGAACATCAGTCACAGCAAGGAAAAAATTTTCTTGACAGATGTCTGGCTTGAAACGTTGGGAAAGCGTAGCGAGGCCGTTTTACTACCGATTGGAGCGCTGTTTGTCGGGTTCTTAACTTTCGGGCTTTTTCTATATTTTCTCGGAAAATCCCCTCTTGATTTCTATGCCTTGGTATACAAGGCCGGCTTTGGAACATCTTTTTCTTGGCAAAATACCCTTTCGCGAACTGCGCCACTCCTTTTCGCAGCATTGTGCGTCGCTCTTCCGGCACGACTTGGGCTGATGGTAATCGGGGGCGAAGGAGCGATTGTATTAGGTGGTGTAACCTTCGGGGTGCTAGCTGGTTCAGTTTCCGGACTTCCTGGAATAATAGCGATCTTGCTTTTAGCAACCGCAAGTATGCTGGTAGCTGGGGTCTGGATTGGTGCGGTTGGTCTACTGCGCCATTATCGCGGTGTTAACGAAACCATCGCCAGCTTGCTGATGGCATATATTGCAATCGCCCTGATGAACCATCTTGTAGAAGGGCCGTTCCGAGATCCGGACAGCCTTAACAAACCCTCAACCGCTCCCATAGCAGCTCATCTCAGAATCGGTGACATCCCAGGTTGGGATGTGCATTGGGGTCTTATTGCTGGATTGTTCTGCTGCCTGGTCTCCTGGGTTCTGCTAGAACGCACAACCTTGGGGTTCGCTGCGCGCATTGCAGGTGGCAATATCAGGGCAGCTCAAGTTCAGGGTTTGCCAGTTGGACGCTTAATCCTCTGTTTCACTTCTCTTGGGGGAGCATTTGCGGGGTTGGCGGGAATGTTTGAAGTTGCTGCAATCCACGGTTCAGCTAATGCCTCGCTAGCTTCTGGATACGGCTACACGGGAATCCTCGTAGCCTTTCTAGCACGTCAAAATCCCATTGCGATTATACCGGTTGCGATTCTGCTTGCAGCTTTTGAAGCCTCCTCCGGCCTTATCCAGCGACGCATGGGGCTACCAGACGCAACAGTATTAGTGCTACAAGGCTTGGTTTTCGTCTCAATTCTGCTTTCTGAGTCCCTTTACGGACGATTCCGTATATTTTATCCAGTTTCTCAAGAATCTGAGAAATGACCGAAACAGATCTTGGCCTTTGGGCGATTCCGATCGCAATACTTGGTGGCGCAATCCGGGTATCCACGCCATTCATGTTTGTCTCCCTGGGGGAGGTGCTGACCGAGCGCTCAGGTCGATTTAATTTGGGCCTTGAAGGCACTCTGATCTTTGGTGCTATGACTGGCTATGCTGCAGCATACGAGACAGGATCGCCATTGATCGGAATTATGGCTGCAGCCTTTACCGGTGGCCTCTTTGGGTTGTTTCATGGCATTGTATGTTCCCTTCCGAGAGTCAATGACATCGCCATTGGCATCGCGCTCATGTTGCTTGGTATGGGGCTCGCCTTCTTTTTCGGTAAACCATATATACAACCAGTCGCACCGGACCTGCCATCAATCGAATTTGGATGGTGGTCGGTAATCCCCCAGGTAAAAGCTGCCCTACGAGTCAATGTACTATTCATTATAGGCATTTTCGCTGCTATTGGGCTTTGGTGGATGTTCTTTGCTACACGCATTGGTCTTTTGATAAGGGTCGTTGGGGATTCGACCAATGCCGCCAGAGCAATGGGCCTCCGACCAGCTTTAATTCGAGCTGTAGCCACGGCCATTGGGGGCGCTTTTGCTGGCATTGGTGGAGCTTATTTGTCTCTTTTTTATCCCGGCAGTTGGAATGAGGGCATCTCATCAGGCCAAGGCTTAATGGCTGTTGCATTAGTAATCTTTGCTCGCTGGAACCCAATTGCATGTGTCTGGGCCGCAATATTGTTTGGCGGCGCTGGAGCACTAGGACCAGCCCTTCAATCGGTCGGCCTATCCGATGGCTACTACCTGTTTTACGCCGCGCCATATGTTCTAACGCTATGCGTATTAATTTTCACCTCTTCGCCTACCCGGGCCATGACTGGCGCTCCTGGCGAGTTGTCAATAACCAAATAGGAGAACGGAATGAATGGTTTAGGTGGTTTAAATAAGTCTTCTGAGGGCATTGTAATCGGTATGGTCCAACTTCAACTTCCCATCGTTAAGACAACGACTGATCTGGCGGAGCAGACCCAAAAAATTGTAGAGCTGGTCGGCAAGGCCCGACGTAATATGGCCACAATGGATTTAGTGGTATTTCCTGAATACGCTTTGCATGGCCTATCAATGGATACCAATCCCGAAATCATGTGTTCGATTGACGGGCCTGAGGTGGCTGCTCTGAAACAAGCCTGTGTAGATAACGAAATCTGGGGTTGCTTTTCTGTAATGGAAAACAATTCCGGCGGTAATCCATACAATTCTGGGATCATTGTTGACGATAGCGGCAACTTGAAACTCTATTACCGTAAATTACATCCATGGGTGCCAGTCGAACCATGGGAACCGGGCGATTTAGGCATTCCAGTTATTGAAGGACCCAAAGGAGCAAAACTCGCCCTAGTTATCTGTCATGACGGCATGTTTCCAGAAGTAGCCCGAGAAGCTGCTTATCAAGGAGCAGAGATCATGCTTCGTACTGCAGGATACACTGCTCCTATCCGAGATAGTTGGAAATTCACTAACCAGTCAAATGCTTTCTGTAACTTGATGATTACCGCAAATGTCTGCATGAGTGGAACTGACGGCACCTTCGACAGCATGGGGGAAGGTATGATTGTAAATTTCGATGGAACGATACTGGCTCACGGGTCAAATGGTCGTACTGATGAAATCATTACCGCTGAGGTACGACCTGATCTTTTGCGAGAAGCACGCGCTAATTGGGGTGTAGAAAATAACATATATCAACTCGGCCATCGTGGCTATGTTGCGGTAAAAGGTGGTGCGCAAGACTGTCCCTACACTTACATGAAGGACTTGGCTGCCGGTCGCTACAGACTTATCTGGGAAGCAGACGTGCAGGTAACAGACGGTACCTCCTTTGGATTTCCTACCCCTGAGCGATATTATGGCCAGAAGGAAAAGGAGGTTGCAGAATGATTGATAAAAAAAAAGAAGGACATTGTATTAGTTCGCAGCCCTACCCATGGCCTTGGAATGGTGATTTGCGACCGGGTAACACGGCTCTAATCGTGATAGACATGCAGACAGATTTCTGTGGTAAAGGCGGCTATGTCGATGCTATGGGCTACGATCTTTCTTTAACCCGAGCACCTATTGAGCCTATCAAGCGTGTTCTTGCCGCCATGCGAGCCAAAGGCTATCATATAATTCATACTCGGGAAGGTCATCGTCGTGATCTCAGCGATCTGCCAGCAAACAAGCGCTGGCGTTCGCAACAAATTGGAGCAGGTATCGGCGACAAGGGACCTTGCGGTATGATCCTGGTGCGTGGGGAGCCTGGATGGGATATTATTGAGGAACTTTATCCATTACAAAACGAGACTATAATAGACAAACCGGGAAAAGGCAGCTTCTGCGCTACTGATCTGGAATTGATCTTGCGCACACGCGGCATTGATAATCTGGTGATCTGTGGCATCACCACCGATGTTTGTGTATCAACCACCATGCGTGAAGCCAATGACCGCGGCTTCGAATGCCTTGTGCTGGAGGATTGCTGTGGCGCTACCAATATCGGCAATCACGAAGCGGCGCTGAATATGGTCAAAATGCAGGGGGGGG
>AGAU01000146.1 GCA_000224765.2 SAR324 cluster bacterium JCVI-SC AAA005 | reverse complement strand
GGGGGATCAGATCGTACGCGTTCGTAAACGACGATGATATAGCATGGTCTTCCACCTGCTTTACTAGATTGGGGTGGCCCATTCATTGACCTTATCGATATTCCTACTATCACTCCATACTTGGAGACCCTACTTGGAGTAAATTACCGTCTTTGACCATGACTATATGCTTATTGCAAATAAGGAAATCAGCCGTCCATTATCCCTCCATGGCGGAGGTCAGGGCGCTGGTGGAATGAAAGATCTCGTGGGGCCAACCGATGGGGGTCAATGCTTCTACCGCTACAGCAATGGTCGATTTTTCAACGGTCTGATTGCTGTAGCATTTGAGTTAAACACAGTTTCTCCAGGAGATGGTGGATTTGCCTGTATACCAGGTAGCCACAAGTCAAATTTTGAATTACCCGAGAAGTGGAGACCAAGAATCGAAAAAA
>AGAU01000147.1 GCA_000224765.2 SAR324 cluster bacterium JCVI-SC AAA005 | reverse complement strand
GCTCTTTGATGATTCGGCTTATACACTTGGAACGATTGGAATTGAAGCTGTACCCGAATTAATAAATCAGTTAAGTCATAGTGACCCTTGGGTTGTTCTGAATATGATTTTTGCGCTGGGTGAAATTGGAGCAGAAGCAGAAGCAGCAAAGCCAGAGTTAGTTAATTTACTTAATAGTTCTGAGCAAGTAGTTGTCAGGCAAACGCTTGATACACTCAGCTCAATTGGTGGTAATCTTGATTTGGCAATAAAGCCTATTGAAAAAATTTTTTCTACCAAGAATGAAAAATGGTGTGATCCATTAGTATTGAGAGGTTGGAATGCTCAAGAACAAATTGAAGTGAATTCAGCGTTTCTACTTTTATCTGCAGTGGATGGTCAGACAAATCAAAGTGCCTTGGAGAATTTACTGAAAAAAGTACTAAGCTGCTCCAATGGTTACGCTTCTAATATTGCTACTGAGGCACTAAGAAGAATAGGTACGAAAAGTGCCCTGGAATCCTCAGTTAAATTCTTACAGAATCATTTCTGGGATGACAACTTGAATAAAGAAAAACAGTATTAATTTGACTAAATTTTGAAGATTTTACTTAAATTTAGACCGAGTCGAGATTTTTAAATTTTTATTTGCTAGGACATTTTGTAATTACTAGCAATGTTGAGGGTCCTGCTCTGCTCGATGCTTGATTAGGTGCCGTTGGCTACGACACTGGTATGACTTTAACTACTTTACTGCTTCGAGGTTCTTTGTTGCACCGAAAATCGCACTGGCCTTGGTCTTCGATTGCATGAACGATGTTGTATTGTACGTATCTCGCTGAGGAGACATCGCAATTAAACTACACTTTATTCCCTTTATTATCTCCCCCTGTGAGAGGGAACCGAATGTAGTCTGTTCAGCAGATGGGTGATTTTGTGCTCACCGTCTTCCATTCCTCAAAGAATTCTTCAACTAAATTTCCAACAAGTTTTCATTGCATGGACAGAGGTTAGGACTCTTTTGACTATTTTAGATTACAGGGTTTTGCTTGGTTTTGATTGAACAACAATATAGCGTTGTAAACCGTCATGAATCTCAATAAGCGTTCAAAACAGTGAGAAAAATTATAACGATTTCATGGTTCTGATTACTGAATTTGTTAGCGAAAAGTGATTCTCATCAATTAAATATCATCAATCACCTTCAAGTTTTGATTCGATAGTGGAAGCTGCAAAGACCGAAATCCAAGTCAAGTACATTGCTCTCTCTGGAGGTGTAGGAGGCGCAAAGTTAGCACTGGGACTAGAAAAAATAATTCAATCTGAAGACTTGATGGTTATCGGCAACGTGGGTGATGACTTTCAGCATTTTGGTTTACACATATCCCCAGATCTCGACACATTACTTTATACATTGTCTGGAAAATCAAATCCCGAGCAAGGCTGGGGGTTAGCAAATGAAACATGGGAGTTCATGTCCGCAATGAGGGAACTTGGAGGGGACTCATGGTTTCAGCTTGGTGATCGGGACTTGGCTACGCATGTAGAACGCACACGTCGACTTCAAATTGGCCAAAGTCTTTCAGAAATCACTATCTATTTCAGACAAAATTTTGGCATTGGAGCTGCTATTGTGCCTGCAACCGATGACTATTTACGAACAATCGTGGAAACAGATATGGGGGTTTTAAGTTTCCAGGAATATTTTGTTCGAGAACGCTGCATTCCAAGTATCCAAAATCTGTACTTCCAGGGTTCCGAATCTGCTCAAATTACAACAGAATTGACAAAAGCTCTTGAAAGTAAAGAACTAGAAACAATTATTTTCTGTCCTTCCAATCCTTTACTCAGCATCGATCCAATCCTTTCAGTTCAAGGGCTAAAAAAAGCATTCGTTGACTCTGGAGCAAAAATAGTAGCAGTCACACCTATTGTTGGTGGAACTGCGATTAAAGGACCTGCAGCAAAGAATTTGCGAGAGCTTGGCTACACGGTTTCTGCATCTACCGTTGCAAAGCACTACCAAGGATTGATTCATGGTTTTGTGCTAGATCAGAAAGACCATAAAGAGGCGAAAAAAATTGAAAAACTTGGCATCTCAGTGCTAGTGGCTGATACGATCATGAATGATCTGGAAACCAAGGTTAAGCTTGCTGAGAAAACGCTTAGGTACGCTAACTCTATCTGAAACTCTCATCCCATATTATTATTTTGTGTGGGCAGTCATCCCGTTTAAACAAGTTCAGAAAGCAAAGCAGAGACTCTCATCAATTCTTTCAATCGAGGAGCGGCGAATTTTGTCTCTCAAAATGTTGGAAGATGTCTTAGCTGCCGCAAAAACAAGCGGCGTTTTCGACAGGATCGTGGTTGCAACAAATTGTAAAGAAGGATTTCTGGTTGCCGACAAGATGGGCGCACTGCATTTTGAGACCTTTGTAGATTCAGGGCTCAATAGTGCTGCAAAGAAGGCCGCAAATTGGTTAAGCTTGCAGGGAATCAAAACAATGTGTTTGTTTCCAGCAGACATCCCACTAGTAAGCGAATCAGAGTTTCAGCAGATAGCAATTGATCATGCATCACATCAGGGATTGACAATTGTGCCCTCTCATGATTTCAAGGGTACAAACTGTATGCTTCTTTCTCCACCCAATATCCTCCCCTTCTGTTTCGGGATAGACAGTTACGCTGAACATATTCGGCGGGGAATTAAATTGAATCTCTCTTGTCAATCAAAGCATTTTCATGGGATTGCACTTGATATCGACAATCCCAATGACCTAAAAACGCTGATAGTGGCAACCCAGAAGACTCAAAGCATAAGCTACTTAAAGAAAATCAAAATTGGTCTTCGATTTAATTAGCTTTTGTGATGGGCTTCAGCCCAACTTGGTCCACCTGTAGAAGTAACCCAATAACTTTTTGCCCATCCAACACCTTGCCAACTTCGCAATTTTGTAGGTCGTAGTCTGAAAAGCCATCTTGGTTGATTTAGTGTCGGCCCAAGATAAGTTGGGCCGTCTGGGCCCAGATACCTCAAAGACATTTTTTCAGCAATGCCAACCCACTGCCCTTCAACAACATTTTCTTCGACCAATTCCGCTATTCCTTCACAAATAACTTTTTCCATCGTTTGATCATCATCCACAACCCAGCTACAGCGAGAGTCGTTTTTCAAATACTCAGCCCATTTGGATTTAGCTCTTGGAATTACCCAGAAACATCCATTGGTACAATCGCATGATGAACCATTTTCGCATACCTCCTGACTTTCCCAATGATGCCAACATGGAACGGCAAACGGTGAACCATCCGGTTTAAGGCACGCTAACCGCAATGTGTAGCCCTTGTCAAGAAATACGTCTATTTCTTCTTTGTTCATTTTTCCGACTGGCTTTTGGTGCTCAGCATTGGAATATTTTTCTTCCATTTCAATCCTCTTATGAAAATTAATTTGCAGTGAAATTGATGACTTTAATCATTTTTTCAAAATGCTAAGGTGCATCAATCCTTGTGAATTGCATCTTAGATTGACATCATTAAGTGTTGCATCATAAGTTTTCCTTTTTTCTAATTAGTTTTCAACTCTATAGGAGGGTTAGATGAGAAAAAAAATCCAATTCTTTGATAAATTGAAAGTGGGGCTAGCAATTTTAGTAGCTTCTACGGCTTTACAAGTGTCTGCTGGAGATAGGTTCACTGAAGCTGAAATCCAAGCCTCCCCTTACTTACAAAGCGTACTTAAGCGAAAGGGAGAGAATTATGACACATCCGAATTTCGGAAGGATGGGCCTTATCGTATTGCACTAGCTGCTCAAGGAACTAGTAATTCTTGGTCCGCTTTATTCGATGAGCACGCTAATTGGTATGCCGAACAATTAGGTTCAAGTGTAATTGAAGAACTTCTTTACGCAGATGCTCAGGCATCAGCCGATAAACAGGTGCCTCAAGTGGAGGACCTACTTGCTCAAGAACCAGATGCACTTATTCTTGTGCCAATGGGAGCAGCAGCTTTGGCTGCCCCAGTAGAACGAGCAATGGCTCAGGGAGTCCCTGTTATCCTCTGTGCAAGTGCTGTTGAAACGGATAATTTTGTTACAGAAGTTGGTACCAATCTCTACTCTAGTGGAGCTGGTTTAGCAGAATATCTGGCCAAGCGCTTGAACGGAAAAGGCAAAGTTTTGATGATGACTGGTATCCCAGGCGTATCCACATCGGATATTATGGAGGCTGGCGGTAAAGCAACTTTCGAAAAATATCCAGGGATCGAACTAATTGATGATCAACCCGGCAACTGGTCAACTGCAGAAGCCAAACGAGTCATGGAGACTTGGATTGTAAAACACGGAAGCGAGGTGGACGGAATTTGGTCGGGAGGTGCTCAAATGTCACAGGGGATTGTTAGCGCCTACCTTGACAAGGGAATGAAAGTTCCTCCTATGGGGGGTGGTGAATTTGCAAATGGATTTTTAAGGCAAGCCGTTGAGAACAACTTAGAATACGGTGCGTGGCAGTATCCTAATGCGATGATAGTACTCTGTATGGATGCAGCTATAAACACCCTACGGGGACGTCTTGTCCCTCGGTTCATAGATTTCGTCGATCACATTCCAGGTACCGGGCCTTTTTCAGATGTTGAAGGTCGGCAATACTACAACGAGGACTGGAGCGACGACGTGTTCGGACCAGTACTTTTTCCTGCCGAAAGGTTGTCGAAGTTAGGCTACATGAGTAAATAGACATTTATTTTTTTGGATGAGGTCTGGCTCAAACGTAACGTGAGGCTGACCTCATCATCCAAAAAAGTAATTATTAAATTGACGATCCATAAAAGCCTTTGTTGGGCTTATAAAGTGCTACGGCGCCAACAAAAATCAGCCCCTTAATCAGTCCACTTACAAATTGATTGACTCCAAGCACAACAAGCAAATTATCTGTAAAGGTAAGCAGAAGCACACCACCAATTACACCTGACACAGTTCCCCTTCCTCCAAACAAACTGGTTCCACCAATAACAACTGCGATAATCGCATTGAGTTCTAATTCTTTACCAATTACTGGGTCCCCGACACCCATTCTCATTAGCCAAAGCAAACCTGTTACAGCAGCAAGCAAACTGCATAAGCCATAGACCCCATAACGGACCTTTTTTACTGGAACTCCTGACAGTTCAGCTACTGTTAGATTTCCGCCAACAGCATAGATGTACTTCCCAAATACTGTCATTCTTAGCAAAAATGCAATCAGTAACGTGAGCAAGCCAAAGAAGTAGACAATTACTGGCACCTCAAAAAATTTCTGACTGTAGAGAAGTAAAAATTCCTTACTCGAGCGACCAATTGGCTTTGTAGTGATTGTCAGAGAAATCCCTTGCAAAATAAAAAGAGACGCAAAAGTCACTACAAATGGAGATAAATTTAATTCATTTATAAAGAAGGCGTGAATAAGCCCTACACTGAGCCCCAGCGCAAGAGTCAAGCTCACAGCCATCAAAACATTATCAGGGTTGCCATCCATCAAGATTGCGGATACCAGAACGCTTAACTTGACAAGGGAACCAATCGAAAGATCAATGCCTGCAGTAAGAATTACAAGCATTTCTCCTAAAGCAGCGGTCCCCAAGTAAGCTGCTTGTCGGAAGACATTTGTTAGGTTGCGAACACTCAGAAATCGCTCAGAGTAAATTGCTCCAACAGTAATCAGCACAAAAACAAGACCGTAAACCACCAAAACGACTGCATGCTTCTGCAATAAATTCCCTTTGAGCTGCTTCATCCCGTTCTCACCAATTAGGCTACTTTGGATTGGCTCAAGGTGGCGTAATCAATAATCTTCTCCTCCGATGCTTCCTCAGGTTTTAATTCGGCAACAATTCTTCCTTCTGACATTACTAAAATTCTATCACTCAAACCTAAAATCTCAGGCAGTTCGGAGGATATCATCAAAATTGAGATGCCTTTTTCATTAAGTTGACGCATCAACTGATAGATCTCAAATTTAGCCCCCACATCAATACCCCTAGTTGGTTCATCCATAATAATTACTTCTGGCTTTGTGTGAAGCCATTTTGCCAGCACAACCTTTTGTTGATTACCCCCACTCAGGAACTGCACATCCATATTTTCTGATGCCATTGAGATTGAAAGTTGCCTCCTCGAAAGATCCACTAATTGGCTTTCTTTTTTTCGATCTATTAAAAACCATCGAGAAATCTTTCTTAGAATCGGTATGGTAACGTTATTTTTTATTGGGAGGGCAATGAAGAGCCCTTGCTGTTTACGGTCCTCTGGTACTAGTGAGATTTTTTTTGTAATCGCCTCAGCAGGGGATCTCAAATCGACTCGTTCACCCAGTATCCTAATTTCACCTTTGATCAATTTGTCAGCACCAAATAAGGCTCTGGCTAATTCTGTTCTGCCAGAACCTACCATTCCAGCTAATCCGACAATTTCACCTCTATGAAGTTTCAGATTTACTTCTTTTAGTATCGTGTCCGTTGATATCCCTTTTGCTTCAAGGACACATTCTCCAACTACATTAATTGATTTTGGGAAAACCTCTTCCAATTTTCTTCCTACCATTGCGCTAACGAGTTCTAATCTATCTAATCCCTTAACGGACCTTGTAACCACATGCTGCCCATCTTTTAAAACAGTGATTTCATCTGCTATCCGGAAAACTTCTTCTAAACGATGAGAAATGTAAATTATCGTTACACCTTTTTCTTTCAGCGATTGAATAATCTTAAACAATTGCTCTAGCTCATGGCCTGCCAAAATGGCAGAGGGCTCATCCATAACTATTAAATCAGCATTTCTTGAAAGAGCTTTTGCAATCTCAACCAGCTGCTGATAAGCCACGCTCAGTTCACCAACTTCTTGATTTACATTTATATTTATTCCTAACTGATCAAGTAAAATGCTAGCCTTGGTCTCCATTTTTTTTGAATCAATTATTCCAGTGATTTTTCTAATTTCTCGACCGAGAAATATATTTTCAACGACTGTCATACCAGAAACTAATGCTAACTCTTGGTAAATGACACTGATGCCAAAATTGAGGGCTTCTCTTGGGGAGAAACTGGAAAAACTTTGACCCTTGAAAAATATAGTTCCCTCGTCGGGTTTTTGAGCCCCAGATAGTATTTTGATGAGTGTTGATTTTCCAGCCCCGTTTTCGCCAACTATCGCATGAACACACCCCTTGTTGAAACTTACAGAAACATTATCTACAGCTCGTACTCCACTGAATGATTTAGTGATCTGATTCATCCGCAGAATAATGTGATTATTTTTCAAAACCTGATTGAGTTAGAGATTAATAAAAATATGGAATTCTAAATTATGTTCGAGAGTTAAGCATTTTTCTGTGCAAACCCATACAATCCAACGGCAGCGAGAATTACCAACCCTTTTATAATGAATTGGGTTTGAGCGTCCAATCCTAGAAGAACAACCATTGTGCTAAGAATCTGGATGATCAAAACACCAGCAATGGTCCCAAGCAAGCCCCCTTTACCCCCGTAGAAAGCAGTTCCTCCAACAACTGCAGCGGCGACAGAATCTAGATCCAAACCAGTTGCTATGAATCGATCCACATACCCCACATAACCAGTTAAAATAACGCCCGAAGCAACTGCCAGACAGCTTGCGAGTACGTACACTGTAATTTTTGTTTTGTGTACTGCGAGACCTGAAAGCCTTGCAGCATCCTCATTGCTACCAACTGCATAGATTTGACGACCAAAAGAAGTCATTTTTAACATAACAAAGAAAATTGCATTAAGTACAAACCAAACTGCCAGTGGAATTGATAAAAAGCCCCACGATTGGTTGACAACTCCCAAGGCTTCTGGAACAAAGCCACTCGGAACCCCTCTAGTGATTGCTTGCTGAGCTCCTTGCACCAAGAACAACATCACAAGGGTTGCTACCAGAGGAGGTACTTTTCTTTTTGTAATCAACAAACCGTTTCCAAATCCAATCATGGCTCCTATAATTAGAGCGACAAGAATTGATAGCGGAATCAGTTCATCGCGCCCATTACTTACCTCTGCAACAACCATTGAAGTCATCACAATCACACCACCAACAGAGAGATCCAAACCAGCAACCAGCATTACCATTGTCTGCCCGATTGCAATGATACCTAATTGAGCAGATTGTCTAAACATTACTGCCAGAGTATCTTCCTCAAAGAGATCTGGGGTTATGTAGCTGGCAACTAACAACAAGATCAATAGAGCTAAATAGACTCCGTAGACTGCAATCAAATTTTTTAGTTTCAAATGGTGTTTTTCTTTGTCAACCATCTTCAGACGAATTTTCAGTGTTTTTGAATCCAATCAGATTTCGGCTTCAAATTATCATTGTGAACAACAACAATTTGTTCTTGCTTGATCAATCAACTAAACTGTGTGGAAAAAATTTGTGAGTTGACTCATGTACATCTCATGGTTTTTAGGGGTGTTCAATGATGAAATCAATTCTTTTCATAGAAATGATTTCAAAATATCAAAGACTTTTAGGCTTCTTTAAAGATTAAATTCCTAAAATTTTTATTATAAAATTTCGAAATTCTTCAGATGATCTTAGTGAGAGAATACATGCCTTTTTGCGGATTATATTTTTCTTTTAAATGCTTCAAACATTTAAGCAAACAGAATTGTAAGTTTAATAATTTATGAATTTTTCAGAAATAGATTTGTTGCTAAAAAGACAACCAACACCAGAAGAAGCCTTGGGCCTAGTTCACTTCAAAGATATCAATGCTTTGTGTGAAATGGCCAGTCAACTGAGGGATCAGCAGCATGGCAAGGTTATCTCTTACTCCAAAAAAGTATTTATACCCTTGACTAAACTATGCAGAGATGTCTGCCATTATTGTACATTTTCAAGGGCACCATCAAAGAATCAACCAAGTTTCATGAAACCTGCCGAGGTTCTCAGTATAGTTCAGGAAGGGGAAAAACTAGGTTGTAAAGAGGTTCTATTTACTTTGGGCGATAAACCTGAACTGCGCTATAAAAAAAGCAAGAAAGAACTCCGAGAACTTGGACACGAATCTACAATTTCATATCTTGCTGAGATTGCAGAAATGATTTTGAAATCGACGTCCTTATTACCTCACATCAATGCTGGGGTGATGTCAGTTGCGGATTTGAAAAACTTAAAACAGGTATCTGTTTCTCAAGGTTTAATGTTGGAGAGCATATCTTCTCGACTTCTGGAAAGGGGGTCTGCTCATTACGGATCGCCAGATAAGGTACCTCAAGTTCGGCTTGAAATGATCAAACAAGCTGGGGAGCTAAGGATTCCATTTACTTCAGGCATTCTGATTGGTATTGGAGAAAATAGACGAGAGCGAGTTGAGGCTTTGTTAGCTTTGCGTGAATTACACGAAAAATACGGTCACCTTCAAGAAATCATTATTCAGAATTTCAAAGCTAAGCCTGGAACTCCAATGCAATTTCATGCAGAGCCAGAGCTGGAAGAAATTCTCTGGACAGTTGCAGTTGCAAGGATTCTGTTCGGTCCAGAGATGAATATCCAAACACCTCCAAACCTGAATGCCAACGACATCGATAAAATCTTGGACGCTGGGATCAATGACTTGGGTGGAATATCTCCGCTGACTCCCGATCATGTTAATCCTGAGGCGCCGTGGCCTCAGTTGGAGAAATTATCAGAGAGAATGAAAGTACTCGGCAAAAATCTTACAGAGCGATTGGCAATTTATCCATCCTATGCCGTTGATCACAGGGCTTGGGTGGATTTAAAAGTCCGACCTAAGATGCAACAGCTCCTTGATCAGCAAGGTTTTGCAAGAACTGACAATTGGTGTGCCGGCCAAACTCATCCACCTGAAATTGAGCAAAACTACCATAGACCTTTTAAAAAAGAAGAAAATAATTTGGTCAACAGGATACTTGAAAAAATTTCGAGTGCCTGTGAATTATATGAAAAAGACATAGTTCAACTGCTCAATGTTCGTGGTGAGGATTTTTATAACGTTTGTGAGGCCGCCAACAAGTTACGCAAAGGTGTATGTGGCGAAGAAGTTACCTACGTCGTTAACCGTAATATCAACTATACTAATGTCTGCTATTTCCGTTGTGGCTTTTGCGCATTCTCCAAGGGAAAAATCTCAGAAAACCTACGAGGTAAACCATATAACTTAAATCTTAGAGATATAGTTAATCGATCAAAGGAAGCTTGGGATCGCGGGGCTACCGAAGTTTGCCTGCAAGGTGGCATTCATCCGAATTATACTGGAGCAACTTATCTAGCCATCTGTGAGGCAATCAAGACTGAGTTACCAGAAATGCATATCCACGCATTTTCTCCCCTTGAGGTCAGTCAGGGTGCAAAGACACTAAACTTAAAAGTGTCGGATTTTCTTCAGGAACTTCAAAAATCTGGGCTAGGGACTTTACCAGGAACTGCAGCTGAAATTCTAGATGATGAGGTGCGTAGGATTATATGCCCAGACAAACTTACAACGGATGAATGGTTGGAGGTGATGAGGGACGCTCATGCAATTGGTTTCAAGACTACTTCAACAATCATGTTTGGCCATGTTGAAAAGCCACAACATGTAGCCCGGCATCTACAGAGAATCAAAAATTTGCAACGGAGCACAGGAGGTTTTACCGAATTCGTTCCACTCCCTTTTGTACATATGGAATCGCCAATTTATCTGAAGGGCAAAGCCAGAAAAGGCCCAACGTTTCGTGAGGCTGTGCTGATCCATGCTGTTGCCAGACTAGTCTTACATCCTCAAATTCAAAACATTCAAACTTCTTGGGTAAAAATGGGACCAGAAGGAGTGAAACATTGTCTTAATGCAGGGGTCAACGACCTTGGAGGAACTCTCATGAACGAAAGCATTACAAGGGCTGCAGGAACAGTACATGGTCAAGAAATGCTTCCAGAATTGATGGAAAATGTAATTCGTGAAACGGGGAGGTTCCCAGCACAAAGAGACACCCTTTATCAAGCTTCAAGAACATCTCAAAGACATAAATCCTATGGACAACAACAACTTGTTAAATTCCACTCTTAAATTTTTATGAGACTGGCATCCAACTATTCAACTAGTACTATGAACTACAACCATTTATTCGGGGATTAACACTGCTCGGCCGCTGACCTTACCCTGTGCTAGGTCCTGAAGTGCTCGGTTTGCATCTGAAAGCGGATAAGTCAAAACCTCACTTATTAGTTCTCCTCGCTCAGTAAGGTTTGTAATTTCCACTAAATCAGTGAAAGTTCCAACAAAACTCCCCACAATACTGATTTCCCTGGCTACTAATTCTGCTGTAGATAGTCTTACCTCACCACCTGTACCAACAGCAACATAGCGTCCTTGATTCGACAGCAACTGCAAAGCTTGATTTGGGATTTTCTCTTCTCCAAAAAAATCAATAATTGCTCGAACACCTGTGCCTTCATCTTTTTTTAGAAATTCAAGCTCTTCAAGAGATTCGAAACAATTTTCAATACCGGTTTTGTTAGCCAAATTACGTGCAGATTCTCGAGGATCTACGGCAAATATTTTTCCTGGAGTCAAGCGTGAAAGTAACTGTGCACCAAGATGGCCGACTCCTCCAATTCCAATCACCACGACATTATCTTGAGGGCGTATATGACCCATCAATTTTCTCACAGCTCCATATGCAGTCAAACCGGCATCTCCCAAAGGAGCCAATTCGTTCAAGTTGGCATCACGCCCAACTTTGATCAGTGAGCGTTGAGGAAATTTTACGAATTCACAAAAACCTCCACTCGCGTTGATCCCAGGTGTAATTCTTACATTTGCCTGCGAATCAATCCCATAGCGTTCTGCTAAACTATCTCCATTGGACTGAAAAGGGTAACAGAGCACCTTATCACCAATCTCAAAACCTTGAACATCTGCGCCCATAGCTTTTACTTCACCCGCATTCTCATGTCCCAAAACATGTGGCAACGGAGCAAGTGGAATTCCAAGATCACGACCTGCGATCATATGTAGGTCAGTTCGACAAACTCCAGCAGCCCTGATTTGAACCAGGACTTCCTCTCCAGTCGGTGGATCCGGATCTGGAATCTCTTGATAGATAACCAGTTCGGTTCGTCTAAGTTCTGGATCGTATTGATGGAGTACAGAGGCTTTCATGGTAGCTTTTTTGAGAGTTATTTTAATTTATATTCACGTAGCCATCCAACCGCCATCCACAAATAACTCTACACCAGTGATATAAGTGGCGTCCTTCCCAGCTAGAAAATTGATAGCAGATGCTATCTCGGAGGGTTCAGCCCATCTTTTCATAGGAGTTCGAAACAAAATATCTTGAGACATTTTATCGCCGGCTCTCTCAATAGTTTCTTCCTCCCTTGCCACCTTCACAAATCCCGGACTCACCGCATTGATTCGAATATTTTCTGAAGCATAACGAATTGCCGCGTTTCTTGTCACAGCACTTACCGCACCCTTACTAGCGTGGTACGCTGCAGATTTCCCAAAGCCACCCGATACCCCAAAGATACTCGAAACATTTACAATAGAACCGCTTTTATTTGATCTCATTAAGGGGATTACTGACTTGATGCCTAACCAAATTGATTTCGCATTGATATCAAGCATTTCCATCCAACCTGCATCATCCTCTTCTTCAACATCAGGCAGGGTACCGATCCCGGCATTGTTTACCAGGATATCTAATCTTCCAAATCGGCTTTTAACATCCCTAAGGATGGAAGCCCATGACTCGGCTTTCGAAACATCATGAAAAAGGGGTATAGCATCTCTGCTATTCCAAAATTCAATTTCCGGTACGATATCGGTAGCCACCACTCTTAGTCCTTCTTGGAGGAATCTCTCGACTGTTGCTTTTCCAATCCCTCTAGCTGCCCCCGTGACTAGCGCAACTTCTAAATTTTTAGACATTTAAATGATATTGATTTTCTTCCCTGATTTTTCTGATTCAATAGCGGCCTCACAGATTTCCTGAACGTGCACGGCATCTTCCAAAGAATCCACCTTCGCATGATTTTCACCAAGTAATTCCTGAACGAAATCCCAAATTTCTTCGCGTAATGCACCAACCGTTCGACCTTCAATTTGGGGCCAAAAAGCTAAATCTGGACAATAGCTCCCAGTGTCATCATTGATTAATAAGGATGGCTCATAGGTCTTTAAATAACTGGACCCTTTTGTACCAATCACCTCCAAAGAAGCTTCAACAACGCCTTTTCCAGAATCGCTCGAATCCTCCCACCCAAAAATATTCGCTGGAGCACCTCTGGGAACTAACCAAGAAGACTCAAGAACACAAATAGTTCCTGATTCCATCTCAAGAACCATAACCAGAGTTTCTGGCACATCGTATCCTAGTAGATAACCACCCCAAGCGCTGACTGATTTGCATCGTTGCTGACTCAGCCAAAGAACTAGATCCACATCATGGATCAAAGTCTCATAGGCAGAGTGAACTCGATGTCCATAGGCTTCAAACCATGAACGAGAAATATCTCTTTTTGCCCTGATTTTCCCAATAGCCCCTAACTTTCCAGCTACTATTTGTTGCTTAAGAACTCGGTGTCGAGGTTCATATCTTAAGATGTAGCCCACTCTCAACTTTAGTTCTCTCTCAGGAGCTATCTTCGCCAAGTTCCTAGCATCGGAGAGTTTAGTTGCCAATGGTTTCTCACAAAAGACGTGCAATCCACTGTTTAAAGCAGCCAGAACGATTTCAGCATGGGTGTCTTCAGGCGAGACTACTGTTACCGCCTCAACATCAATCTCCTGCAACATATTAAAAGGTTCTTTATAGATATTCGCATCTGGGAATTCATTCTTAGCTTGCTGCAAAGCGACCGGGTCGGTTTCACAGATCGCGTCTACTGTTACATTGGGATGGTGATTCAGGATATTCGCATGGTGCTTACCGAAACGCCCAAAGCCAATCAATGCGAATGAAATTCTTTTTGAAGTTGACTGCATTTAACTTTGCTTTGTAGACGGCATTCTTTTCTCATCTTCGCGATTAAATAAATGAAGCGCATCTTGATTGAGATCGAATCGTAACTGATCCCCTGAACGTATTTTTTCAGTTGCGGGAACCAAAATTGACAAACTATTTTTACCAACCCTGAGATAAACCAATTTCTCGGCTCCTAGTGTCTCAACCACTGTAACCCTACCAGAAACTCCTCCCTCAGCAACTAGTCGTGCATCATGTGGACGAAAACCCAAGATTGCCTTAGACTCGGAGATTGAATACCAGGTCTCAGGTAGCACCATATCAAAGGCATCACTTTTCAAGATTTTTTGGAAATTTTCTTCGGCAATCTCGACATCCAGAAAATTCATTGGAGGGCTTCCAATAAATTCTGCGACAAAACGGTTGGCTGGTTCATTAAAAACCTTTTCCGGTGGGTCCAATTGAACAACTTCCCCTTTGTTCATCACAGCTAACCTATGCCCCATGGTCATTGCCTCGACCTGGTCATGAGTGACATAAATAACTGTACTATTTAACTCCGTTGTTAGTTCGATCAACTCTTTTCGAGTCTGTAATCTTAGTAAAGCATCGAGATTGGATAACGGTTCGTCCATTAAAAAAACTTGGGGATTCCGTACAACTGCTCTGCCAAGAGCGACTCGCTGGCGCTGTCCACCAGATAACTGCTTCGGTTTTCGCTCCAGCAATTCCTCCAAATCCAACATTTTGGCAACTCGCTGAACCCTTTTAGTAATTTCTTTCTCAGCTAACCCTCTTGCCTTCAATGCAAATCCTAAATTTCTGCTCACGGTCATATGAGAATAGAGAGCATAATTTTGAAAAACCATGGCAACATCTCGGTCCCCAGGAGGTAGATTATTGACAAGGCGGTTACCAATATGTATTTCGCCTTCACTTAGAGATTCCAATCCTACAACCATACGAAGAGTCGTTGTTTTTCCACAACCAGAAGGCCCTACGAAAACTAAGAATTCTCCATCACCAATCTCGACATTTACATCTTTTACAACACTTGTTTGACCAAATTTTTTACAGAGATTTTTTAGAGCAACTGAAGCCATAGTTCACCAGTTTACTTGATTGCTCCCGCGGAGATCCCACGGATAAACCATCGTCCTACAATTAAAAACAACAAAAAGACTGGAATAGCTGAACCTACGGCTCCCGCTGCAGCAAATCCCCAATTCACTCGGTACTGCCCAAAAACTATTCCTGTTAACCCAATTGGGAGCGTGTGCAGATCGTTACTGAGCAAAAGCGTCATTGCAAACAAGTATTCTGTCCAGGAAACAATAAATGCAAACATAGCAATCGCAATAATACCTGGGGCAACCTGTGGAATGATTATCTGCATTAGAGTCCGCATTCGTCCTATACCATCAACTGCTGCAGCTTCCTCTAATTCTGGGGGTAAACTTTTAAGGAATGCCTGCAGCAACCAGATACCGAAAGGTACTGCGAAAGCGGTATTCATAAGTGCACAGCCCAAGTGACTGTCAACCAACTGCAGATCATTGAAGATACGAAAGATTGGAACGACTAAGAGTGCAGTAGGAAAGATGTAAACGCTCAACAAAAAGAGACTTAAAGCATTTCTACCCCAGAAGTAAGTTCGATAGACACTGTAAGCACCTGCAACAATTAGCGGAATTGAAATCAAAACTGTATACATTGCCACAATGAAGCTGTTTATAATCCATTGCCAATATCCAGATTTCGAAAACAAGGAAACATAGTTTTCAATCGTCAGTGAATTGGGTATTAGAGACTGATTCCGAACGAGCTCCATGTTTGGACGGAATGAAGCCAATAAAATCCACAAAAAAGGAGCTAACAGTATAAACATGATCAAAATGATCACGAAGAGTCGCATTAGTGAAAAAATCGAAAAATGTAACTTCATGATCTATTTTGATAAATCTTGGAAAGTTTCACTCGCAACAACGAACTGTTTTCGATTGGCAAAGATGAAGACAAAGGCGAAAATAATGAGGACAAATAGGAAGATAATCGCTCCAGCTGTAGCCTTTGAAATGTTGTATCCATAAAAGGCCATATCATACATTAAGACCGGCACCGTCGTAGTAGCCTCCCCTGGTCCACCACGTGTCATCATCCAAATAATATCAAACACATTTGAAGCCCAAAGGGTTCCTACCAAGCCAAGTACAGTCAGAGTTGGCAAAAGATTGGGGAAGGTAATAGACTTGAATTGTAACCAGGGGTTTGCTCCATCAACTCTTGCTGCTTCGTACTCTTCCTCAGGAACACTTGCTAAGGAAGCAAGGAAAATAATTGTCAAGAATGGGATGTATCTCCAGGAATTTACAAAGGTCAGACTCATTCCGGCAATGTCTGGATTAGCCAGAAAGAGAACGGGTTTTTGAACCAGATCCAATCCCTTTATTGTTGTGTTCACAATTCCTGAAGAAGCATCAAACATCCAGCGCCACAGAATAGCAGTCACTGCAGCAGGAACAGCCCATGGTAGGATGATCCAAGTACGAACAAAATTTTGCCCTCTAAATGGCTGATTAATCAATAATGCGATCAACAACGCCGCTAAAGTTTGGAAAAAACCATTTGCTAATACCCAGATCGCACTTTTGCCCAGTGAGGCAATAAATTGTTTGTCCTCAAAAAGTTCAAAATAATTTTTTAGCCCAATAAATTCGTATTCACTACCAACTACTCTTTGGGAGGTAAAACTGATTTGAATCCCAGATATGATTGGCAATATTACAACAAGAATGACAAGAATTACAGCAGGCAAAACAAGGAGGAACCCCAGTTTAGCATCACGGCTACGAAAATCCTGCTTGGTCATTATTAAGATTTAGCGAAGTTCCAAAGTAGTAGGCTTTGGAAATATTGGAGCGCTTGACAGGCCATATTTTAAATACAACCTGTCGTTAAACAATCACTTGGCGCTGAGCATCAATTCTTCAAGATAACCAACAGCTTCATCAGGAGAAATATCTTCAACGACCATTTTTTCCATAGCCTTGGCAGTGAAATTCTGGCCTTCAAACTGTCCTACCTTGGGACAATAATTGTTCTGCATGAACCCGTACATTCCAGTGTATGGAGCCTCATCCAAAGATGTTTGATGCTGAGCCTTAAATTGGCTTAAAACAGGAGCAGAAAACATAATTTCATTAGTTTTGGCGTCATCTGTTACTGGCAGAAATAAGCCTGGCTCTGATGTTCCCAACCATTCTCCATAGATTTCAGGACTTAACCAAAAAGACATGAACTTTGCTATGCCTTCCTGTTTTTTTGGATCATCAGTCATGACCATGAATGCATTTGAATAGGCGAGGGAGAACCGCTCTCCACTTCCGTCCTTTGGAACAGGAATAGGCGCTGCCCCAAGGTCATTTGGGCCCAAACCTGAATCATTGATCCAAGCATTCATGAAGGCATTCTTAAAGGTTATCATTGAGGCCCGACCTGAGACGAGTGAGCCTTCCACCTCAGCCCACGCATAAGAACCAATGTCTGGAGGACTGTAAGAAGCCAGTTCTTTCAAAAAAGAATACGCACGTTTGTTTTGGGAATTGTTTACAATTGGTTTGCATGAATCATCAAAAATTTTCTTACCACCAAATGCACCCATCCATGTGTAGATTGACTGTGTTCCAGCCAGTGTATCGCTAGCTGGAAGAGCAAATCCGTACCTATCGTTTTCGGGATCATTCAACTTTTTGGCTGCTGCCAAAACGTCTTCAGTAGTTTTTGGTGGGTGAGGAATTCCTGCTTCTTCAAAGTGCTTTTTGTTATACATCAATAGTTCCAGCATACCAAATGCGGGGATCGCCCATATTTCTCCATCGGCTCGATATTGATCTACGTAGGCATCAATGAATTTTACTTCTTTCGCCACCTGCTCATAAACGCTTGTCGCTGGCTTAACTCCTTTTGGTCCCATCTCCCTGACATATACAAAAAAACCAGGAATGGCTTGTTGCAAATCAACTCCAACACCAGCTTCGATCTGAGCAGGAACTCTAGTAAAGGCCTCTCCCCAGCCCACTACATTCTGTTTCATTCGATACTCTGGATATTTTTCATTGAATTTATCAACAACCACTTGCATTGCTTCTACACGGCTGGGCGGCTGTTCCATGTGCTGCATGGTTAATTCAATTGGTGCAGCATGAGCAATTGTTCCAAAAGCCAGAACAGAGGTTGTTAGTACAATGAACTTTTGGAAACTAGTGGATCGAACTTTTTTGATCATTTTCAACATCATGATTATCCTTATAAGTGTGTTTAAAAAACAGTGGATTGTTAATAAATGAACTTCAGCGAGTCAAGTTAAATCCGTTTTTTCAGGACTAATATTCTTTATCTATATTTATCTGGATATAAGTCATAATTTTTTTCTTCTTATAAAATTTGAAATGTTTTAGTTCGATTCCTAATTAAAAAATAAATAATTTTTCGGCATTGCCTCCACATATCTTTGAGCGATCTTCAGTATTCAATTCTGGAAGTAAATAGTCCACTAAAGCCAGTTGTTCTTTGTAACCAGGTTCCTCCGTAATCCATGGAAAATCTGAAGCCCACAGCATGCGGCTTGGACCAAAAATTTTGAAAAGTCTTTGAGCAATCGGCTTCATGTCATTGTGAGGGTAAGGGTCATGAGTAAAAGCATATTGCCCAGAAAAGTGTACGTGGGTATTTGGATTAGCTGCCACCATCTCCAAAAGATCAAGGGTTTCAGGGGGTAAATCTACTGAAAAATGGGGCCGATTGTGCTCATCAATTGATAAATTGTCCAAAGAAACCATAAATCCACAATGATTGAAAATCGCAACTAGTTCTGGAAGTTCTTTCAAGACTTTATCAAACAATTTCACTTGAGGTGGTTCGGCATAAAACCAAACCCTCAATTCCCTCTCAGCCATTGCCTTAAAGAGCGGAAACATCTCAAAAGCCCTTGGGTCCTCTCCAGGATTTTCTCTTTG
>AGAU01000148.1 GCA_000224765.2 SAR324 cluster bacterium JCVI-SC AAA005 | reverse complement strand
TGGTCAAGTACGACAGTGATGGGATCAAGCAGTGGACTCAGCAACTCGGGACTTATACCTATGATGAAGCTCGCGGCATTAGCACCGACTTAAGTGGCAATGCCTATGTGACCGGCTACACCCAAGGTGATCTTGATGGCAACACCCACACGGGGGGGAAAGGCATGTATTCTGGCGATCTCTTCGTGGTCAAGTACGACACCAACGGGAATAAACAATAAACTTCTAAAATATTCTAGCCACATCATCTTCTGGTGTGGCCTTAATCCACCGACTTCACAGATTGAGGAAAAGTCACCCCACACTCAGCCTGCTCTCTGCTTCGGCAGATCAACAGCAAACTGACAGGATTCGATTAAGTTACTGATATCATTTGTTAATCAATACGGTTAAGCGAACCTACGATGCTCTTCCTCAGATCTCTCCTTTCAATCACCTCAATCTTTTGGCAGCACAATCCAGATATGTAGACACCTATATCGGTTTTGACCTTAAAGCTCGCACGAACACGTCCCATAAGCCTCTCAAAACTACTCTTCACTTCAGCCAGATCGTCTTTAGGTTTCAGCCCAACTACGGTATAATTCGATGAGTTTAATCAACTGAATTCATATAGTATTTGTTGATAAAAAACGACCTCATCTATCTCTCTGACAAAGCAATCCATCATCTTGAGTAGATGTTTCGCTCATCATTAGTCTGCAGTCGGTTCGTCCATCACAATGCCTTCAAGCATATACAAATTGGGATTGTCGTCGCCCTCAGTTTCTGCGGCATCTTTTTCGTTAAATGTTAGTTCCATAATTTTACCCTCAAATTCACCATAACCTTTGAACCACATGACACATGTGGTGGACCCTGATGTCAAATCGCAGTCTGCGTGCCCTTTAAATTGAGTAGACGGATCTTTGTCGGATGTCCAAATCTCTTTAGTAACTATTCTTCCATTTCCATTGTCATCTAATATTGATAATCCCAAATCAGTCTCTGATGTACCTTTAAAACCAAAACCCTCGCTGTAGATAGTTATTGCAGATGTAACTTTAGCAGAAAAAAAATGTTTTCTTTTGCCAGAATCTCTCCATTTTTCAAAAACCTTGAAGCTGGTATGCTTCATAAATCCTTCAACAGCGATTTTTTGGGCATAGGCTTGAGAAGTAAAGATGACTAGTCCAATAAGTACTAAAAATACTTTTTTCACTGTGATTCTCATTGATTATTAATTAAATTATGTACTACTAGAATTATTAAGCTTACCAATTAAAAGGTAAGTATGGAAACAAATTTTTTTTGAATTAAGCTGGAGAATTTAACGTTTTGTGAGAGGAGGGGCAGGACCAAAGGCCTCTACCCATTCATTTTTTACCTCCCCTAATCGATTTCCATCCGCACTCAATTTCCTATCAAGGCGAATACCGATGAATGCATCTCCAAATCTGACCTTCAAGCAGCAACGATTCATTGAAGAATA
>AGAU01000149.1 GCA_000224765.2 SAR324 cluster bacterium JCVI-SC AAA005 | reverse complement strand
TTTTTTTCATATCTAAAATTGTAATGTTTGCACTTAAACCTGGCGCAATACTACCCATCAAATGACTAATACCGAATCTTTCAGCAGGATTGGATGAGTAGAATTTAACAATATCCCCAATGGTAAATTCATTTTTGCTTACTTTATCAATCATGGTGTAAACCAGTGAGTTAACTCCGGGGTGGCCAGGCGGAACTTTATCTATCCGAGTAGTTGCTAGCTTTTCGTAAGAACAGAATGCGGCATGATCACTTGCTATAATGGATATAACTTCATCTTTGAGCCCAGCCCAAAGAGCGTCTTGATCAGTTGAAGTTCTGATGGGGGGATTTATTTTGGCAAAATTTCCAAATTCTTTTATAGCATTATCGTCATAAAATAAATAATGTGGACAAGTTTCTGTAGAAACATTGCAGTTTTCATTTTGATAATGCTTTATAACCTTTAAACCCTCAATTGAACTTAAATGAGCGATATGAATTTTTGTATCAACAAATTTATTTAAATAAAGAATTTCATTTATCGCAGTAGATTCAACATTTGGTGGTCTGAGTAGGTTATGAGACTCGGGTTTATTGAGTTCATCATCGGGGAGAATTCGCTGATAATATTTAAGTAGGTCATTACATTCAGCATGAATTGTGGTCACCAAATTTGTAGATTTTATTAATTTTAAAGTATGAAAAAGGTGACCTCTATCTACTATTGACAGTCCATCAAACTCATCCTCTCTCCCAGAGGGAGCTTCGATCATGAATATTTTGAACGCAATTGCACCAGCATCACGGAAGCCCATAATCTTATCTTTGTCTTCTTCCAAGACGCTAGAAAAAGGTTTTGCACCATCATGAAACTTAGTTCCAGGGGCAGCATAAATACCAAAATTAGTGAAACTCCTACCAGTAAAATGAGCCTTTCGTTCCGCAAATATATTCAGGGTTGAACAGCAAGGTTTTGCTATAGGCATTTCAAAAATAGCAGTGACACCTCCTGCAGCAGCAGCACGAGTTTCGGTTTCAACTGTTCCTCGTTCTGGGTA
>AGAU01000150.1 GCA_000224765.2 SAR324 cluster bacterium JCVI-SC AAA005 | reverse complement strand
GGAATTTTTTAGCCAACGAAATTGATGATGTTGTTTATGGGGAAGATATTTCTTGCCCTAATTTCTTTAAAATTGATAGTAAATGGATTTTACTCTGTATAAGTCATTCTTTTGGATGTAGGTACTACGTAGGTGATTGGGATTCTCATTCTGAACAATTTATTCCTATTCACCACCATAGACTTAACTGGCCTGCTCATGATTCCGATTTGATTAATACAGCTAACCGTGATTTCTTTGCACCTGAATCTATGGTTACAGAAGATGACAGGCGTGTGATGTGGGCATGGCTCAGAGATAAATCAATTAGTTCTTTATCAATTCAATCTCTGCCACGTGAATTGTCACTTTTGAATAACACTCAGCTTGCTTTCAATCCTTTGAAAGAACTCCAGTCATTAAGATTTGAAAATAAATTGTTCAATAACATTACCATTACTCCAAAGTATGCAAGAGACAGTAGTTGTAACTTTTACAAAGTGATGACAATAGATTATGACGCTTTTGAAATTTTACTGAGAATAGATTCCAACCAATTTCACCGGAAACGTTTTGGAGTTTTTCTCTTTTGTTGTGATAGATATTCAGGCTTTCAAATTATTTTTTCAAGAGAATCTAATTGTATTCATCTTGGAAAAAAAACTATTCCATTTAATTTCGATTTGATTTCTTCAAAATCTACTTTTGACCTAAGAATATTAGTTGATAAGTATTTAATTGAAGTTTTTTTTGATGAGTATTCTTTTGGTAGTGCAATCTATTTTGATTACAATGAAGGTAATAATTTTTTTATTTACGCTTATGGCAAGACATTAGAAATTAGTACTATTGAATTTTGGAAGCTTAGAAGATGTAATCAAGGCCTTCTTGAAGCGAGAGAAAATTTAATATGGCAACCTGATATTCTTGCTTAGCTTTCAATTTTTAAAAAGGTTATTTTATGAAATCTGTGCTTCCCTCGAAAGTCCCTTTTTTTAAATTCTCTTCCTCACTTACTGAACAACAAAGAGAACTTGAAAGTAACCCACTTCTTCAAAGAATGAGTGAATCTCGTACGAGATTAAAGGCTAATAAATTTCGTCCTAAATATCATTATGTTAATCCTGAGGGTAATTTAAATGATCCCAATGGACTTTGTTTTTGGCAGGGCAATTGGCATCTGTTTTATCAAGCCTATCCCCCAGAAGATACCAGACAACATTGGGGTCATGCTGTTAGTCAAGATCTAATCCATTGGAAAGATCTACCGTATGCAATTTACCCTGTCCCAGAAAATTGTTGTTTTTCTGGTGCAACCTTAGTTGAGAAGAATCGTGTTATCGCAATGTACCATGGTACTGAAGTCGGTAACATTGTTGCCATATCTGATGACCCACTTCTACTCAACTGGGATAAGCTCACCAATGATGCCGTTATACCCCTGAATACATCTGACAGGAGCAGAGCTTATCATCTTGATAAATTCTCAGTCTACGATCCCTGCATATGGAAATGCCGGGATCATTATTACTCCTTATCTGGAGGTGTTGAAGCTACTGGCCCTTCAGGACAGTATTTGGCTGCTGATTTTCTTTTTAAGTCCAAAAATTTAATCAACTGGGAATTCGTTCATTCTTTTATTGAAGATGATAATTTTACAAGAATCGGGGATGATGGCGCATGCCCGTACTTCTGGCCTATTGGCGATCAGCATATTTTGTTATTTTTCAGCCATATGTCAGGTGGGCAATATATTTTAGGTTCATACGATATAGATAAACAGAAATTCAGTGCTGAAAAACACGGTTTATTTAATTTTGGTGCAGCTCATCCTTCGGGTGTACACGCGCCTACAGCTGCACCTTGTGATGATGGTAGTGTAATTGTCATATTCAATATGAATAAAGGAAAGAATTGTGATGGTTGGGATCAAATAATGACGATTCCCAGGAAATTATCACTCAACTCCAGTGGTAGTTTAGAAATCACTCCTGCCGGTAACATACAATCTCTTCGAGACAAACACATCCAAATTAGTCACCAATTGATTCAACACAATGAAGAATTGAAAATCCGGGAAATTTATTCAAACTCTTGTGAACTCGACTTTAAACTACACATAAAAGATTGCTCACTTTTTCCATAGATTTGTTATCTTCTGCAGACAAATCTGAGTACACAAGGATATGCTTTTATCCATATAGAGGCTTTAACGATAGGTTCAGGACTTCTCACCTATTAACTGAGAGCAATGCCAGCGTTACAAAATCAAAGGGTAATCAAAGTATAGTTTCAATTGACTCTAGCAACTCTTCCATTCTTTCTGATGTTATGATACGGCCACCAGAGTGCGGCCCTTTCGATCTCGATCCGAGTGGAATTCTAGATGTTAAAATATTTATTGATTGTAGTGTAGTTGAAGTGTTTATTGGAAACCAACAATGTTTGGCTGTTCGTGTGTACCCCGGTTTAGAAGATAGTAAAGGTCTATCAGTAAAAAGCTATGGAGGTAAAG
>AGAU01000151.1 GCA_000224765.2 SAR324 cluster bacterium JCVI-SC AAA005 | reverse complement strand
GCTATTTTTTGAGAGTCATCTAGAAGATGAAATTCTGTTATCTTCTGATTTTCAACTTTGAAAAGATGACCAAAATCACCGTCCATACCTGTTGCAGTTGCATGTGCTAATACAAAAAACATAATCACCTTCAGCAATTACGAGTTTTAATTCAATTTTAAAATTATCAAAATGAGTGGGAATGTGCATGAGGTTAATTGTTCATCCAATTATCAAGGCCATTGTAGGTACCAGAGAATTTGTGCATCCCGTTAATTTTCACAACAACGTCTGTATGGTACAGCGTACGAAAAGTATCCATATCTCCAGTTGCAAAACAGTCATACGCTTTTTGAACTAGTTCTTTTGAAGTCATGCCATCTC
>AGAU01000152.1 GCA_000224765.2 SAR324 cluster bacterium JCVI-SC AAA005 | reverse complement strand
TATTAGAGAAAAGAAGTTAGCCTACAAACATCCCAATCTTTGTGAACTCCAGTCAAAGCAAGAGACCAATTTTTTTCTTCATCCAAGAGTACAATTGGTGTGGATTGAAAAGGCAGCTGAACTTGGGATACAGACACTGGTAGTTGGTTTACTACTGCAGTTCAGGGCAGTGCTGAGTGGTAATGATTCAGTAACTCTGCCAAAGGATTTCTTAACGAAGTTTTGGATTTCCCGTGGTATCAAGCAACGTGCTCTCAAGACTCTGGAAGAAGCTGGTTTGGTCAGCGTGGTTCAGGAGCAAGGTTGTAGTCCAGTGATCACAGTGTTGAAGGTGTAGTCCAAGTAATTCACTTTATTCTCCAATACGGGGGGACAGGACCAAATACCCCTATCCCTTCATTTCTTACCTCCCCTGATCGATTTTCCTACACAACTGAAATAAGTCTCAGAGCCCAGAAGTATATCCTCCGAACAAAATTGATGATTGGATCTACTCACCACAAGTAAGGTAGATACGAATATTTGTAACTCCTCAGACAATCAATATTGTCTCACACTTATTTTGTGCTCTACCAAAATGTAAACCACTGGTCCCCCACATTGGACAATAAGGGTTGACATTATTATACAATCTCTTTAAAGACTGATGAATATTTGGTTTTGAACACAACTTATTCTATAAAAATATATATTATCAGTAGTTTGAGAAGAACACATTTTTGATCAAGGAGTTTAAGACGCTTCGCCCATACTTGATGCAGTCTAGTTCTTAGTAGTTTTAGCAGCTCACAACTCAGGTGGTCTATGAAAGCTCCGTCATTCTTCTGGAATCCTATCGCACTGCTTTGTATCGGACTACTAGCCAGCTTCCTCTGGTCCTGTGGAGGTGGCGTAGGCGACAGTGGCGGAAACACTGCAGACAAAAACCCTCCGACAGTCATGATCAGTTATCCTCAAGTCAACTCTTCTGTGGTTGGCACCGCAGTCTACTCGCTTACATTTAGTGAAGCTGTCACCGGGTTGACGGGCAACAATCTCAATGCTGCCTGCGAAGGAAGCATTCAATTGAATCCTGGCAATGGTGGCAACTGCTATCCAATCTCAATTAGCAGTACAGACAATATTAGTTGGACTGTTGATCCGGTTGGGGAACTCAGTGATGGTGCCTACAAACTTGCAGTGACAACAGACATCAAAAATCTCTCTGCTATCTCCCTGGCCAGTCCGACCAGCGTGACCTTCAATGTCAAAGATGCCCTCTCAACTGTGGCCAACCAATTGGAGACTGATCTCCTAAAAGCTGGCCTGTCACCGAGTCTCGCTGAATCGGCAAAAGCCGGTGCCCGATCTACTGCTGGTAATGAGACGAATGATCTGCTCAATGTGATTCCTGCAGCCTTTGATGGTGCCTTTGATGCGATTACTGCTGCGGGTTTGAACGAAGCCTTTACACAGGCTGCCCTCAGTACCATCATTGAGTCCCTGCTCTCCAATGTGGCTGGTCAGGAATCACTGGTCAATGCCCACTCCTCTGCGCGTGTTGCCGCTCTACCGGCAAACTTCTCAACCCTGTTGACCAGCCTGACGACTAGAGTTGCCACAAAATCTGCAAGCAGCGGTACGACTCTACAGACACTGACCACCGCACTGGTCAGCAGCCTTCCCGCAGCAGGGGCAACGGCAACCGAAATTGAGACTACCTACGTCAGTAGTATCGTGCAGACCACCACTACAGTAGTCATGACCACGACCACGGATACAACTACAAGGGACAGTGTATTGGCGGGGCTCGGGGCTGGGGTAATCGCTGGAGCCAAGCAGATCACTGTGGTGACGGTTAATGTTGCAACGATTCAAACGGCCACAACCACTTCAATGACAACGGCTGCGGCCAGTAGTGATGCAGCCTATGATGTCAGCACAGCTACCACTGCGGTAGTGACAGCAGTCAGCACAGCAACACCAACTCCGATAGAGACACCGACAACGACGGAGACACCAACTACGACGGAGACACCAACTACGACGGAGACACCAACTACGACGGAGTCACCGACCGTTGCTGAAAATACCCAAGCCAGTTGTTCTTTGGGTGGGCAAACGGTTGCTCACGGGAGCACAGTAACGGCTTATCAAGCATCGTCAGTAGCTTTTGGCAGTACCTGTGTCAGCGAGAGCCGCAGTTGCTCTAACGGAACTCTGAGTGGTTCTTACGCCAATCTGAGTTGTTCGGTGGCTGCTGCTGCCGCCTGCACTCTGAACGGACAAAGCATCGCCAGCGGCTTCAGCACAATTGCCTACCAGACAGCCAGTGTCTCAGCAGAAAGTAGTTGTACTTCAGAAACGAGAACATGCACCAACGGAAGCTTGTCCGGAAGCTTCACCCATTCAAGTTGTAGAGTTGAGGGGGCGCAGGATTGCTTCTTCAATGATGCAACGGTCAGCAACGGGCAATCGGTCACAGCTTATCAGGCTTCTTCGGTAGCTTTTGGGAGCAGTTGTAGTAGTGAAACAAGAAGTTGTAACAGTGGGACTCTATCAGGCTCTTATGGTTTTGGTAGCTGCACAGTGCAGTCTCCGGCTACTTGTAGTTTCAATGGCCAGAGCGTGGCCCACGAAAGCAGCATAATGGCCTATCGGGCATCTTCGGTGGCTTTTGGAAATACTTGCACCAGTGAGAGTCGATCCTGCTCCAACGGGACACTCAGCGGATCTTACACCAATGCGAGTTGTACCGTAGCTGCTGGAGCCAGCTGTAGTTTCAATGGCGAGAGTGTGGCTCACGACGGTAGTGTGACGGCTTATCAGGCCTCTTCGGTAGCTTACGGAAATACTTGCACCAGCGAGAGTCGATCTTGCTCCAACGGGACACTGAGTGGTTCTTATATTAATGCCAGTTGTGCAGTAACCGCAGGAGCCAGTTGTAGTTTCAATGGCCAGAGTGTGGCCCACGATAGCAGTATAACAGCCTATCAGGCCGCTTCCGTACCTTATGGAAATACTTGTACCAGCGAGAGCCGCAGTTGTAGCAATGGGACACTGAGTGGTTCTTACACCAACTCAAGTTGTGCAGTAACCGCAGGAGCCAGTTGTACTTTCAACGGTCAGAGCGTGGTAGATGGAGACAGTGTCGAAGCTTACCAAGCTGAATCAGTTTCTGGAGGTAGTCTATGTGTTTCTGAAAGTCGGTCCTGTTCTAATGGAACTCTCAGTGGATCTTACAATTACAACAATTGCAGTGTAACTTGGACTCAGCAACTTGGGTCCTCTTATTCAGAAGGAGGTTATGGCATCGCCGCTGACAGCAATGGCAATATATTTGTGGCGGGCACGACCAAATGGTAATCTTGATGGCAATATTAATGAGGAAGCTCCTGAAATTTTTACCGTCAAGTATAGCAGCAATGGGAGCAAACAATGGAGCCAACTATTTGGGAGCAACCCAGATTTAACTGGTGGGACGGATTATGGAGAGGACATTGCTGTTGATAGCAATGGTAATGTATTTGTAACTGGATATACCAACGGAACGATTGATGGCGCTAGTAAATATGGATACGATGATGTTTTTATTGTGAAGTACAACAGCAGCGGCACGAAGCAGTGGGTAAAGACAATCGGTGCTAGTTACAGAGACTATGGGAGAAGTGCAGCAACAGATGCTCTAGGAAATGTCTACGTGACTGGATCTACGATTGGGGTGCCGGCACTAAACGGTTTTTGGGAAGGCCTTGACGGCAATACTAATGTGGGTGGTTGGGATCTGTTCGTAGTTAAATACGACAACGGTGGAACGAAACAATGGACTCAGCAACTGGGTACTTCTAACGATGAGTATGGTTATGGTATCGCCAGTGACCCCAGTGGTAATGTCTATGTAACTGGATATACTAATGGTTCTCTGGATAGCAACACCCATGCTGGGGGTAATGATCTCTTCGTGGTCAAGTACGACAGTGCTGGAGTCAAACAGTGGACACAGCAACTAGGAACTTCTGCTGGTGACATGGGGTGGGGCATCACCTCTGATTCTAGCGGCAGTGTCTATGTAACTGGAATTACCAACGGTGGCCTTGATGGCAACACCAATGTTGGGGGCAATGATCTTTTCGTGGTCAAGTACAACAGCAGTGGAGTCAAACAGTGGACCCAGCAACTGGGAAGTTCTTCTGATGAGTGGGGGCAGGACATCACAAGTGATTCTTCGGGGAATGTGTATGTGACAGGACGGACTTCAGGCAGCCTTGACGGCAACACCAGCGCTGGTGACTATGATCTTTTCGTGGTCAAATACAACAGCAGTGGGGTCAAGCAGTGGACCCAGCAACTGGGTACTTCTTCTTCTGATGTTGCTCAAAGCATCACCTGTGACTCCAGTGGCAATGTCTATGTGACGGGTGCCACGGATGGAGGTCTTGATGGCAACACCAATGTTGGATACTCAGATGTTTTTGTCGTCAAGTTTGATAGTAACGGGAATAAGCAGTAATCTTTAAAAAACTAACCAAGCTGCATCATTCGCATACCAAGATTATTCTCACTTCAAACTACAAGATTGAGCAATAGTAAACCCATATTCAACCTACTTTTTGCTTCGGGAGATCAACAGCAGGCTGACAATCTTGAGCAAGTTCCTGATAGCAGTGGGTAATCAATACGGTCAAGCGAATCTACGATGCTCTTCCTTAGATCTCTCCCAGTCGAACTACTCCAGATCCTTCAGTAACGTAGACTGAACAAGTAGACTCTCACCTCAGTTGTTCCCTTAAAGCCAGCACCAACATATCCTAGAATCCTCTCAGAGTTTCTCTTCACTCACGCCAGATCGTCTTTAGACTTCAGCCCAAATGTGGTATAATACTTTGAGTTTAGTTAACTGAAATCATGTAGTATTTATTGATAACGAACGGCCTCATCTATCTCTGATAAAGCAATTCATCATCAGTAATTCATTTTTCTCAGAGACTTACCAAAACACGTCTATCCGCTTAAAAAGGGGGACAGGACCAAAGACACCCACCCATTCATTTTTACCTCCCCTAATCGATTTTCATCCAAACCCAATTTCCTATTGAGGAGAATACCGATGAATGCATCTCCAAATCTGACCTTCAAGCAGCAACGATTTGTCGAAGAGTACCAGGTGGACGGTAATGGGTCGCAGGCTGTTCTTCGGGCAGGTTACCAGACCAAGCATCCTGCTGAAATGGCTTACGGACTGCTCAGAAACACTAAGGTCAAACATAGCCTCCAGGATGCTCAAAACGCCCGTAGTGAGCGCTTGCAAATGCAGGTAGATTCGACTGTAAAGCAGTACATTGAACTAAAGGACAAGGCTCTCGAGGCTTGTGACTACCAGACATCACTTAGAGCGCTGAATCAGCTAGTCAAACACCTAAGAATCTTCGAGCACTATCACGCGACTCCACTATTGGAAGCGATAGAGAAGAACCCGGACAACCTTGAAGATTTAGTTGATCAATTCCTGTGGATCAATACTTCACTGGGCAACTGGTCGTATGTTCTGCGTGCTCTGGAGTTGAAAGTAAAACTGGCT
>AGAU01000153.1 GCA_000224765.2 SAR324 cluster bacterium JCVI-SC AAA005 | reverse complement strand
TCCTGAATATTCAGCTTTTGAAGACACTACAGAAATAAAACAAATCTTGAGGACGACAAAACAGTGGTTTTATCACTGAGCGGTTCGGTTATTATTGGTCCTTATAAGTGTGTTTCTGAGAGTGAAGATCTATTGCATATCCAGGCTTACAGCATGTTAAGAGAGGCAGAAATATTTCGTTCCTTTACTACAGAAGCTACCTATAGAGAGGGTAGAATCATTACTCAAAAGACCATTTCAGAAGAACTAAATCATGACCCCAGCAAAGGTCAGGACTGGAGGTGGGAAGACTACGAGTAATCAACAAGCGGTGGGAGGACTACACTATCGCAGAAATCAGATCACAGGCACTCGCACAAGACGGTTAGAGTTAAAACGTTGAGTATTTTCTATCAAGATTGGAAACAATTCGTTGGGGCATGGAGGGACTAATCAATGGTATACGTATGATTGAAGCAACTCTTAAAAATTAGGAGCGAGGTCCCCAATTGATGATGCTAGAGGATCAGCATTAACTCTTTTATCTTTCATTCTTGAATCTGGTATAGGCGTGTCAAACTGATAGTCTCGATCAAATTTCTGCACTCTCCATATTTCAACCATTTCTTTCCAAGCACCAATCAATGTTCTTGGTTCAGGCATGTCCAATTTTATTTCCTCATGCAATTTTTTTAAATTGTAGCACGGAACCCCTGCAAACATATGATGTTCGATATGCCAATTCATGTGCCAATACAGGAAAGATAAAATTGGGTTCAATGTAATGGTTCTAGTATTTTTCCTGAAATCAGGGACGTTGTTTTGTAGCCCACAGTGTTGAGTTAGACCAACAAAATATGAAGCCCAATTTGCCATAAATGAGCTAAGAGTAATCACTAAAAAGAGCCACCAATGTCCGGAAATTATTGAGACCATTAAGATGCAACTGTGAAAAAGAAGCAGTATTCGTGACCAAATTATTGATTTTCGATGTTGTAATGGTTGGTCATCATGCAATGCTTGCAACCATTCTTGACATGGAATTTGTGTGGATCCAATCCTTCCAAAAGAAGAAAGACCTGTCAAATATACTGTGGAGAAAAACCCCCCTTTACTAAATACTCTATCAGGTTTTGAGAAGAGATTTAATGTAAAGATTTGAAATAATGTAATAGGTGAAAGAGATGGTTGAAGCGGTAACAAATTCTCTCTATCAACTGCAGGGTACATAGTGTACCGATGATGATATGTGTGACTGGAAGCGTAATCGTAGGGATCCCACCAACTTATTAGACTGTAAAGATATAGAAAAAACCTATTATAAAATTTAGTACGAAATACAGTACCATGTGCTAGTTCATGAGGTGCAACACCCGACAAAAAACTGCTCACAGTACCATGTACAAATAACGTTGCTAAAAAGCGTACCAGATACTGTTGTGCCAAAAAAACATATGTCAGACCACCTGTCATCAAAAATATAGATAGATGTCCACCTGCTTGGACAAAACCATTTTTGTCACTTTTCAAACATAATTTTCTCAGAACCTCTTTTTCAATTGGACACCTGTACCAATCTGGACGAATCTCTTTTTTTATTTCTGAAAGTGTTGCCATTTCACATCTCACCAAAAAATTAAAAATCTACTAATTCTTTGCTTTTATTTTTGAGTAAATCTTTACTTGTCTACATTTATTATAAACTTATAAGTAAGGACATTAATTTAGCCTAGTTCAATTCACCAAAGACAAGACAATTTTTTTTCTGAAATTGAATTGTTCAGATAAACTTCACACACACATGAATTTGAACCCCACAAAAGGTATGACTAGAAGTTGGAAAACTTTGGTTGATCAGCAAACAGCGAATGCTTGTACCAACGCAGAAATCAAATTATTAAATTAAGCATTAGGAGAGAAATGACCAAAGCTGAACAATTTGATAAAGCTACAAAGTTGGCAATGAAAGGCGATTTAACATTGTACGATGAGATCGTGCACTCCGATTACGAATCTATGAATCAGCTCGTGCCAGTAAACAAAGAAATGAGCAAATCCATTCTTTCAGGAATTGGCGATCTAATTACTGTTGGGCCTATGCATAGGATCTATGAAAATGAAGAATTTGTATGTATCCATCGCTATTCAAGAGTTGCCAGTGCGGATGTTTTCAATTCAGTGATGACCGCAATTACCTATAAAAATGGGAAAGTAATTAATCAACAAACAGTCCGAGAAGAATTAGATTATGATCCCAGCGAAGGTCAGGACTGGAACTGGGAAGACTACTAATGATTTGGCATATAGACTACACCATCACTGAAATCAAATCACGGATATCAGCAGCATAGTGAGGACGAATAACAAAAGCAGAGACATTTATTAAAGCTTGGGAACTTGTAATAACAAAAGAAGATTCCTCACTGGTTGATAAAATTTATCATCCAGATTACTGCTCCTTTGATCCTGTTGCAGGAGTTGAGATCAACCTAGAATCTGACAAACAAGTGATGCTAACTCTAAGTACTCACCAGACCAATCAGCGTATCTGAGAGCGATGATTTAGATCGTCTTCAAAGGTACAACCGATACAGAGACATCGATATTTTCAATTCAGTTACAACTTCTGTTCACTACATAGACGGAAAGATTGTTAGTCAAGAATCAGTAATTGAGGAATTAGATAAAGACCCAAGCGAAGATCAGGACTGGAATTGGGAGGATTTCGATTGGAAACTAGGTGCTGAGTAGTTGAAACAGATTCTTCAAATAGTTTGATCTAATGTTTCTTAATGACGTCGCTGGGTGTCCCAATGATCTGGCCTTGGTAACAACCAAAACATCTGGTTATTTCAGAGGCAACCTAGGGTTGGACGGTGTTGATAACCTTTGAAAGGCTCTTTTCCTGAAGAACTCAATCGAAGTATTTTCAGCGATCCTTGAAGATGATGATTATCCAGGTAATCAGCATATGCTGAGAAAAAGAGCCTGTACGAACAACCTGGACTAGATACGTTGATTGCTGTAGACCGTCGTCTGGGCTGTCAGAAGGGGGCCAAGGACCCAGCAGAATGGCTCTCTCCCAATATTGATTTAGATGTATAAAACCATCGAGTTTGCTCAAAAAAATTAATAGTTTTTTCAGATATTAACATTCTCTCTTCTGCTGAAATCAGTCTTACCAACTAAACTCCTAATTTCATTGAGATCATTCTCTAATCCATCCCGAAAGAAAAGCACATCAGCCTTGTGGATTAACATATTTGCACCAAGGTCCAGTAATCTCTTTTGATACTCGGGGGTACCCCAAGCATGTATTCCCGCTCCGACAGATTTTAATCTGGCTTTCTTGAAAACCATTTCAATCGTATTTAGGTAAATGGGATTATCATATTCTTCAGGAATACCTAAACTAGTTGTAAGGTCATTTGGACCAATTTGGACGGCATCAATGCCTGCAATATCTAAAATCTGATCAAGATTTTCAATAGCCGGCTTGCTCTCAATATTCAGTACTAACAAATTGTTTTCATTAGATTTATTTATATAATTATCTAATGATTCTTCTAAGTTTTCCTTACCTGCCATCAATTGGTTTAATCTACCGCCTTTTAATGGTCTCTTCTTAGTAGCACCCACTAATTCTTTAACTTGAGTGACTGTCTCAGTGTACGGCGAAATAATTCCTGCTGCTCCATCATCTAAAAACTCAGTAGCAATATAATGATCTGGAGATTTCATTCTCACCAAGGGAGGCAGTCCCATCGCTGAGTATGTCCGACACATCCATGATAGCGTTTCACGACTTATAGCTATGTGTTCAGTGTCAATAAATATGAAATCTAGTGAGCAATCTTTTAAGATTTTTGGCCAAAAGGGTGATGTTGAAACGATGAGTGTTCCCAAGACTAAATCACCTTCTTTTAATTTCTGCTTCAGTTCTAAATTTTTCATAAATCTTTTTGAGTTGAATTAATTAAATTTGTGTTTTTGAAGAGGTAAAGAGCTATGTGATGTAGCTAATTTCTATTGTGAAGACAATTCAAAGCTGATGATTAAACTGTAGTTGCACAATATCATCTATTTACATGATTCTCCAAGTAGGCTGATTGTGGCAGACTTAAAGTGTAGCAAAATTTCTCAAAAGTCTTTAGTTTATTGAACCATTGCAATTGCTTGTACACTTACCTCGAAAGAGGGGACACGAAGGATTATCAGTTGTAAACTTATTTTGGAGGAAATTCTTTTGATAACAAATATCTGGTCTTCACATTTGGGAAAATCAAGTCAGATCAGGCTATTTTGAAAAGTAATTGATGAGTTCATTTCGATAAACCAAATTTTAAGACAGGTACTCAGACAGTACAATTGCAGAATCTACAAAGAATTCTCCAATAATAATGTGTAGAGGTTTTGATCATAGTTGAAGATAGTTTGAAAAGATTTAGTTTTTTGCTGCTCAGCTTTGAATTGTCTTCACCCCTTTATTTCAATATCCAAGATCATTTTCATGACCTTTTACCATTCACCTTCGTCCTGCCAGTTCACTCCCCAATTGCAGA
>AGAU01000154.1 GCA_000224765.2 SAR324 cluster bacterium JCVI-SC AAA005 | reverse complement strand
GGTGTTGATGGGTAGAAGCAAGCTAGCCTACAGTAGGAGGTTAGTAAGCCGAATTAAGAACACTGGAGATCATCAAATAGTTCAGCACTTCTCAACTCCAGCATGGTTTCGGAACAGGCTGAATCCTACGGTACCTGCTTTAGCTGGATGCATGAGTCTATTTTCTCTGGAGAGGGGATCAATTTATCTATACTGTGATGTCAGGCAAGAACATCGGGAAGCAAAAGTACAGAGAGAAGTATGGGTTATTGACTTGCTCTGAGAGTCACGGAAGAGGTGGGCTGAGTGTGATAGCAAAATCGATTTACACAGTAATTTACTATTTGTTAAACAAAATTATTGACATCTACCTATATTCCAGTAGGTTTTATTTGCACTTTTCTTATTTTACAGAAAAGATGTTTTGTCATAGGTACTATTCCTAAGTTTGATCTAATACAACACACAATGCATGTTCAATTAATTTTTGTGATTAGAAAATGGATCTAGGCAAGAATGAATTCTGCAGAAAACCCATAAAAAAAGAGAGGAATATGAAATACGAAATAGGTATTTATTGGTTCTTTAAGGCAGGTGGTAAAAGAAAGGCATTACCACTTCTGAAAAAATTTATACCAGACGACAGTAAAATTTTTTCACGAGTCGGCAAAGAAACTGACCATCTTGGTGTATTTATGAAAACCAATAATATTAATGACTTGGATTGGGATGATGGCAGTGGTCCTAAAAATGAAGATGCTGCAAATGAATTTGATACTTACGCAATAGCAGGTGGAGAACAATACGTACACGAAAACTTTACAGAGACCTTTCAAGCAAAGTATGTTCAGGCTTGGTTTCTAAAATTCAAAAACCATTTTCACCGTGAAAACTGTAGGGACAAATTTATTGAAAATACAAAAATCTGTTCTGATCAAGGAATAAAATGCTCGTACAGTGAAGATCTCTTCAGAGAAATTCCCTCAGGAATTTTTAAGTTAGGAGGAGATACAATTGAGGAGACGATGAACCGTCCTGTTGGATCTGATATTGAAAGAAACATGAGATTTATAATTGATAATCTGAGAATTGGACCAGAGCATGCCTTATTCAAACTGGTAAAATAGTTACTAAGTTCACTGAAACATCTGTGATAAAGTTGAGTCTAATCACAGATGTTTATCATTTTCGACTTTTTAATGTAATAAAGTACAAGATTCTTTCGACACCAGTAATTGGCTTTA
>AGAU01000155.1 GCA_000224765.2 SAR324 cluster bacterium JCVI-SC AAA005 | reverse complement strand
ATTCGGCTTACTAACCTCCTACTGTAGGCTAGCTTGCTTCTACCCATCAACACCCTCCAATCTTTTCTTTTGTGTGTAATTACAAGCCAGTGATATAAAAAATAATTAATTATAGTAGATATTTTACTTCTACAGGCATGCAGGGCAGATGAACTCTGCAACTATGTAATGAAATATGTAACTACACGCAAACTATCAATTTACATAAAGATTCCTGATGAACAAGAATCATCAATCTACCTTCATTAGAACCCAAAGGTTGGATAAATGATTGAGGTCGTAGCTGCTGTAATAGTCTTTGAGAATCGCCTACTCGCTTTTCAAAGGGGAGCCTCGAAGTACAGTTATGTCGCTAATAAATTTGAATTTCCGGGAGGGAAGATTAAGGCGAATGAAACACAAACTGACAGTCTGATCCGAGAGCTGAAGGAAGAGTTGGATCTGGATGTCAGGGTAGGCGAATGGATAATAACTGTTGAACACTGCTATGAAGATTTTTCAATTATGATGCACTGCTATTTAGTCCATCTGGAGAGCTTCATTGGTCTACTGAAGGAACATGTCAGCTATTTTCATGGATCTCTTGAAGAGGCAAAACAACTTGACTGGATAGAAGC
>AGAU01000156.1 GCA_000224765.2 SAR324 cluster bacterium JCVI-SC AAA005 | reverse complement strand
TTTTGGTCTGGTACGTCGATGGTTTCCTCTAATGGAATTCCTGGTGCTCCTCTCACGAAATATTCTAGCCAGGGAACACAAGATAACGCGTGGGAGAAATGTTGGCCGTAAGGGTTGCGCCCTCCTGCATGCAGCATCACTTTCTTACCAGCTGACTCAGCAATAGCAGCAATCTTCAAACAGGTTGTTAGGCCCCCCACCCAATTGATATCGGGTTGTAAGATATCTACTACATCATTGGAAACAGCCCATTGAAATGGGAAATGGCTGTACCAGTGTTCCCCAGTCGTCAAAGTTTGCCAGGGAAGTTTTTTGCGTAGAGAAATGTGACCTAAGAAATCCTCAGACAACAAACATTCTTCCATCCATCTTAAACGACAATGTCGAAGCTGCTCAGCCAATCGAACAGTATATTCAACATCCAACGCCATCCAGCAATCGAGCATCAATTCGGAATCATCACCGATGATGGATCTCGCTTTTTCAACAAAATCTAAGTTCTTTTTTAAACCATCCAAGCCATCGGCAGGCCCATAAGGGCAAGCAAGCTTAAATGCCTTGAAGCCCAATTCTTTGTACCATTCGACATCGTTGCCAGTTGCATAGCAGAAGATTTTCTTCTCTTTGGGCCCACCAATGAGTGAATAAACAGGTACTCCCAATGATTTTGCTTTCGCGTCCCAGAGAGCCAGATCAATAGCGCTGATTGCGTAGGAAGCAAGACCCACTGTTCCAAAGGGCTTTGTCAATCGGAACATCATGTCTGAAATCATTTCAATGGCAAAACCATCATGACCCACTAAATTTGGAGCAAGATGATCTCGAACAATCGTTGCTGCAATCGCGCCTTGATCTGTCATCCCCAAGCCCCAGACTCCATTCTCAAGGGTAACTTTACACCAGACACCACCCCACTTGGGGAGCCATAGGCTTCGGTGTGATTTTACTGATGGGAAGCGAGACATCGGATTAGCCACTTCATCAGTTTCGGCCCAGGACTGCTTTCTTGGCTTTGAGGAGTAGTTTTTTGTCGGAAATTGAACCCGAACACATTCAATGGATTTAATTTTCATTTTTCATGTAGAGAATAAGATTCAATAACTAAAGGGAAAGTAAATGATTCATAAATCCATCGTAATGTTTCATGTACAAACCATCATAAAAATATTTCTTCATTGATCTTGCCTTCTCTGTAGGTATCAGATCCCAGCTATTTTGGGTTCCAACTACAGAGAGATGAAACGAGCAAGCGATATTCAGCATATAAGTAGACATAAATGCCTCTTCAATACAGTGTCCTGAAACCAGCGCACCATGATTTTTGAGGAAAAGAACATTTTTGTTCTCAAAAGCCTCAACAAGTCTCTGAATGTTTAGTTCATCTGGGATTGAATTATATTCATTGAAATAACCACAAGAATCCATGAAACAGCAAGAGTGCTGAGTCAATCGAGGTTCGAACACAAAATCAGTTCTTGTGGAAACTGTTGTGATGGGTTGGGTATGAATATGAAAAACACACTTGTGGGTATCCAATTGTTGG
>AGAU01000157.1 GCA_000224765.2 SAR324 cluster bacterium JCVI-SC AAA005 | reverse complement strand
ACGGTCTCAAGCAAAGTCAGATATGTATCTCCTAATTCAGAATGGTTCATGTGGCACCCACGCAATTGTGCTTCCTAATTGATAGACCACCCCATTAAAATTGGCACTATGAAGGCAGCAGCCTTGAAACCAAAAAGTCTTAAAATCGATAGACTCTATTTGTAGGTCTCGTCACTTACATTGATGTCCCCAAACAACTTCAACACTGATTTCACACCAAAGTTTGTTTACCAATTGGAAGATTACGGATTCGCTTACCTGTAGCTGCAAAAATAGCATTGGTAATCGCAGGAATTACCGGGGCAATCGCAGGCTCTCCTGTCCCTGAAGGTGGCAGGTCGCTTTCAACTATTTCGATTTCGATTTCTGGGGTGTGCTTCATCCTAGCAATTTTGTATTCATCATAGTTCGCTTGCACGATACGACCCTCCTTGATTGATAATTTCTCGTTGAGTGCTAGTGAAATTCCCATAATTATTCCTCCCTCTATCTGGGATCGGACTAAATTTGGATTTACGCACAAACCACAATCCACTCGGAAATAAATTTTCTCTATTTTCAACCTACCACTTTTTGAAACAGACACGACTGCTGAGGCCGCAGAAACAGTTGTTGATCTGCCAAAGTTATCTCGGGGTTTACTAGTTTTTTTCACCATGAACTCATAAATCGCTATACCTCGACCAAAGCCCTTATCTAATCTCGTTTCCCAATTAGATTGTGATGCCAAATCTTCCAGTAACCTTCTGTGCCTTTCATCGTGACTCAGCAATTCGAGGCGGTAATTCAGTGGATTCACGCCAGCCAGTTGGGCTGCCTCGTCTACAGCACTCTCTATGACGAAGCAATTTTGAGTACTGCCTGCTGACCTGAGGTTTTCAAAAGATAAACCGAAATCCTCCCACTTATATTTCAAATCAAAATTCTCCAATTTGTATGCAGGGGGAAATCCATCGATGCAGTTGGGGTCAACACCCCATTTCTCTACCAACTGTTTTTTTGTATGATCGGTTTGCACAAAAGAGTGACTACATGCAATTCTGTGATTCCAAGATTTTGGATATGAATTGGCACCCAAGCTAATTTGCACCTGGTGTTTACTCATCTGCATGTAGTGACTACACGTCATGTCTTGCTCACGGGTCCACATAAGTTGAATTGGTTTACGGAGAATCTTTGAAATATGAAACGCTTGCACGAACGCATCGCTTCTTCTCTTGCTCCCAAAACTGCCTCCAAGCGTTGTAACATTTATTTTTATTTTTTCTTTGGGTAAGCCTGTCAATTTATTCAAACGATCCATCAAATCAGATTGTGATTGAGTTGGACCCCACACTTCACAAAAGTCGCCCGTGTAATTGACTGTACAATTGAATGGTTCGAGTGTCGCATGTGCTTGCAGGGGTAAATTGTACTCTAATTTCAAAGCCGTGTTGGCATTCAAATCTGAAGCTTCTAGGTTGGCAAGAATCTCAGAAAAAGATTCTTCAATCTTTTTGTCATCAATTTCTTCACTATTTCCACCCGAAAACTCTGGTGAAAGTTTCTCCATTCCTTTCATCGCTTGCCAATTACTTCCTGCAACTACAGCAATTGACTCAGGAAATTCCATTAAATAGACAAGTTTTTCAGGGATCTTGACAACTGCCTTCACTCCCTTGACCTTCATCGCCTCGTCTTCATTGAACTCCACTAACTTTCCTCCTCTTCGCGGAGCACTCTTGACTACAGCAAATAGCATATCAGGCATCCTGACATCCATCCCATAAGTGGCAGATCCATTGATCTTTTCTGGTATATCAATTCGAGGTACATCTTGACCAATCAATTGATATTCTTTTCTCTTCTTGATTCTCGGATCTTGAGGAGGAGCTAAGCTTGAAGCCTTTTCAGTGAGTTCCCCATAACTAAACGATCTCCCAGTCGAAAGATGGCTAACATACCCACCTTTTGCTACACATTCATCCCTGTGCACTCGCCACTCGAGACTTGCCGCTTCAATCAGCATTTCTCTGGCAGTAGCTCCGATTTTTATTAACTTATCAAAATTCTTATTCATACTTGCACTACCAGCAGTGCTAAGTCTTTTACCGTATTCTGGTAACGGGGGAGCATTACTAACAAAAATATTGTCTAAATTTACTTCCAGCTCTTCAGCGATCACCATCGCTTGGGCAGTATGAATGCCTTGTCCCATTTCGATATTCGGCAGTATCAGTTGAACGGTATTATCAGGAGAAATCCTGATATACAGAGAGACATCCAGCTCTGCCGCTTTCTTTGCTTCTTCTGCATTGAGACTTCTCACACCACCAGCTCCGTGCCCCAACAGAATTCCAGCACCAAGCAACGCGCTATTTCTAAACAACTTTCTACGACTTATCTGTTGATCAAGCATTTTGCTTCTCCATGATCTCACCAGCTTTTGTGATGGCTTTTCGGATTCTTGGGTAAGTTCCACAACGGCATAAAACATTCATCGTGCGATTCACTGTCTGCTCATCTGGTTTTGTATTTCTACTCAACAAAGCTACCGCCGTCAGAATTTGTCCCGATTGACAGTAGCCACATTGTGGGACTTGCTCGGCAATCCAGGCCTGCTGGACCGGATGACTGTTATCTTCAGACAGACCTTCGATGGTCAATATATCCTTGCCAGCAACTTCTTCCAACGTGACACCACAAGAGCGAACTGGGCGGCCTTTCACCAAAACCGTACACGATCCACATTGCTGGATCCCGCAGCCATACTTCGTACCGGTCAGGTTCAGTGTATCCCGAAGAACCCAGAGAAGTGGGGTGTCAGAATCAACATCCACTTCGTATTTTTTACTGTTAACTGTGAGTTCCTGCATAAAACTACCTATAAAATCCAGTTTGTGATTGAAACCTCTTCAAAAAGTATTACTACTAGAAGGTAGGTTCTATCTAAGAGAAGACGCTTCGTCAAGAAATTTAGTTTCACTTTTATCAACAAAACTCAGCACCTGCGATGTGACGTAATATTTAAGAAGCGAGAGAATATTAGGAAACTAATAAATTTAGGCGTTATGCAGGAGTTCCAGATCTTTATCATCAATTTGGATGGAAGTATTTGGGGCAACCTATTTCAACATGCAGGAGTTCCAGATCTTTGTCATCAATTTGGATGGAAGTATTTGGGGCAACCTATTTCAACATCTCATCCATCACCCTCTGGGTTCGATCTGCAATTCCTCGTTGAGCAGATTCTAAGAATCGGGCATAGCGTCTTGTCATTGGAGAGCCGGGAGAGTGGCCTAATTGATAAGCAACCTCATCCAATGTAGCCCCAGAAGATAAGAGCCTTGAGGCCACAGTGTCTCTCAGACAATAATTCGGCCGGTAGTCTTCAGGAATCCCTGCAAGGTTCCGCATCCGATAGAAGTGTCGAATGTAGGAATGTAACTTTCTTTGACCACCGGCTGGACCGGGGAAAACAAAGCTACTTATCCGCATAGCTTCTGGGCTGTTATTTAGCAATTCCCTTTGCTGCTGTAATATGGAGTGTAACTTATCACTTATTGGAAAGGTTATTGATTTACCACTCTTGGTATCGCGCTTGGTATAAAAATATCGAGTAAGATCTACATCTACCCAGAGCAGCTTTAGTACTTCTGATGGCCTGGAAC
>AGAU01000158.1 GCA_000224765.2 SAR324 cluster bacterium JCVI-SC AAA005 | reverse complement strand
TTGTGACTTCTAATTCTGCTTCTTTCTGATCAAGCTCCGTTACATCTGTCATTATCATGACCCGTGAAGAACTGCCGATCATCGTATTACTGCCAATAAATCTTTTGTTATTTCTCACCATTCTTGGCGCTTCGTTTTCATTTCTTTCAGTCAAGTATTCATTAAAGCTTTCCCGAGCTAATTCAATCAATCCATATTTTTGATGTTCAGCAGACATTTGTGAAAAGTGAATTCCGATGTGAGGTTTAAAATTTTTAACAGAATTTATTTCAAGCCAACTAGGATTAGCAAAGAACAGACTTTCATTTTCATCCCAAACTGAAACAGGGTTAGCAACTTGCTCAAGTGCTTCCTTCAATGTTTCGCCATATTTTTGTTGCTCTTTGAGCTCCGTCACTTCAAGATGAAAATCTAACATCCCACCACTCTTGAGCCTAATATTTCTTGAAGAATATATTTTATTATTAACTTCCCTTTCCCATTCTCTTTTACTTGTAATTTTTCTCCTAACACTTAATCTTTCCTTAACCATTTCTTCAATATCGTCGTTGGATGCATGTTCGAAAAATTTTCTCTCTTTTCTTCCGCGAATTTTATCTTTGTTTTCTATACCAAATTTCAAGTACTTCCTCACCGTTTCTTCAAAACTCCAACCTATTTCCATATTAAAACCAATTTCTTGTTGTTGGAATATTTTTGAAAACTTGTTGATAAACAGCAATTTGTTGTTTTCATCCCACAAATTAACAGCCATTGGTATTTCATTTATTGCCTCGAACACTTGTTCCTGTAGCCTCTGAGTTTCTCTTAACTCTGTGATATCTGTACTGATACTTAAGATACCACCGTTTTTTAATCTTTTATCAATTACTAAATAAGTTTTACTTATTGGTTCAGGAAAGCTTGTTTCAAAAATCTTTTGATCTTTTATAATTTTTCTTTCTTCAATAAATTTCTTTAATTCTTCTGTTTCAATTTGCTTTTTTACAAATTCAGATGAGGAAATTAATTCTTCAAATATTTTTCCTTTTTCCCATTCACCTCCTAATTTTTTCCACATTTCCCTTGAATTTCTATTTGCAAATATGAGCTTATCATCTTTGTCCCATAGATTTATATTATAAGGAATTTCGTTTATTGCATCTCTAAATTCCTCACCTTTTTTTTCACTCTCCTTAAAAGATGTTATATCAGTTAGTATAGTGATAAAACTTCCATCATTGAATTTTAAATCGATGACATTAAACCATTCACCCAACTCATTTTGATGCTCTAACGGAACTCCTGCTTGCGCTAATCTCGCTTCTCCGTATTCTTTTGCCCAATTTTTTGTTTCTTCAATATTATTTGGTTCGATACTTTTTCCTGACTCCCATATTTTTTTGAGATCTGGAGTTAGCCTTCTTTCCATCGATTCACCAGCAAATTCTTTTTCTCTAAGTTGGCTAATCAACACATCATACCAACTGTGTCCAATGTTTAATTTATTATTAGTAGTATCTTTTGCTTTCTTATTTAGTTTTGTTAGCTTCTTTTTTTTGTCCCATATAATGATTCCTACGCCTTCATTTTCTAATAAGTTTTGGCAAGTTGAACTTTCTGACTGTAAATCCATTTTTAGCTCCACATTTAATTATAAAATACACAGCCTTTATAATTTATTCTCTGAAGAGATTTATTTTTGGTGTGCACTTGCATATTTTTTCTTTCGCTAATTCTTTGTCGATCTAATCCTATTTTTGATCCGCATTTCTCTGCTCCTTTTTATACTAACTAGTAAATAGGTTCTTCAGTTACATTGATACCTATATTTTCTAAATCATTGCGTTTTTAACTATACAATTCTTTTTAGATAGCCTTCACATGTTGGTCACATCTCTTATCTACTTAAATTTATGTTTTTTCTTCCTAATTTTTCAGTTTTTCTTCTAATAATTCTTAAACCTTTTTTAACAACCAAATTTTTTAATCACAATTTTCATTTTTCAGCTTTTTGTATTTTCCACTTTCAATTTATTTTTAGAATTAGTTCAGCTTCAAAGCACATTCCTCCTGGTAATGCAGCTACTCCTACTGCAGATCGAGCGTGCTTGCCCTGTTCACCAAAAACCTCTCTAAGTAAGTCTGAAACTCCGTTGGCCACCTGTGGTTGATCCGTAAAATCTGACCCACATCTCACAAAAGCTGTCAGCTTCACAATTTGTTTAATTTGGTCCAATGAACCAAGCTGATATTTTGCCACTGACAGCAAGAATAACCCAGTCTGCCAGGCATGTTGATAGGCTTCTGCAACCGTGAGATTTTCTCCCACTATACCCTGAATGAACTTTCCATCTGAGTTGCGCGGTCCTTGACCTGATATATAGAGAAAGCCTCCGACTTCTAACCCCGGGACATAGTTTGCAACTGGTTTTGGTAGAGGCGGTAGTTCCAACCCCATCTCCTTAATTTTTTTTTCAAAACTCATAAAATTCCTTGATCATACTTTAAACCAAAATTTTCCTTTACGTTGCTGTGTTTTAAATTATTTAAAATCTAACTTAATTTATGAAATAAAAAATTTAAATAATCTCTTTTAGTTCTTCAAAAACAAATTTAGATTTCTAACATGTAATTACCCTCGAATTTTTTGAATGCCAAATATGCCAAGTCTCGCTAGTAATGTCGATCAAAAAAATCTTGCCAATTTAAAGTAAAAAACATTACTGTCCCCCAACTATCCAGCACTTCTGTTGGAATAGTTTTTCTTCCCCTTATTCAAAGGAGAGCTATGAAGCTTTTTAAATCTCTGGGTCTCTTTGTTTCCGCATGCTTGACCTGTGGAATTGCGACCGCAGCAGATCATCACGTGAAATGGCATGACGATGGTAAAGTTGATCTGGTCATGGAAGATGGGACAACTATTTCAACAACACGAGAAGAACTGGGATCCTTGTTTGGCCCAGATCAGAAGCCATTTGACGGAGTAAGTATTTCAGTGACCGTCAACTCTGGTGGTCCAAAGGGTGGAATTTCAGGACCGCTGTATAGTTTCCGTCCAATCTGGGAAGAACTGACCGGAGGTAAGTTAGAAATTGTGGAACTTCCATTTGGAGAGCACTACACCAAAATGATGTTGGACCTCCGCAATGGAACCGGCCAGTAAGATGCATTCATGGTTGGAGCTTTCTGGTACGGTGATATAGTCCCTAACGGCTACGCATTTCCTATCGATGACTTTATGACTACCGGAGAATACCCTCAGTGGTCCTACGATTCAATGCCCCAATCGTTGAAAACGCTTCATACTTGGGAAGGTGTAGGCTACGGAGTACTTAACGACGGAGATGGACAAGTTCTTTACTACCGCAGAGACGCGTTGGCCAATCCAGAGTGGCGTGCTGATTTCAAGAAAGAATACGGCTACAGCATGCCTGTCCCGCCAAAAACCTGGCAGCAGATGCTGGACATCAGTAACTACTTCAATGGTAAGAACTGGGACAGTAATGACCCTGATCCTGATTCGGGAACGGTCCTTCACTTGAAGGTTGGTGAGCAAGGGCACTATCACTTCCAGTCACTGTCGGCTTCCTTTGCCATCACACCTGGCCCCGAATTGGATCAGCACCACAACGTCTATTGGTTTGATCCTACCAACATGAAACCGTTGATCAATAGCCCTGGGCACGTTGCAGCTCTTGAGTTTCTACAGGAGTTACACAAGACTGGGCCTTCCGCACAAGTTGGCTGGAGCTTGGGAGAAGCTTGGGACTACTTCCTGCGAGGCAAATCAGTCTTTGTCTTCAGTTGGGGTGATGTTGGCTCACTCTGTCAGGATACTTCTCGTTCAAAGATTCAGGGAGTTTGTGCTTCTTCTATCCTACCCTCTTCAGACACCTACTACGATCACAAGGATAAGAAGTTTGTGAAGACTACCAATCCTGTGAAGGTAGGAAACACGACTGGTGGATCGTGGCATGGTGTGATTTCCAATTACTCTGCAAATCCAGAAGCCACCTACTCACTACTATCCCTGATGGCGATTAAGCCAGCCTCAATCTGGCTAGCTCAGAACGGTTGGACCGGTGTGGATCCGGGCTTCACCTACCAGTTCCTAGAGCCACAAGGTGAAGCTGGCTTGGGAGAGTATCTGGACGCTGGATGGTCCGAGGCGGACGTGAAGGACTATCTGAAGGCCTACTATGAGACCTTCTTTGCCGATACCTTTCTGCCTTACCTACGGATTCCAGGCTCATTCGAGTACTGGGACATCTTAGACAAAAACCTCTCAGCTACCATGAGTGGCGAGATCTCTCCCAAGCAGGCGCTAGACAACACTGCCAAGACCTGGGAGCAGATCACTGACCGGCTGGGTCGAGATCAGCAATTGGGCTACTATCAATCTGCGATAGGCTACAAGTAAACCCTACCGAGCTGTCAAGCATAGAGGGATTCCATGCTTGACAGTCTCTCGGATCTAAAACAGCTCGTGATCGATCACAAGACTCCCCTATGAAAACACACCGAAATACAAAAGCGCGCTTTGTGTTTTTACTGCCAGCTGCAGTTTGGGTGTTAACATTCACTATCTTTCCACTAGTTTACTCGCTCTATCTTAGTGTTCATAAAGTGGAAACTAAGATGAATGTGAGTCGTGAGAAAGTTCCTATGTTGGATGCAAGTGGGAACCCTGTTTTGGATGCGAAAGGCAACCCCAGAACTAAGATTAAAATCAACAGAGAAAAGATTTCAACCTGGACAAATATTGGGTTTACTAATTTCAAAAGATTAGCTGAAGATCCACAGGTTCATTCTGCTATAAAAGTTACTTCAATTTTTGTATTAGTCGCGGTTCCGTCTCAATTAGTATTAGGTATTCTGCTAGCTCTTCTATTCAATCAGCGTCTATGGGCTAGATCATTTCTCAGGGCAGTCATGCTTCTGCCAATTTTTGCCACTCCTCTTGCAGTAGGCTATCTATTTTTCACTATTTTCTATGAAGAAGGAGGGCCACTCGGTTTCCTGGGAGTGCCCTTCCTCTCTCACCCAGATTGGGCCTTATTCTCAGTCATTCTAGTTGATATCTGGCAATGGACACCTTTCTGTTTTCTAGTGTTTCTGGCTGCGCTACAAGGCATCCCCAATGAATTGATGGAGGCTGCAAAAATGGAGAGTAAGTCGAAGTGGGGCCTGTTCGCCAATATCATCTTCCCAATGCTGACCCCAACAATTGTCATCGTGCTGTTGTTGCGCCTAGCAGAGGCCATCAAACTCTTCGATATCCCGTTTGCCTTGACAGGAGGAGGCCCTGGGGTTGCTACGCAGTCCATGTCATTCCTAGCCTTCAGGACTGGGCTACGTTACTTTGACCTCGGCTACGCTTCAGCAATGTCGTACTGTTTGCTGATCATTGTGATGATCATCGTGACCCTCTTCTTCAGAAAATTGCGACAGAGTTACGCATAAGATGAAGCCCAAGCAGAACCAACACCCTCTCAAGTATTCGATCTACTCTCTGATTGCTGTGGTTGCAGCAATGATTTTCTTCTTTCCAATCTATTGGGCCTTCTCGACGAGTCTGCGGAATCCACTAGACACCTTCACTGTCTCCGGTTTTGGGATTCCTTTCCTGAATTTTGAACCAACTCTCACCAACTGGGTCGATCAACTAGCCACGGAGGAAGCCCGAAAAGCGGTTTACAATAGTACGGTCATCGCTGTTTTTGCTTCAATTCTGGCCTTGGCGTTAGGCATTCCCGCAGCTTACGCCCTGGCTCGCTTTCGCTTCAAGACTATTTCCAACAAAGATTTGACCATTTGGTTTCTATCGCAGCGTGTGCTTCCCCCTGTAGCAACGGTGGTTCCCTTCTACCTGATCATGCAGTTTCTGAATCTATTGGACACACAGCTGGCGCTAATCCTAATCAACGCTACCTTCGTGCTACCGTTTGTGGTCGTGATTGTGCGTCAGACCTTTCTGGATTTGCCTATTGAATTGGAAGAAGCGGCCTTCATGGATGGAGCTCGAAACTATGGAGCTTTCCTGCGAGTCGCATTGCCCTTGGCAGCCCCAGCAATCGCAGCAACTGGTTTGATCATGTTTGCCTTCACTTGGAATGAGTTTCTCTTTGCCATCACTCTGAGCAGCAAAGAAGTGATCACCATCCCGATTCACATGGCTGGTGCTGTAGATACACGGGGAGTCCAGTTCTGGTTCATGGCTGTTCGGGCAATGATTGCGATGATTCCACCTGTTTTGATCGCTTTGTTGGCACAACGTTATATTGTTCAAGGTCTAACCTTGGGGGCTGTAAAAGGATGATTGCTCCTCTATCCACACTGGAGGTCTCACGTGGCTGAAGTAAAACTGCGCGGCGTAAAAAAGTCATTTGATGAAGTGGAGGTCATCCACGGAGTAGATCTGGAGATTAAGGACCAGGAGTTTGTCGTTTTTGTTGGTCCTTCCGGATGTGGTAAGTCGACACTGCTACGCATGATTGCTGGCTTGGAAGACATCACTGCGGGTGAAATCTACATCGGTGATACCTATGTCAATGATCTGCACCCAGCAGATCGTGGAGCAGCGATGGTATTCCAATCCTATGCGCTCTATCCACACATGAGCGTACGAGAAAATATCGGTTTTGGCCTCAAGCTCAATAAAGTGCCCAAGGCAGAAATTCAACGCAAAGTCGATGAGGCAGCAAAAATTCTAAAAATTGAAGAACTGCTGGATCGTCGTCCTGCCCAGCTTTCTGGTGGGCAGCGTCAACGAGTGGCAATTGGCAGGACCATTGTGCGTGAACCGAGTGTCTTCCTGTTCGACGAACCACTCTCGAATCTTGATGCTGCACTGCGAGTACAGATGCGGATGGAGCTGGAAAAGCTACATGCCAACCTCAATACGACTATGATCTATGTAACTCATGATCAGGTAGAGGCAATGACGATGGCTGACCGGATCTTCATTCTCAACGATGGCTATGTGGAGCAGGTTGGGACTCCTTTGGAACTGTACCGTAGACCAGCAAACATTTTTGTTGCTGGTTTCATTGGTTCTCCCAAGATGAATTTCCTATCTGTCAAGGTTCTAGAAATCAATGGGCAACAGATCACGCTTCAGTTGCCTGGCGAAGATCAGATGCAACTGCACCGAGAGAACATCAATTTTCGGGTAGGTGATATCCTGACCCTTGGAATACGACCAGAGCACTTCGAATTGGAGCAAAGCAAGGAATGTTTTCTGTCCGCCACAGTGGACATGATTGAAAGGCTAGGTAACGAAACCTACATCTACGCTAATGATGCTAGTGATAACTTACTGACTGTTGTTGGAGATGGTGAACTGGATGTTTCTAGTAAGGAGAAGATTAAAATTCACTTCACGACCGATCACTGTCACCTGTTTGGTCGTGATGATCAGTCAATTCAATGAAGACCCGTTCACTTGACTTTCGTGACTCCCTCCTGTCGCTACTGGCCATTACGATTGCACTGTTTTTCATCTTCCCACTCTACTGGGGATTCTCGACAAGTCTGCGTAATCCACTGGATACCTTTACTGTCACGGGCATTGGTATCCCTTGGCTAAATTTCTCTCCTACGCTTGATAACTGGATTTCCCAATTAGAAATAGTGGAAATGCGCAACGCTGTGATTAATAGCGTGGTGGTTTCCTTCTCGACTTCTCTGCTAACACTTTGTTTGGGAGTTCCTGCTGCCTACGCTTTAGCTCGCTTCCGCTTCAAAAAAATTTCCAACAAGGATCTGACTGTCTGGTTCCTCTCTCAACGGATTCTTCCTCCAGTTGCCACCGTCATCCCATTCTACCTAACTCTTCAGTTTTTAAACCTTCTGGATACTCGAACCGGATTGGTTCTGATCAACACCACTTTCACACTGCCTTTTGCAGTAGTCATCATGAGACAAGCTTTCGTGGAATTGCCTGTCGAGTTGGAAGAAGCCTGCTTAATGGACGGAGCCAATTACTTCACGACTTTTTCTAAAATCGCTCTGCCGCTATGTGCACCTGCCTTATCCGCCACTGCACTGATTATCTTTGCCTTTACCTGGAACGAGCTATTGTTCTCGCTGGTGATCAGCAGCAAGAACGCTATCACCATTCCGATGTTCATTTCTGGTTCGTTTGAGTCACGAGGAGTACAATTCTGGTTCCTCAGTGTGCGAACCATGATCGCCATGTCGATTCCTATCTTGATCGCACTTCTCGCACAGCGCTACATTGTCCGAGGCCTGACTCTGGGGGCCATCAAAGGTTAAAATCTCAACATTTTTGTTGGAAGCTCTCTGCCTCCAAGCTATCGAAATTTATTTCTATTCTGCCAATAATTTTTGTTGACTTGTTCGAAGAGACTCTTTAGCTTTTGGCATCGGCTCGCCAATCGAGCTTTTGCCCATTCTTGCTGAAGAATCTTTGTGAATGACCTCATTGCTTCTTCACCTACAGACTCTAATTTTGGATGTTTTATGAAAAAGACCGGATCAGCATTTCGTCTCTTGCTCTGTGGTTTTGTACTATTAGCCATGACCAGTTTAGCTCAAGCTGGCGGTCATAAGAAACTTACCATTGCTCTGATTCCAGGGCTAACAACAGATGCATTTTACATCACAATGCGTAAGGGTGCTGAGCTAGCCGCAAAAGGCTTGGGAGTAGAGTTGATGTTTCAGGGAGCTCCAGATTTCAACCCAACCCTGCAGGTACCTGTCCTGAACTCTGTAATCGCTAAGAAACCTGATGCGATCCTGATTGCTCCAACAGACAAGCAGCAACTTATTTCCCCGCTGAAGGCTGCTCATGATGCAGGAATTGTTGTAGTTACCGTCGATACTTTTATTGATGACGGCAATTATCAGGATGGTTCTGGTATGGGTGACTTTCCAATGTCTTATGTTGCCTCCGACAATGTCCTAGGTGGCAAGATGGCAGCTCGAGCACTTGCTAAGGCCATAGGCGAGAAGGGGAAAGTCTATGTCTCCAACGTTCGACCTGGTATTTCCACGACAGACCAGCGAGAAGAAGGCTTCAAGATGGAGATTAAAAATTATCCTAATATCACCTTATTGAACACGCAGTACAATGACAACGATGCAAACAAAGCTGCAGCTCAGTTACAGGCAGTTGCCGCTCGTAACCAAGACATTGCTGGCGTCTTCGGAGCGAATCTCTTCTCTGCAGTTGGCGCAGCTGACGGTGTGAAAGCTCTGGGCAAGAGCGGCCAGGTCAAAGTTGCTGCCTTCGATGCTCCATCTCGTATCGTGGATGACATCAACAATGGATTGATTGATTTGGCCATTGCTCAGCATCCAGCCGAGATCGGCTACTACGGAGTGATGACAGCTTACGCAGTGCTGATGAAGCAGTCTGTGCCCATTTCGATCGGTACTGGCTTCACTGTGATGGACAAGTCCAATATCAGTGATCCTGAAATCAGCAAGTACGTTTACTCTGACTGATTCCTTTCCCAATCATAGAAAGTTGCTTTAGTGAGCAACTTTCTGATGACTCTAGGGTGCGTTCTCCCCAAATCAGTTGCACGGAAGACCCATTCCTTCCAGCTCCCCCCCTGAGGAATGGCACGCACCCGATCAAAACTCTCGCTCACCACTCCTGAGAAGTGCCTGATGAAACTGGATGTGATCCGTTCGATATGGCCTTGGCTGTTTCTCCTGTCAATGTCGGTCTTCTTCGAAGTATGGGCGCAACTTGCCTACGACACCTCTTTTCTGTTCAATCTTTTCAATATTCAGAGCATTCTCACTTTCGCCGCTGCCCCCTTGCTGCTTGGGATTGGCGTAACCTTTGTGATCATTGCTGGAGGAATCGATCTATCCATCGGATTTGCGATGGGATTCGCTGCTGTTGTATTTGCTACAATCACTTCTAGTCTCGGAGGACAGGATCCTCTTGTTGCACTTTTTATTGGTGTAATTGCCACTATGTTGATCGTGATGGTGCCCGGAATGATTAACGGTTGGCTGATTGCTGGTCTGCACATTCCCCCATTCATTGGCACCCTTGGAATGTACGGTGTAGCCCGAGGACTTGGATTTATTGTGGCCGATGGAGTGACTGTTCCAGTGAATAACCCGATTCTCTTCCAATTGGGTACTATCAAAATTTTTGGACTGATTCCTATTCCGGTCCTGATCACAGCCATTGTTGTTCTCATCGCCCACTTTGTGCTGTCACAGACTCGATTCGGTCAGTATACCTACGCCATTGGGGGAAATCGAGAAGCTGCTCTACGGGCTGGGATCAATGTAAAACGACACACCCTGTTGCTCTACATGATATCTGCAGGATTTGCTGGTCTAGCCGGATTGATCTATACCGCCCGTTTCTCAGCTGGTGCTGCCCAGGCTGGAGAGCCTCTTCTGCTTGATTCCATTGCAGCGGTATTCATTGGAGGAGCCAGTTTCTTCGGTGGCTCAGGAAGAATCTTTGGAACTGTTATCGGGGCTCTGGTGATTGCTATCATTCAGTTTGGACTCGTCTTTGTGGATGTTGAACCCTTCTGGCAGTTCCTGGCCGTAGGGATCGTGATCATCGTGGCTGTATTGGTAGATCAGTCACGTACACGCATATCCAACGGAGGAAAATGATGCTGGAAGTCAAGGGAGTTTCTAAGCACTTCGGGGGAGTCAAAGCGCTTAACAACGTCAGTATGAATCTCCAGGCAGGAGAAGTATTGGCACTCGCTGGAGACAATGGAGCTGGCAAATCCACGTTGATTAAGATCATTTCAGGAGTGCACGCACCTGATACCGGTTCACTGGCTTATCAGGACCAACCTCTCCATGCTAATTCGCCTCTACAAGCCCGTAACCTAGGAATTGAGACCATTTATCAAGATCTGGCGCTAGCCGACAACCTTGATGTAGGCGCCAACATATTTCTAGGTCGGGAGCCAATGAAATCCTTCCTGGGAATGACACAGATTATTGACCGTCAAAGAATGCTAAAGGAATCAAGAGAAGTCTTGCATTCACTAGACATTGAAATTCCAGAAAGTTCCCTTGAACAACCTGTGCGCAATTTGTCAGGGGGCCAACGACAAGCGATTGCGATCAGTCGCGCAATTTACTGGAATGCAAAGTTGCTCATCATGGATGAACCAACCGCCGCTCTAGGTGTGCCAGAACAACGCAAGGTGCTGGAGTTGATCGATAAACTGCGCACACAGAAAATCGGAATCATCTTCATTTCACACAACCTAAATGACATTTTTGCGGCCTCAGACCGGATTCTGATCCTACGACAGGGACGTGTCGTAGGGGAGAGCAAAATCAGTGAAACTAGTAGAGAAAAAGTGGTCAGTCAAATGGTTTCTGGCTAAAACGTGATACATCCACAGTGAGGAGTATTTTGATGTTGAAAGAGAAAAACTTACGAACCCAACGTCTGTTTCGCAACAATGATCGTTCCCTAGTAATTGCGATGGATCATGCACGCGTCTTTGATACCGTCACCGGCTTGAAGAATATTGCTGCGGTTGTCAAGGCAGTACGTGCTGGAGGAGCTGATGCCATTTTGACTCCTTGGGGTTCTACAGTCGCTGCAGCAGAAGCCCTGAGCGGTGGTGGCTGCTGGCTCAGTGTAGACATCACACCACAGAGCATCCAAAGCACAGTAGAGATGGCACTGCGCCTCGGAGTCGATGGGATCAAGGTAGAAATTTACCCCTGGTGTGATCCGAAAGATGATTATTTCAAACGCTACCATGGTAACGAATCCGTCCTACATGGGATGCAGCTTGCTGCTGAATGCCAGAAATGGTGCATTCCATTGATGATTGAGAGCGTCCCCGGAGGCTGGCCTAACGAAACCATGCGTACTCCAGAGATGGTCGCGGCTGCAAGTCGTGTGGCTGCTGAAGCTGGTGCAGACTATGTGAAAACTTTCTACACTGGCGATAAGGAGAGCTTCCGCACTGTTCTGGAAAACTGTACGGTTCCGGTGTTAATTCTTGGCGGTCCAAAGTCAGATTCTGATCGGGGAATCTTGCAGATGGTTCGTGATGCTATGGACGTCGGTGCAGTCGGCATCACGATGGGACGCAACGTCTGGGGACATGCAAATACTGAAGGAATGACCGCAGCACTAGCTGCCATCATCCACGAAGATGCAAGTGTCGATACGGCCTATCGCTTGGTGAAATCTTAGCTTCTAATTCTCCCCGCTTGAGCCTCAATGCCTCGTCCTGCTTCTGATCTAATTGCTCGGATTGCCTGGCGCTATTATGTCCAGAAGCAGAACCAGGTGGAAATTGCTGCCAACCTCAACCTCTCACGTCAGAGTATTCAACGTTACCTGAGCCAAGCACTTGAGCAGGGCATCGTGGTCACACGCATCGACCACCACCATCTGAGTGAGTGCATGGAACTCAGCCAGGAATTACAGTCTCGCTATCATCTAAAACTCTGTGAAGTCGCTCCAGCCACCGATGAACAAAGTGCTGAGGAGGTGTTTCAAAGTCTCTGTGCACTCGGTGCCCAGGTAATGGAACGCTTCATCCGCAGGGAAGATCCCTGCACCTTTGCTCTAGGCAGCGGACAAACAATCCGCCACAGCATCAAACACCTTGAAGAATTTCAGCGCAACGATCACAGCGTTACTTCTCTCGTTGGCTTCACAACACCCGAAGGTAACCCCAGCGAATTTGATCTGGTCACTCCTTTTGCTGAAAAAACTGGTGCCCAAGGATACTACTTTCCAGCTCCACTGGTCCTTCCTACTCTTGCCGAGAAACAACTCCTAGAACAGTTGACCGTCTATAAACGTGTCTCCAAGATCGTTGAACAAGCTAACGTTGCCTTTGCCAGTGTCTCTCCAATACATACCAACTCGGCTTTTCTAAAAGAAGGATTGATGACTACTGAGGAATGGCAATACCTGCAAAAACAGGGAGCTTGCGCAGAATTACTCGGTAGGATTCTGGATTTAGATGGCCAATTGCTCAATGAAGAGTTTACGAATCGATTGGCTGGTGAGGTATTGAGACACAATCCAGATCGGCTGTTTGTTTGCATCTCTGGAGGTATTCAAAAGCATCAAGCCCTGTGCTCTATCCTTCAGGGAAAGTGGATCAATGGCCTGGTAACAGATGAACAAACTGCCCATTACCTATTGCAGATGGCCCCCACTTCAGTTAGATGAAGACCCACGATTAACAAATTCAATCATTTTCTACGAGAGGCCTTGCCTTAGCCTCTGCTTTCTTGCCGGAGAAATTTCTCATGAATTCCCCTTTACTCTTGGGTGTAGACGCTGGTTCAAGCCGAGTTCGGGCACTCATTTTCACACTGGAAGGTGCTATCGTTGCGGAGGGTAGCGTCACCCCTCCACTGGAAACGCCATATCCTGGCTGGGCGACCTTGGATGCAGATCAGCTCTGGCAGGCTTGCTGGCAGGCAATTCGTCGAGCCGTGCGGCAGGTAGAAGACCCCAAGCGAATTCAGTCTATAGCTGTGACCAGTGTTGCTGAGGCTGGAGTACCCTTGGGTGAAGACGATCGACCTCTGCACCCAATCATCGCCTGGTACGACACACGCACAAAGCCACAAGCCCAACGCCTTGCCGAACAAATAGGTGAACAGCGGCTGTTTGATACAACTGGATTGAACATCTCTCCAATCTACACTCTCTGCAAGCAGCTATGGTTACGCGAACACAAACCAGAAGTCTTCAAGTCAACTCGTCGCTGGCTCCACACCGCAGACTACCTAGCTTGGCGTCTCTGTGGCATTCCAGCCACTGACTACAGTTTAGCTTCTCGGACCTTTGCACTCGATATTCGTTCCTTGCAACTTGCCAGTGGTTTGCTGGAAGAAGTCGGTATTCCACCAAGCTGGTACCAGGAGTTTGTTCCATCCGGCACGCGACTGGGCCACATTCTTCCGGAAGTCGCTGAAGCTACCGGATTGTCACAGGATTGCCTGGTCTCTGCTGGTGGACATGATCACCTGATTGGTGCGATTGTCGCTGGAGCCCTGACCTCTGGGACCTTGGTCAATTCGATGGGCACCGCCGAGGGGGTAATGATCTTCATGGACAAGCCTCTAGCAGATCCAACACTTGGACGCCAGGGTTATGCTCAGGGTGTAGTGGTTACTGATCGGCCCTACTACTACTTGGTTGGAGGTCTCTTCACATCAGGAGGTACAGTTCAATGGTTCCATCAACTTACGGAACAGCGCTATAGCCACGAGCAGTTGATTGAGGAAGCCTCGAAAATCAATCCAGGTTGTGACGGTTTGCTCTTCATGCCACATCTACGTATGGGCTCACCACCCAATGCAGTGGAACAAGCCCGTGGTGCTTTCCTTGGTTTTGGTACCTACACCAATCATTGGCAGATGTATCGATCGATTCTGGAAGGAATGGCCTGCGATATTCGCATGATCACAGAAGCGATGATCAAACCTCTGCCTGAAAACTCAGTGCAACGAATTCATTGCATTGGTGGTGAGAGTCAAAATCGGATGTTGATGCAGATCAAGGCTGCCGTCCTAAAACATCCATTACAACGGTTGAATATGACGGAAGCTGTCAGCCTGGGCGCAGCCCTGTTGGGTGGAATGGGAGCAGGGTTGTTCAAGAATCTGGAAGAAGCGTTAGGAGGTCTGAAATACGGTGCTGAAACAATTGAACCAGATCCAGCGACGATGGAGGCCTATCAAGCTCACTATAAGCAAGTTTACACACCAGCCTGGCAACTGCTACAACCCATGCAGGAACGATTGCAGCAACTTTATCCAGTTTCTCTCGACTGATTTTCCCGAACTCAGAGTTCCGAGTGCTGGCGGTATGTATCGTTGCGCATCAGGAAATCAGGGAGCAGCTCTAAGCCTAGACCCGGATTAGGTTCCAGTCGCAGATGGCCTTCCTCAATGATTGGCAAGGTGGTCGCGATTTCCTTGTACCAGCCTGTGTAGAACGCACGAACGGTCTCCTGTAGTAGAGCATTCGGCGCATTCAGTGACAAATGAGAAGACGCCATCAGTACCACTGGTCCAGTGCAATCGTGAGGAGCCACTGGCAGTTGATGTGCTTCGGCCATCGTTGCGATCTTCTTCGCTTCTGAAATCCCTCCACACCAACTTAGGTCAGGCATCACGATATCCACTGCCTTGGCTTCCAGTAAGTCCTTGTAGCCAGTCCGATAGCTCAGGGTCTCACTGGCGGTGACCGGCAGTCCCGTCCGCTGACGGTATTCTCCAACAACACTCAGGCTGTCCATCTTGACGGGGTCTTCCATCCAATATGGCTGGAAGGGTTTTACGGCTTCGGCAATTCGGCAGGCTGTGGGTAGATTCCACAATGAGTGGAATTCAACCATAATGTCTATCTTGTCACCAACAGCCTTGCGAATCTTCTCAAAGGGTTCAAGAGCTCGACGCAGTTCGGCAGAGCTGATGTGCAATCCTCCGTTATTTTCAGCAGCATGATCGAAGGGCCAGATCTTCATAGCCTGAATTCCCTGCTGCAATAGACTCAGCGCCAGTTCATCGGCTCGATTGAGGAAAGCGTCCAGGTCTTCGTAGGGGCCTTCTTCACCATCAAGTCCCCAGTTATCCGTAGTTTGTACAGGGCGTTGCCGGACGTAGCGGTATCCCGCACAAGTGTTGTAAACGCGTACCTGCTCACGCGTCAAACCGCCAAGTAGCTGATAGATAGGCTGTGCCGTACGTTTGCCCCACAGATCCCAGAGCGCAATGTCGATCGCAGAGTTGCCCCGGGTTTCTACTCCCGATCCACGGAAACCTAGGTAGCCATAGAGTTTACGAGCGATGTAGTCGATTCTACTGGGGTCCTGACCCAGCAGTTGAGGTGCGACACTCTCATGAATATAAGCTTCGACCGCTTGGGCACCAAAGAAGGTTTCTCCCAATCCAGTGAGTCCTTCATCTGTACGGACATGCAACCAGAGAAGGTTGGGGAATTCCGCATTGCGGATTGTTTCAAGCGCAGTGATTTTCATGATTTTTCTCGTTTCAATGCATCCACCAGCCACCGTCGACACTCAGGTTTTGACCTGTCATCCCGCTGGAAGCTTCACAACAAAGATAGTGTACAGTCTGGGCAATTTCCTGCGGTTCAATGCGTCGCTTGAGACTCTGGTGATCCAGAATAAACTGGGTGTACTCTTCCAACTTGTGGGCCCAGACCTGACGCTCCAACTCCGTAGGAATTGCACCAGGACTGATTGAGTTCACGTGAATATTAAAGGGGCCCAGTTCCCGGGCCATCGAGCGAGTCATGCCGACAATCGCTCCCTTGGAATGCACATAGGGCACGAAATCACCCCAACCTCCATTAACGGTGATGCTGGCGATGTTTACGATCCAACCGGCACCCGTCTTTTTCATGCTTGGCACAATTGCACGAGCCAATACAAAACCAGAGTGACTGTTGATCCGCTGCGTCCTTTCGAACTCCTCAATATCAGCTTCATCTAGTGGTCCCAATGGATTTATGCAGGCATTATTAACCAGCACATCAATCGTATCGTAACGCTTCACCAGATCCTGGGCCAATTGATCGGTCGCCTGTAGATCGTTCAGGTCTCCAAGCACAAACTCAATGCGCTGGACGGCGTTACCAAGTCGTTCACCCAAGCGACCCAGCGTCTCTTCAGCTTTGCTGCCATCCACATCAAGCATAAGCACAGTGCTGCCAGCCTGAGCCAATCGTTCACAAATGAACTCACCGATACCACCAGCCCCACCGGTGACCAGGGCTACCTTGCCCGTCATGTCTGTTTGCATGTTCTGTCTTCTCAGTATTGGGTAAAAGGAAGGCCAGGCAGTGGATGATCTGCCCAGCGAGTATTTGGAACGAGGGCAAACCAGCCTGGTCGTGAAGAGTCCTGATCATAGGTACAGCCTCCCTCATGTTGGAAGGCTTCCACGTATTGCTGCAGTCGATCCTGATCCATCGTCACAACTAGGCCAGGGCTATTGGGCACCACGATCACTCCGTCTTAATATGACAACTTCCCACCAGCAAGGATATCGTCTGTCAGGTGATGATATTGGGCATAAGCACTAAATGTCAGGTTGGGCAGCACAGCTCTCCCGGGTGCGGCATGTTCAATAACTGGATGCCAAGCTCGCCGAATGAATATACAGCAATCGGCTGCTGGAAAGTATCACAGACTCCTGCGGCTTTGACACAGGGACAAGTTCCTCTCCAGAAGTTGGTGTTGAGCAGGATCACACCGCGAAATGTTTTGGATACCTTGGTATTGGGGGGCTGTCAAATGGAATCCTAGACATTTGATAAGGAATGAGCAGAGCTTCATGCTGTTTCTGCTCGGACCAGGTCCTTGTAGAGTTGGCGAATCTTCTCAATCAACGGCCACTGACCAGGGTTGCCAATCGTACGGCCATCGATTGACTCCACGGGAGTTTGTGCGCCAAATGTCCCGGTTAGGAAGGCTTCTTCCGCTCCATAAGTTTCCATCAGAGAGAAGTTGCGAACATGAATGGGAATCTGGTAAGCCCGACAGAGATCAATCACCTTTTGACGAGTGACGCCGTTCATGCAGTAATCCCCCGTTGAAGTCCATACCTGCCCCTTGCGGACAATGAAGAAGTTGCATGAATTGGTGGTGTTGACAAAGCCATGTGGGTCCAGCATCAGAGCTTCGTCAGCACCAGCTTTCTGCGCATGAATGCAGGCTAGAATACAGTTGAGCTTGGAGTGAGAGTTGAGCTTCGGATCCTGAGTAACGGGTAAGCCTCGATAGATCGGGACAGTGTGGAGTGTGATGCCTTTGTGATAGATGTCTTCCGGCACCTTCGAGTGTTCCATGATGATTGCTATCGTTAGACCCCGCTGGGAGAGCCTTGGATCCTGAAACGGTTTGCTCTTCAAGCCTCGGGTAATCATCAGGCGAGCGTGTACATCCTGTGTCATCTGGTTGGCCGTAGCAGTCTGATCCAGCGCTGCAATCATCTGCTCACGAGTCAGCGGAATATCCATGTCCACCAAACGAGCGGATTCATACAAGCGATCCATGTGATCCTCGACAAAGGCCCATTTGCTGTTGTAGAGTCGGATTCCTTCCCAGATGCCATCCCCCAGCATGAAGCCCGCATCGTAGACCGAAACCAGGGCCTGTTCTCGCGGGACGATCTGACCATTTAGATAGACCTTGAGCGATTGATTCCGTTCATCCGATTCTGACTCGTGGGTGGAGCGGTGTTCTGGTGCAGTAATCATTGGGAATTCTTAGAAGCAGGCAGTTGAAAGCGGGAGTGTCCGCGTAGAAATTCAATGGTTCTTGGTTGCTGAGGTTCGACGAGTACATCGTAGGCGCTGCCTTCTTCAAGAACCACTCCGTTGTGCATGAACAGTACTCGCTGTGCAGCGCTGTAAGCAAAACCAAGCTCATGGGTCACCAACACACAGGTCAATCCTTCTTCCATCAGCTTGAGGATCACGTCCAGCACCTCTCCCACCAACTCTGGATCCAGAGCCGAGGTCGCTTCATCAAACAGCATGATCTCCGGTTCCATCGCCAGAGCCCGAGCAATGGCAACTCGCTGTTGCTGGCCTCCCGATAATTCTGAAGGGTAAGCATTACGTTTTTCAGGAATGCTTACTTTCTCAAGGTATGAGATTGCGCGGCTTTCATATTCTGATTTGGGTAACTTCAGTACGGTCCGAGGTCCTTCCATCACATTCTGCAATACCGTCATGTGGGGAAAAAGGTTGAAGTGCTGGAACACCATGCCAATCTTTGCACGGATTGGAATCAGGTCTCTTTCCTGATACACCACTTGCCCGTTCTGTCGACTACCAATCAGTTTACCTCTTAGGCGGACCTCCCCAGAACTGGGAATCTCCAAGAAATTCAAGCAGCGCAGCAATGTAGACTTGCCAGAACCCGAAGCTCCAATGATAGCTAGGCTTTCACCTTTGTTGATTTGCAGATCAATCCCTTGAAGCACCTGATTCTCAACAAACTGCTTCTTCAAATTTCGACAGGACAGGATCTCTAGACTCATTTTACTTACGGAATCGATTTTCAAGGTGATAGACTAGGAACGCAAATGGAGAGATCACTAAAAAGAAGAGAAGCGCAACAACCGTATACGATTCAATGGGATTGAAGTGATAGGTGGAGATGGTCTTTGCCTGGTGCATCAACTCTCCAAAGGCGATCACCGATGCCAACGAGGTCATCTTCATCAACTCCACAACTCGATTCATGAAAGCCGGAATCATCCGCACCACTGCTTGAGGTAGAATAATTCGCCAGACTTGCTCACGATAAGTCATCCCCAAGGCTTTACCAGCTTCCCACTGACCTCGATGAATGGACTGAATTCCCCCTCGGAAGATTTCTGCACAGAAGGCTGTGGTGTTCAAACCCAATCCCAGTGCTGCTGCAGCAAATGCATCAATGTCAAATGGTGAGATGATCGGGAAAGCAAAGTAGAACCACATGATCTGGACGAGTGCTGGGGTATTGCGAAAGACTTCGACAAAGACACCCGCTGGAAAGTTGACCCAGCTGCTACGAGAATAACGCCCCAATCCAACAAAAAAGCCAAAGAACATTCCCGTTATCAGAGTCAGTAGACCCAGCTTCAACGTATTGAACAAACCCTGTGATAGCAGCGACCAACTGGCAAATACGGTCTGGAAGTCCCAAACATGCTCCATCAGTGTACCGTACCTTCACCAGTCTTGGCCAGCTGACGCTCAATGCGCTTAACAAGCAGAGAGGTGGGGAATAAAACAATGAAATAGAGTCCGGCTGCCACCGTGAAAACCTCTAATGGTCGATAAGTTGACTGAGCAATGTTGTTAGCCTGATAGAGGAGATCCGCATAAGAGACCGTGGCAACCAGCGTCGTGGTCTTCATCAATTCAATCACACGTTCCAAAAACGCAGGGATCATACGTTTGACTGCCTGGGGGAGAATGACCCTTCGCATCGACTCCAGGTAGTTCATCCCGATAGCCCGAGCTGCTTCCCACTGTCCACGTTCAATGGAAACAATTCCACCACGGAAAACCTCAGCAAAAAAAGCAGAGGATTGAATCGAGAAGGTCACCAAAGAGGCGCGAAAAGGATCCATCTCAATACCTGAGAGCATCGGCAAAGCAAAGAAAAACCAAAACAATTGAACGATCGGTGGTGTGGTTCGAAAGAACTCAATCAATACACCCACAGAGACTCTGAGCCACTTATACGTGCTCAACCGAAGAATTGCTGCAAGCAGACCGAGTGGAATCCCAAATAGAAGTGCCCCACCAGTGATCTTTAGTGTGTTCAGCAGACCTGCTAGTAGCAGATCTAACTGGTTGAAAACCACTCCAAATTCCCAAACATAGCCCATCAACAACACCTAAGATCAACAGATAAAGCTTCCCAAGACTGTGCTCACTTTAGAAAGTGAATTTCGCACAGCAGAGAGCAGATCACAACCAGAAAGACTCGACAAGACACGCCACTTTTACTAGAAAAAGTCTCTGCAAAAAGCGGCATACTCAATCTCATTAAGTCTAAATTATCAATAATTTAATTGATAGTATGAGGAGAGCATATTCGTTCAGAAAGAAAAAAAACAACTTGAGCTTTGGTCTCACAAAAATGATATTGCTGGCAATTTCTAATTTGGTTTCACCAAAAATCACTTTTGGTAATTCAAAAGTGAATGGAAAATCAAAAGTTTTCGAAGATAAACACTAAAAATTGCGTTGATCAGTCAGTACATGTCAAACGAAAAGCAAAAACTTTGTGGAGAATGGAATCAGAAAGAGCGTCAGAGGTCGTAGCAGATTCACTGATTAAAGAAATCAAGGGCAACTATCTCGAAATTGGTGCAACTCTCCCAACAGAACGGGAACTTTGTGATCGGTTTGGCGCATCTCGTCCTACCATTCGGGAGGCGCTACGCATCATGGAATTCAAGGGATTCCTACGACAAGCTTCCAATAAACGCCCTGTCGCTGAAAAACCGACTATTCAGAAAATTCTGAAGTACACCGCCGAAAACTTGAAAGAAATTCTTGATGATACCGAGAGCCAAGCCTATCTGGAGCAAATGCGTCAATTCATCGAAGTTGGGGCGCTGCGAACTGTCATTGAGAGTTCCTCCGAGGTGAACTTGGCTCGCATTCACAAGGCCCTGATCGAGTGCCATCATGCGATCGGTGACCAGAAGACTTTTGCAAAAGCAGATGTTGCTTTTCACCGAGCAATTGTCAAAGTAGTTGATAATCCGATTATGCTGAATTTACACGATATGTTCATCCGAAAATTGTTGTCCAGCCGACCACCCGTCAGCAACCAGAAAAAACACGACACAATGGTTTATCAGGAGCACAAAAACATTTATGAAGCGATTCTCAGAAAGGATGCCGAAATCGCAATGGCCATTATGAACCAGCATCTCCAACGGTCTTACAAGATTCGGCTTCAAGTTCCGTCGGCTGAATAAAGATGGGAATTCTTTGTGAGGAGCAGAGCAGATCGTTCCAAGCAGAAGGGTATCTCCACTTACCTGACTATCTGACGGCATCAGAACTGGATGCAACTAACCGAGCCCTTACTAGGGTAGTGGATCGAATCAGTACGTTCCGTAGTGAAGAGGTTTATTATGAGGATAAAACAGACCCAACCTCACTGAAGCAAATTCAGCATCTAGAGAACAAGGATGATTTTTTCCAGCAGTTGATTTCAACGGGAACCGTTTATGAGTTAGCTCAAGAAATTTTACAAGAAGAGCCGATTCCAAAAAATATTCAGTACTTTAACAAACCACCAAAAACTAGCTCAGCAACTCCTGCACATCAGGATGGCTACTATTTCATGCTCAAACCATGTCGGGCTCTGACAATGTGGCTGGCCTTGGAAGAGGTAGACGAATCGAATGGCTGCATTAGTTATGTGGGAGCTTCTCACCAACAAGGACTTCGGGAACACCAACGCACTAAGACTCTGGGATTCAGTCAAGGGATCACTGATTTTCCAAGATCTGATGATGAGGAACGAATGGTCAAAATCAAGGCTCAACCCGGAGACCTCTTGGTACATGATGCCATGACGATTCATTTAGCAGATAAGAACCGTTCGTCCCGAAGCAGAAAAGCTATTGGATTCATCTACTACGCTGCGAGTGCAAAAGTTGATGAAGCTGCTCATGCTAACTATCAACGACAACTTGACAGAGATCTCAGAGGAGAAAAAAAGATTTGACAAATTTGAAAAGAATAAAAGTTAAAGAAAATCAAGAATCATGCTTTATCATTTTTATTACCATTTATTATCTTTCTTTCTACATCCTTAATTAGTGAATTAGAATAGGCAAAATAGGCGGGTATGTGCTCTAGCAAAAAGATTTAAGTTTTGCTGCCTATGAAATTTTATTTGGTAAAAGCTATGTATTATTCAACGCCTACCAAATTATATTTATTCGTGTAACATTATGTACATTTTGCAATATGATTTTCACAAAATCACTGGCATATGCTCTAGCCCAAAAAGACTTGGTCGAATACCATTAGCTTTTATTTTTCTTTACAATGATTTTCAACAGTGGATTAATTCCACATTTTTTATTAGTTGATTTTTTGAATCTTAGAAATACTATCTTCGCATTATTTGTTCCCGCACTTACTAATGGTTAGTATTTAATAATTATGCGCAATTTCTTTATGAAAGTTCCTAGGGATCTGGTTGACGCTGCTATAATTAATGGAACTTCTCCTTTCAGGATTTTAGTTAATGTAGTATTGCCATTATCAATGCCTGCAATTGCTACGATCAGTTTGTTCTATGCAGTTTACTATTAGAATGAGTGGTTTTATGCTTCGATCTACATCAGTGAGAATGATATGAAGCCTATGCAAATCATATTGCAGGGACTACTAAATCAAGCGAAAATGTAGGGAATTGATAATATTTCTTTCATGGAAAAACTACCCCCAGCAGCTTCACTCAGATCTGCTTCAATCATCTTTAGTACAGTTCCTATCCTTCTGGTTTATCCCTTTATCCAAAGATACTTCATCAAAGGGATCGTGGTTGAAGGTGTAAAAAGCTGATCATACAGCGGTCCAAATGTTTAGAAGTATAAATATTTTTGAGGCAAGAAAAGAAGGCTACAAAACATACAGAGTACCGAGTATTGCAGTTACCAAAAATGATGTTGTTTTGGTTACGGCTGAGGCTCGTCCTGATGAAGGTAGTGATTGGGATTCCAGTGATGTTATTTTACGTCGTAGCCTAGACGCAGGTGAAACTTTTCGAAATCGACAAATAGTTGCTAATCATTCTGACTTTGGCAAAGGCCCCATCAGTAATTTTGTGTTAATTCCAGACTTAACCACTGGTAAAATTATAGCGGTATTTTGCTGGAAGTATTCTCGTGTATTTCGAATGTTTAGTGAAAATGACGGGAAGACTTTTTCCGAACCTGAAGAAATTACCTCAACGTTTGAACAATTTCGTAAGGACTACAACTGGCGAGTATGCGCAACTGGTCCCGGGCACGGTATCCAATTACAAAGTGGAAGAATGATAATACCGGTTTGGCTATCTGATGGAACCGGAAATGAAATGGGTGAAGGTAATTTAGGGCACAGACCCTCAATTGTTAGTTCAATATATAGTGATGATTATGGTCTCTCTTGGAAAAGAGGAGAAATCATATGCCGTCACGATGATGATATCAATGGAGAGAGACTGGTCAACCCCAGTGAAACAGTTGCTGTTCAACAAAATAATGGGACAATACTATTTAATATCCGAAGTGAGTCTTTAATCGAAAGAAGACTGATTGCACATAGTCCAGATGGGGCTACAAATTGGGATATACAGGGTTTTGATGATGAGCTGCTAGAACCTGTCTGCATGGCTAGTATTCTTAAAAGTAATTACAGCAATGAGCAGAATCTTAAAGAAATATTATTCGTAAATCCTGATAATCTTGAAAACGATTTGATTCCTACCGGTCGCAATCTTCGACATGATAGAAAACGCCTAACAGTCAAAGTAAGTAATGATGATTGTATCTCTTGGCCTTTGCAGCAAATTATCGAGGCAGGCCCATCCGGGTACAGTGATATTGCTCAGTTATCAACCGGTGAATTTTTGTGTGTATATGAGTGTGGTATTGTAGAAAGAATATGTGATGATAAGTATATTCGTCTCACGAAATTTGACAGAGACTGGATTTCTACCTGATTTGGCGTTTATATTTTTTAGACAGATTTTATTTCAACGACCCGAAAATAAACTCTCTAAAATTCTTTTCTATTTTCGATAAAACTAGTGTTTTTTTAAAAAAATGCTCAATTTTATATAATAACAATTTTATAAATTAAACCACCTTTTTTCCTGTGTTTAAAAGCTAAGTAGCCAATTTTTATTATCGCTTTTTTTACTGGTTCTCTATCCCATAGAAATCAATTTAGCGTAGTTTTGTAAATCCTGTTAACGCTAATCATTTATATATTAAGCAGTGCCTATGTTTTCAATCTAATAAACTTTAAGTATTTCCTTTTTTATCATCTTTCGATGGATAAATTTTTATGAGAAAAAGCAAAACTCTCGCAAAATGGAAGAATCAACAACCTGCCAAATTTTGTGCACTACAGCACTACGTGCCTTCATTTATCAAACATGCTGCCGCTTTTGGCTATGACTGCATCTGGCTGGATCTGGAGCACCGAGCTTTTGATGACCGAGAGGTGCAGTCGCTACTAACAATGAGCCACCTGCACGATATTGATGTGATGGTGCGACCAAGTACACTTGAAAAAAGCAAATTATATCGCTATCTCGAAGATGGTGCGGCTGGGCTGATGATTCCCCTCGTTTCTGACGCAGAAAAAGCGCAAAATCTGGTCAATGCTGTGAAATTTCCCCCACTGGGTGATCGTGGTATTGACGGAGCCGGCTTGGACTGTGGATTCATGGTAGATTTTCAGGAACAAGAAAATTTCGATTATACTAATCTGGTCAACCAGGAGACTTTTTTGGTGGTTCAGATTGAGACTCCAGCTGCAGTAGAAAACATCGAGGAAATCGCCTCTGTCAAGGGCGTAGATGCTCTCTTCATTGGTATTGGGGATCTGGGTCTACGCTATAAACACGTGGAGAACCCGAACACCTTGGACGAAGTTGATGTTATTATCAGTCAGGCAGCAAAAAAATATGGTATCCATTGGGGGCGCCCTATCCGTAACGAGGATGACGCCAAAAGAGCTTTGGAGCTGAGTTGCCGGATCTTTCCATTTGCTGGAGATTTTGGACTGATTATGGATGGACTGCGTGATCGAGCAAAGCAACTTGGTCAAATTTTTGGAGAGTAGCTTAATTCCAGATAGAATATTTCTAACAGCATCCCTACTCAAAATATGGCTCTAACATCAAATAATTAAGCAGAATCACGTTGTGCTAAGCAAAATGACCCAATTCGTTATTGGTACAGCTCAGTTTGGTATGAACTACGGTATTGCCAATTCAACAGGTCAACCAAGTGAGAAAACGATCAGAGAAATCATCGATTGTGCAACAACAAATGAAATTCTCTACTACGATACAGCAATCTCTTATGGAAGTAGTGAAGAAGTCTTAGGAAAGATTTTTTTTGATTTGGGAATTCATCAGCAAGTGAAGGTTTTTACAAAGATTCCAAAACGAATAAAAACTGATTTACAAGAATCAATTGATGATTCTGCGAAAAAATCAATCAAAAGACTAAAAACAGATCAATTATTCGGTCTTTTACTACACAGTGAATCAGATTACTTATACTTAGAAGAATTGAGAAAAATCAAAGAAGCAGGCCTTTGCAGGCACATTGGATTATCTACTGGGCATGATCCTTCATTCAATAGTGATGTTCTGAAAAAACAGAATTTAGAGTTGCTTCAAGTACCAGCCAGTTTGCTGGATCGCAGAAACCTTGTTCCAACTATTCTGGATAACGCTGCAGAGAAGCAGATCATTGTTCGAAGCGTCTACCTGCAGGGACTATTTTCGATTATGCCGCAGGTTCTCTCTGTGTTTCATAGGCCATTGAGCCCCCTGCTTGAGCAGCTTCATCAAATCGCTCAAAATTTTAAAATGAGCATTCATGAGTTAGCTTTACGGTATATTCTATCCTACTCTCCAAGCTATGTTATTCTTGGTGCAGAATCACTCATGCAGTTTCAGAATAATTTATCCTGGTTCAAGCGAGGCCCTTTAGACGGAAATATACTAAAAAAAATCAATACAATCTCCTACGATCTAGATTTTCAGTTGATCACTCCACATCTGTGGCCCAAGTAAAGATACTATGAGTTTGGATATTGCTCAGATTAGACAATCATTTCAAGAGAATGGCTATGTTATCGTGCCAAGTTTTTTGGACAACGATGAGTTGAACCTAGTGTATGAGAGGCTAACAAAGTTGATTTTAGCCACTCACAAGAAGCAAAACTACGAGCATGCTTTCTATGCTAATAAGCAGGACAAGAATTCTTTGAAGCAACTCCATCGGATTGAAGAAGATGACTTTTTCAAAAGCTATTTGACGAGTTCAAAGTGGAGTTCTTTAGCCAGTACTTTACTTGACGAGAGAGTCAATTCTGCCTTGGCTGTGGAGTGGTTTAACAAACCACCTAATTATTTCCACGAGACACCGCCGCACCAGGACAACTTTTACTTTTGTTTTGAGCCTCCTCAAGCACTAACAATCTGGTTAGCATTGGATCATGCAGACCACCAGACCGGATGCTTGCACTTCATTCCAGGCTCTCATTTGCAGGGTATGCGGCCTCATCGACTCTCCAACAATTTAGGCTTTTCCCAAACGATTGTGGATTTCACAGAGGAAGATCGGGGAACTGGAATTGCCATCACTGCAAACCCCGGGGATGCCGTTATTCATCATGCGGAAACGGTTCATTGGGCAGGCAGCAATCAAACCACCGATCGGCACCGAGCTGCTTTAGCGATGGTATTTAAATCAAGCACTTGCCGGCGTAATCAGCAAAGATTTGAAACCTACCAGCAAAGTGCAAAACCATTCATTCAACAAGAACTTTGTTTGGAAGAGGTTACTGAATGATTAATGCCCAAGGCGAATACAAAACCGTCCAACAATTGTTCGATCTCACCGATACCGTGAGCTTGGTCACCGGTGCCTGTGGCCACTTAGGGAAAGCCCTTGCACAGGGCTTGGCCGAGGCAGGTTCGAGTGTGGTGGTCAGTAGTCGTGAAGAGGATAAAGCTGTTCAATTTGCTCAGCAATTGCCAAGACCAGTGCAGCAAACTCACTTGGGAATTCAGTTAGATCAATTGGACGAAACTTCTCGTCAAGCTGCAGTTGAAAGAGTTCAAGCAGAACATGGAAAGATTGATACGTTGGTCAACAACGGTCACTTTCCACTTTCTGCGGACTTGAATTCAGTCACAGAAGAAGAGTTCAAGGTTCAATTGTCCAACGCCTCTGCTTACTTTTTTCTCGCAAGGGCCATCTATGATTTGGCAGTTGCTCAACAACGGCAGGCATCCATCATCATGCTAGGTTCCATGTACGGTTCCGTGGGGTCGTATCCCGATGCGTATGAGGGTGTTTCTCCGGCTAGTCCTGTAGCCTATCACACCTTGAAAGGGGGCATTTTGCAAATGACACGGCACTTAGCAGTCTATTGGGCTTCTAAGGGAGTTCGGGTCAACAGCCTGAGCCCTGGCCCATTTCCAGCTACCAGTGCTCCGAGGGGAATGGTACAGCGCCTTGAACAGAAAAGCCCGATGAAACGCATGGGTAAACCAGATGAATTGAAAGGAGCTGTTGTATTTCTGGCTAGTCAAGCTAGTAGCTACATGACCGGACAAAATCTTATCCTCGATGGGGGCTGGACCGCATGGTAGCACTTTCTACAGCACAGCATCAGCTCTTGGATCCAAGCCAGCATGTAGTCACTACTACAGACCAGCAGGTTGTGCAGACGCTCTCCGATTTTTTGCCGAATCGCATCATTGATATCCACACGCACTTATACCGCCTTACTGATTCACAAAAAATACCCACAACCGTTGAAGCAGATGGGATGATGCTGCGCTCAACCATGAGTCATTGGCTGGAGCAGAGAGTACAGCAGTACCTATCCTTTCCATTTCCACTGAAAGACCTGCCTTTTGCTGCAGCCAATGAACACATTCGTCAGGAATCGCACAAGCACGATTTTGTTCATGGATTGATGATCATTAGACCAACTGATGATCCGGATCAAGTATGCGAAACCGTACAGCAGCATTCCTTCTGTGGCTTCAAGTGCTACCATCACTATGCTTCTCGTGACGACACCTTTGAAGCAGACATCGAAGAGTTCTTACCCGACTGGGCCTTGGAAATCGCTGATCAGCAGAATCTGATCATCATGCTGCATCTAGTGAAAGCGCAGGCGCTGAGTGATCCAAACAACCTGAGCTACTTACGCGACCGGCTGTCCCGCTTCAAGAACGCCAAATTGGTTCTGGCTCACTGTGCCCGGGGGTTTGCTGCCAAGAACACGATAGAAGGACTGAACGCGGTACGGCAGTTTGAAAACGTCTTTTTTGATAGCTCTGCGGTCTGTGAACCAACCTCCATGGAAGCGATCATTCGTGCAACAGGAATCACTCGGCTGATGTACGGCTCGGATTATCCTGTTTCCCAAATGCGAGGAAAAGCAATCAGCCTCGCCAATGGCTTCAAGTGGTTGAACCAAAGTTCAGCGAAAAGCCAGGATTCTTCTTTTGGAGAATTCACACTGGTGGGCATTGAGTCCTTGCTGGCGCTGCAGGTTGCAGCACAGCTATGCTCGCTGAAAGCCTCCGATCTGGAATATATCTTTTACAAGAATGCCTACCACCTGCTAGGTTTAGGCCCATCCTATGAGAGCACACACAACCTGAAGCAGTATGAATTGGCAAAAACCATGATCCCTGGCGGTACTCAGCTACTCAGCAAGAAACCTGAACTAATGGCGCCCAGTTACTGGCCCGCCTACTACACTCAGGCCACTGGTTGTAAAATCGTTGATGATGGTGGAAACCACTTTCTCGACATGGCTTCCAATGCGGTACTCTCCTGCCTACTTGGATACAGTGATCCTGATGTAAACAAAGCTGTGCTACGCAGGGTCCAATTAGGTTCCATGTCTTCCTTGTCTAATTATGATGAAGTTAGATTGGCAGAGCGCCTTATGGAGATTCATCCTTGGGCTCAAATGGTTCGCTATGCTCGAACCGGTGGGGAAGCAATGACGATGGCTGTGCGGATTGCCCGGGCTGTCACAGGGCGAGACAAAGTGGCGATTTGTGGTTACCACGGTTGGCATGACTGGTATTTAGCCGTCAATTTGGAAGATGGTCCGAATGGCTTACAGGAGCACCTGCTACCAGGATTAGACCCACTGGGAGTCCCTGCTGGACTAAAAGGCACAGCGCTACCGTTTCGCTATAACCAGCTAGCTGAACTGGAAGAAATCTTCGCTTGTCACCAATTAGCCGCGGTTGTGATGGAAACGACTCGCGGAGCTGAACCTGAAAACCAATTTCTGAAAAAAGTCCGTCAGTTAGCCACAAAACACGGAACGAAGTTGATTTTTGACGAGATTTCGATCGGCTGGAGGCTTTGCTTGGGAGGAGCTCATCTGAAATATCAGGTGACACCCGATCTTGCAGTATTTGCCAAGGCCTTGAGCAACGGCTATCCCATGGGCGCAGTAATTGGACAAACCTCGGAGATGAAATTTTTTGAGCGGACCTTTATCTCCAGCGCCTATTGGTCTGAATCAATTGGACCGACTGCCGCACTGGCTGCTGTGGAAAAGATGATGAGCTTGGATGTACCAGCACACCTGCATCAGATTGGTGGATGCTTCATGGAACGCTGGTTGGAGTTGGGACAGTCCTGCCAGTTACCAACTTTTGTCAAGGGACGCCCAGAGTTAGTACAGATTGGCTTTGAGCATGAACAGGCCAACCGCATCATGACCCTTTTCACTCGCTTGATGCTGCAGCGGGGGATCATGGCTGGATCCAGTTTCAATCCTACATTTGCCCATCAAGATCGACACCTGGATCACTATTTTGAGAAAGCAACAGTTTGCTTTGACCAAATCAATCAGCAGTTGAAATCAGGTCAGTTTTACGATCAGGAAGCGTTCGAAACCAAGCACACGGGTTTTGCCCGTCTGGTCAGTTGATAGACCTCCAATCAACAACGCAACGAAAAGGAGTTGCCTATGAAGCATTGATTTCTTGATGATTTTTTTTCCTGTTAATTCTCAAGCAAGGTAACCGATGAAAATCCGATTTCTCTTACCGCTAGCCGTTGCGCTCTGTTTCAGTGCCCAACTATTGGCGATGCCCAAGAACAGCAATCAACTTTCAGATCCACGAGTTCGTCAGGCAATTGCATATGCGATTGACATGGACACTATTCAAGAAACCCTGCTCGAAGGCAAGGCCATCGTTGCGGATAGTCATATCCCAAACGGCCCCTTTAAAAAGCCCGGTCTTCCTAAGTATTCTTACGATCCAGACAAGGCTCGTCAATTACTGAAAGAAGCCAATTGGGACTCAAGCCAGGAACTTGACATGGTTTACTACTATAGTGACCAACTAACTGTTGACTTGATGACCGCCATTCAAGCCTACTTGAGTGATGTCGGCGTCAAGATGAATTTCCGAAAACTTGAAGGAGATGTTGGTGCCCAGCTTTGGACGGCGCCAAAGGATCCTCAGAATGGCCCTTCCGCAGTGAAATGGGACCTAGCGTATGGAGCTCATGGGCCATTAGCACTGCAAGAATACTTTAGCCGCTATAAGACCGGAGAAATGTCCATTTCACCAGCAGATGCCAAGTTGGATGGAATGATTGATGTACTGACCAGCACCGCAGACATCGATGCTCAGAAAAAGATCTTCTTCGAAATGGAAGATTACATTCAGAACGAACTCTTTACGCTACCCCTTTACTACCAGCAGGCTTTTATCTACGAGAGTAACAAGCTTAACCGCAATGGTCAGATCTACGGCAACCCTCAGTACAATTACGATTGGGATATAGCCAAGTGGACTGTTGAGCCCGACGCTAGTGGTAAAATGGTAATGAACACCAACACTGGCCCCACAGAGTTTTTCGATCATCCTTGGTTCAACCCTGGCCTATTCATCACAAACAAAGTTCTTCATGACCGGCTGATTACATGTGATGGTGGCTTAGCACCAACACGACCAAAAATGGCCAAATACTACAATCTGAGCAAGGACGCCAAGACTCTAATTTTCGAGCTGAGAGATGGTCTACAGTGGCACGACGGATCAGTGATAACCGCTGAGGAGATTGAGTGGAACATCGAGTTGGCTCTCAAAGTCCCTAACATCATGCCGATCTTCAAGACGACTTTTAGTTATCTGGAAGGCGCGAAAGCCTTCATGGACGGCTCCGCATCCAACATATCCGGAATAGCTGTTAGCGGTAACAAAATCACCTTGTCTTTTGCTCAAGTAGATCCCAATGTCCTACTGACCTTTAGCCAATGGGCTCCTTTGCCACGTAAATATCTGGAAGATGTCGATCCTGCCAAGTTCCAGCAGCATCCGTTCTGGCAAAACCCGATAGGTTCCGGCCCCTACAAGGTAAAAGAAGTCAAAATGAATGATTACTTGGTCATGGTTCCATTCGAGAACTACCACGAGGGAGTGGCTCGGATTGATGAGATCGTTGCCTATCCAAGTAATGACAATGATGCCAATCTCGTTAAGAACGCCCTAGCTCGCAAGCTTGACTATGGTTTCACCAAGAACGTGGCGGATGTTAAATCTCTAGAAGAGATGGACCACATGCGTGTCTATCCGGCAGACATTCCATACACTCGAATGATCTGGTTCAACAAATACGCAAAAAACTAAGTCACTACGTTAATCCAGCACCTGCAACGGAGGCAGGTGCTGGATTTAGGCTTTCATGTTCATATATTTCACCCGAAGACTCCTATACTTGATTCCCATGTTACTGGGAATTAGCTTCCTCATCTACCTAGGGTTAGAACTAACCCCAGGAGACATCCTTTCTTACTTATTACCTCCCGAAGCCATTGCCGATATGAAGCCAGAAGAACTGGCAGCTATGCGAGAAGCTCTTGGCTTAAACGACCCCTTCATAATACGTTATATCTACTGGCTAGGTGGCATTCTCCAGGGAGATTTCGGCTACAGCTTAGCCAGTGGGGTTCCAATTTCTCAGTTAGTTTTGGAGCGGGTTCCAGCAACTTTGGAACTGTCTGTAGCCGCACTATTATTTTCGACTTTTTTAGGAGTCATTCTAGGTTCGATTAGTGCTCTGAGACGAGGTTCCCTGCTAGACAACTCACTGACTATCTTCGGCATGATTGGAGTTTCGATTCCTGAATTTATTTTTGGTCTGAGCGCCTTGGTCATCTTTGCGCTGCAATTGGAGTGGCTCCCGGTAGGTAAGCGGCTGATGCCTGGATATGACAGCTACTGGGATCATATGCCACATCTAGTGATGCCCGCTATGGTCCTAGGTCTAATCATGACTGCCGGAGTAATGCGCTACACACGTTCCAGCATGCTTGACTCATTGAACAAAGAATTTATTCGGACAGCTCGCAGCAAGGGAATCCCCGAGTGGAGAATCAATTTCATCCACGGCCTTCGCGTTGCCCTAATTCCTGTCGTAGTGCTGATTGGTTTCCGACTACCGATGCTGATTGGTGGAACCGTGATCATCGAACAGGTTTTTCAATGGCCTGGCATAGGTAATCTATTCGTGAACGCCGTCCGGGGTCAAAACTACCCACTTGTGATGATGATCTCTTTCCTATCTGTGACCGCAGTGCTGTTTGCCAGTTTCTTGATTGACCTGCTGACCGCGCTACTAGATCCGAGGATAAAACTTGAGTGACGCTAAGATAATGACACGCCGCCCAACTCGGCTGGACAAGAAATTCGATATCCTCCGTGAAAGAACGGAGAGAGGCACTCTCAAAGCAGCGTCCAGCAACCGAGCACTGAATAAACTAGCCAGTAACAAATTAGCTGTGCTGGGGCTGGCTTTTGTTACAATTATGATTCTGGCTTCGGTTTTTGCTCCACTCGTGACTCAGTACGATCCCCAAAAAGTTGACCTGCGGATGATGCTCAAACCACCCAGCGCTGACCATATACTTGGTACAGACAAGATCGGTCGGGATGTATTTGCCCGTATCATTTATGGGGGTCGGATCTCGATTTTAGTGGGACTAGGTAGCGCTTTAGGAGCCGCTTTGATCGGTGTAAGCATAGGTGCTTACACCGCCTACAAAGGTGGATGGTTAGATAGCACGTTTCTGAGAATCTCTGAAGTAGTCATGTCTTTCCCTCAAATCATCTTGGTTTTGATGCTGGTGACCATCCTTGGCCAAAGCCTGATGAACCTGATCATCATTTTCACTCTGACGGGCTGGGGCAGTCTGTATCGACTAACCCGGGCGCAGATGCTATCCCTGCGTGAGGAGGAGTACGTCCAAGCACTTCGCGCTTTCGGCCTAAATACCTTTACTATCTGCTTCAAGCACATCCTACCGAACGCCCTTGGACCAATTATGGTGAACATCACCCTCAGTACAGCGATGTTCATCTTACAGGAAGCTGGGCTCAGTTTTCTTGGCCTTGGCGTCCCACTCAATATCCCAACCTGGGGAAATATCCTCAATGTCGCCCAAGACCTACGAATTCTACAGAACTACTGGTGGGTATGGCTTCCTTCTGCCATGACTATTTCCCTGTTTGTATTGGCTATCAACTTTGTGGGAGATGGCCTGCGTGATACAACAGATCCCACAATGCAGGGTTGAGGATGAGTGCTGATCAAAAGGTCCTAAGTGTCAAGAACCTGAAGACCTACATCTACGTGAACAACCGCTGCAATAAAGCGCTCGATGGGGTGTCTTTCGATGTGTATCGTGGAAAGACACTTTGCATTGTTGGGGAAAGTGGCTGTGGTAAGAGCATTACAGCTTCCAGCATTACTCAATTGCTACCCAAGCTATCCAGAATTGAGTCTGGGGAGATCATCTATCATTCTGAAAAAGGCGACATCTGTATCGACCAACTGGAGCGGAATGGGCCAGAAATGCGAGCATTGCGTGGGGCAGAGATTTCAATGATCTTTCAAGATCCAATGACAGCATTAAATCCTGTTTATCGTATTGGAGCGCAAATCTCCGAAGGACTAAAGTATCATTCTAAAAACACACTGGCTCAGCTCAAGCAGATCTCCATTGAACTGCTACAACAGATGGGAATTCCCTTAGCCGCACAGAGAGTGGAGGATTACTCCCACCAGTTTTCAGGAGGTATGCGGCAGCGGGCGATGATCGCAATGGCGATGTCGTGCAAGCCTAAGATTCTGATTGCTGATGAACCAACCACGGCCTTGGATGTAACCATTCAGGCCCAGATCTTTGAGTTAATTGACGAACTCAAGCAGCGACATAACACCGCCGTGATCCTGATTACTCATGATATGGGAGTCGTTGCTGAACTAGCGGATCACGTGGCTGTGATGTACATGGGTAACATTGTGGAACAGGGAACCATTGATGATGTACTTCGACGTCCTGCACATCCATACACGGAAGCACTACTGAAGTCGATCCCAATCTTGGGCAAGGGGAAACAACAACAAATCATACCAATTCAGGGCTCAACCCCTGACCCCTATCAACGCCCTAAAGGATGTCAGTTTGAACCCCGTTGTCCCTACGCTACAGAACAGTGCCAAATCTTTCCTGATTCTCAGCCAATCAGTGGAACCCACGAAGCGCTTTGCTGGCATAGCGAAAAGGTGCTGAGCCATGCCTAGCCAAGAAAAGATCCTGCACATCAAGGGCATAAAAACTCATTTTCCTGTCCGAAAAGGACTATTGCGCACCGTTGCTGCTCACGTCAAGGCGGTCGATGGTGTAGACTTGGAGATCTACCGGGGAGAGACCCTCGGGCTCGTTGGGGAAAGTGGCTGTGGCAAAACCACGCTGGGAAAATCCATCATTCAACTCGTGGAAGCTGTTAGTGGACAGATTCTCTATTACGAAGGGGAGCAAACCTTCGACTTGCTCAACTTGAGCCCTGAAGAGTTCAAGCACATCCGTCAAAAAATTCAGATTGTCTTCCAGGACCCACACTCTTCCCTCAATCCAGCCTTCACCGTTTTTGGTTCCCTTCAAGACCCACTCAAGCTCTATGGGGTGAAGACTAAAGCGGAGCGTCGCAAGATCATTGGAGATCTGCTGGAAGCGGTCAACATGCGCCGTGAGCAGATGGACAACTATCCCCATGAGTTTTCGGGTGGACAGCGGCAACGCATTGGCATTGCCCGAGCTTTATGCGTCAACCCTGAGATCGTCATCTGTGATGAGGCAGTCAGTGCGCTTGATGTTTCGATCCAGGCCCAAGTACTCCAGCTATTGCAGGAGATCAAAGAAGCCCGAGGCTTGACCTACATCTTCATCACGCATGACCTGAGTGTGGTTGAGTATATTAGTGACCGTGTTGCCGTGATGTACCTAGGCAAGATTGTTGAACTGGCAGAGAGTGAAGCTCTCTACCGCACACCACGCCATCCCTATACCCAGGCGCTATTGTCTGCAATTCCGATTGCGGATCTGGATCGGAAGAGTGAACGGATTGTCCTAGAAGGTGATGTACCCAATCCTGTTTCTCCCCCATCAGGCTGTGCTTTCCATCCACGATGCCCAAAGTTTAAGTCTCTCTCAGAACCTGAAAAACAACACTGCATGGGAGAGTCTCCACAACTCAGTGATGCTACCCAACTCACTCAACCACACCTGGTTTCCTGTCACTATCCCAATTGAGCCAATATGAATTTCCAAGAATTGAAGCATACCCTCTACAGTGCTGTGATCTCAGATACTCTGGACAGCATGGGTTACCTGAATCAGGCACTGAGTTCGGGGATTCGTCCCCTAGATGATGGCATGATTCTCTGCGGGCTAGCGCGGGTTGGCATCTACATGAAGATTTATCATGACGATGAAAAGGTGAATGTCTACGAGCATGAGATTGCTTTGATCGACAGCCTCCAGCCCAATGAAGTTGCCGTTCTGCTCTGTCATCAACACCATGAGATTGCTCCTTGGGGAGAGTTACTCTCCACTCGATCGCAGTACCTGAAAGCAGCTGGATGCCTGACAGATGGTTCAGTTCGGGACGTCAAGCGTATTCGCCAAATGAACTTTCCTGTATTTGCTGGAAATATCGGACCTCTAGACAGTAAGCACCGTGGCAAGCTGATGTGGTATGACGTTCCCGGGAAAATTCACGGAGTCAACGTCAACAGCGGAGACTTTATTTTTGGTGATGTGGACGGAGTCGTGATAGTGCCCCAACAAATCACTGAAGAAGTCGTGGAAAAAGCACTGCAGAAGGTAAGGGAGGAAAATCAAGTACGTGACATGTTGGAGAACGGGGTGAGCCTAGTCAAGGCTTTCGAAGAACATGGGATTCTGTGAGCAACACACAACTAAGGAAAAAAAGCACTGTGATCAAGGTCGTTCAAAGGTAGCCAGATTCGTGTGATTTGCTTATTTTGATCGAAGAGTAAACAGCCGTAGATAAGTTGCAGTTGGTAATCAAAGGTAGTAGCTTGCAGATTTTTAGTATAATCTAATCTACAGCAACATTCCGCTAGATAATCCCAGGATAAATTTGATCTATATCTAATTCACTCAACAAGATCTACCACTGACACTCTAATGTAATAACGTTTACCAAAAATTTACTAAAAGATTAGAAGAGTATAGTCTAAATTTAGCAACATAGATCAGAATTAACCAAATTTGAAAATCATACTCGGAAACAACAAACATAATTGATACCAGAATTACACTACAATCATCTGTGAGAACTCAACTATTTATTCAGGAGTTTCTGATCTTTGTTGTAAATCATACCACTAAGATAAAAATCGTGATCAACACCTAAAAATATATGGTCACCAAAAATATCTTCTTCGAATCGCTCCAAAACTTCAATGAGAGAGTTCATTGCCAGTCCAAAAAACTTTGGAAAGTTAGAGTTCACTTCTTCAAAAGATTCCGGAAGCTGTAGACTGCATCTTCTGTGTCTCAATATTTGGACACTAATAATATTCTAATTAACTTACCCATTGAAATAAATACTGAGCGAAATGAAAGTATTTGCATTACTACCTTATTGCAATAATTTTTGAGATTCATCTAATCATATGTAAGTCACAATCAAAAATTAACAATATGATTCTAGTAATCGATAAACTCATACTAGTAAATTTATAAAATTAAATTTCATTATTAACTACTAAATCTGAGATAAAAGATGGGAATAATAAGATATTTAAACAAAGAAAATAAAACTTTTTACGGTGTAACACAGGATGAAATTCTAGCAAATAGAATTGAGGGAAATATTTATGAAAACTACGTAGAGACTCAACAAAAAGAAGAAATAATTAAAATTTTAGCGCCAATTATACCTAAAGACATATTCTGTATTGGACTCAACTATAAAAAGCATGCAGAAGAGAGTAATACTAAAATTCCAGATTACCCCGTAGTTTTCATGAAAAACACTGGATCAGTAAACAATCCTGGAGATAGTATAAGAATACCAAGAAAATTAAGCAGTAGTAAGGTGGACTATGAGTGTGAACTAGCAGTGGTGATTAAGAAAGAGTGCTACAACGTCAGCAGAGACAAAGCATACGAGTATGTACTAGGTTACACTTGTGCGAATGATGTGAGTGCGAGAGATTGGCAGGGAGAGTTCGGAGGTGGTCAATGGGTGCGCGGCAAAACATTCGCAACTTTTTGTCCGATTGGACCTTCAATTATAACTCATGAAGAGATTGTGGATCCACATAACTTAAAAATTAAAACTATTTTGAACCAAGAAGAAATGCAGAACTGGAATACCAATGATATGATATTTGACATACCACATCTCATAGAATTTTTGAGTGGTAGTACTGTTTTGCGACCTGGTACACTTATATTAACGGGTACACCACATGGTGTTGGCGCCGCAAGGAAGCCCCAAGTTTTTCTCAAGGAGGGTGATCAAGTTACGGTTGAAATAGAGAAAATCGGCTCATTACAAAACAAAGTTGTGAATGAGATTAATGAATGATTCTTGCAGAAAAATACTTTACAAGTTATGAGACTTGGAAATTTTTGTATATGAGAACGAATCTAAATACTTAATGTACCACAACCCAAACTTCAGCCACTATTCAGAAATATTTCGAGATCAGGACCCGATAAGGGAAGTTGAATCCATTTAGAATCTAAATTGTGTGAAACGTGAAAGCCAATGATAGTTTCTAAAGAATAGAGCGCTTCCTTAGGGTCATAAGTTAAACCTTCTTTACCATCCAAATAGTTAACAATATTTTCTACGGCGTTATCCATACTGGTGCTATGTTCCTGGACATCAATAAGGTTCTGATCTTCAGAATTCCAATATCCATATTTTGCAGTCAGTCCACCAGTTATCAAGTAGCCAAATTCACAATTGATTTTTATGTGAAAGGGAGCTTGGCTTTTAGCAGGTGCGTTGACAGTTACTAAAGTTTGCTCACCTAGGTCAATGCAACCCCAAGCGCCTGGATCGTCGAATTCTTGGCCCCTACAGTCAGGTTTTTTTGTGCTGTCTAATCTACCTGATACAGCTTTAGGCTGCTTTGATGAGAGCATAAAAATGGCATCAATGACATGAGTGCCAACATTGCCTAGCCTGCCACTCGACCACTCTGCAGTTATAGATGTAATCTTGCCAAGTTTTCCACTCTCGATTAAAGACTGGGAAAATTGATAGTTAGAGTTGAATCTTCGTTGATGATTGATTATTAACGAACAACCAGAAGCAGCACATTTATCGAACATGCGCTTTGCACCTGAAAGAGTGCTTGCGATTGGTTTCTCACAATAAATAATTTTGATGCCGGCTTCAACTGAGGCTAAAACAATCTCCTCGTGATATGGAGTATAAGTAGCTACGCTGATTATGTCGATTTGCTCATCCCGCAGCATATCTTGCCAATCCTCATAAGCCCTAGCACCACATTTGTCTTTGAAGCGAATCCTGCGGCCTGAATCTCGACTTGAGCCGGAAATCAAATCGATCCTGGCATTTTTCTCATAAGCCGAAAAGTGTGTGCCGTCTAAGTTTGCAACCTTCTGGCCCAACTTATCCCCTGAAACCTGATCACCTGCACCGATGAAACCCAAACCAGCTATAGCCGCCCTATAAATCTTCATGTTACACACAGTTTTCGTAGGATTTTCCTCGTACCTGACAAAACTTCGGCATTATTGGAGCGTCAGTAATTCTATCGTCCTTCCAAGAAAGAGCCCTCATGTAGTGAGCTGCATAACCTCGCCTCCTCTTAAAAGATAAATTTTTTCCGCTACCGTGCACCAATAAACTATGATGAAAACTGACGCTACCAGGTGTCAATTCAATATCTTGGATTTTCCACTGTTTAAAATTTAGTAAGGGGAGAAATTTTTCCATCTTTTTTTCACGAGAATCACAATCGAGTCCAAGAGTTCCGAATCTGTGTGAACCAGGTATAAATTTTAAACATCCGTTTTCCAAGGTAGAATTGTCAAGTGCCGTCCAAGCAGTAATCAAATCTTTGGGGAAAATATCTTTCCAAGAAGCGGAGTCTTGGTGCCAATATATCTCAGATCCTACCTCAGGATTTTTCATAAATAACTGATCACCATACAGCTTAATATCGCTGGTTTCCAGAAGTTGAGAAACAATATCAACAATCTTCTCATTAATTACATGTTTCCAAAAGATTTGATCATAGACAGCAATATCGTACAGCTTTCTTAAAGTTAGGTTTTTTTCTGAACATAATTTGATGTCGATATTTGGCTCCGCTTGAGTACTAGAGTTTGGAACGTGATCAACTTTATTGTCACCTATCAACTCTGATTGATGCTTTAGTCGTTCAATCAGATCGTCACTGACGAGACCCTCAACTACCAGATAACCATTTCTAAAATAAGAAGCTTTCTGAGCTTCAGTCAAAGTAAATTTCATACTAAATCCACGAAAAATTTCCAGAAACAATTTCTCCACTTGCTTGCGCAAAATAGTTAGAATAGTTATTCAAAAAAACTTCTTTGGAAGTAATCGAGGATTGTTCTGCAGCAAACAGTATTTCCATGATATGTTTGCCCCAATCACCGTGGGTAGAAGGCTCCAAGTCTTTTGTAATAGATTCGTTGAAATATAACCACTCATTGTGAGCCTCATTTGGGGGATCATCAAATGCAATGTCAGCCCATTCTTCATTTTTTCCAAGTTTAACAAATTTTTCTGGATGTTGAGCAAACCTCAAAGAACCTTTGGTTCCAATTACGTAGCATTCGCCATTAAAAGCTCCGTTGAGATAACCTATAGCTTGTGCATGCCCAGTAACGCCATTTTTGTATCTAATGAATGCTGAACCATAATCGTCTGCTGCCTGATATCTGGATTTATTTCCGACACTGGCACTCACAGAAGAAGCTTGAGAACCAATAACCCAAGATAGTCTATCAACAACATGTACCCCATTCGTTAACCACATGCCCCCACCGTGATATCGGCTCCGATACTGGGGTCTGCGATTAGAATAATCGTCAGCATTACTACCCCAATTTTTGTTCATAAAACACAGAGCCGACACAATAGGACCGATCTCGTTAGAATCGAGTATTTCTTTGGCTTTGATACTCGTACCATAGTACCGCTGACTGAGCCCTACCTGAAGCTTCACATTGTTGCTTTGAGCAGCCAAGATCATTTCATCACATTGTTCAAGACTTAACGCCATTGGCTTTTCTACTAGAACGTGTTTGCCCGCATTGCAGCAATCGATTGTTAATTTATGATGAAGCTGGTGACCAAGAGTAATAACAACGGCATCAATCTCATTATCCTTAATTAGCTCCAAGTGACTATTGTAAGATTTATCAATGGCGTAATCATTCTTAAATTTTGCACAGAGATGCTCTTGTGGATCAGCAACTGCCACAAGTCTTAAATTATTTGATTGAATTGCTTTGCAATGACTAGTCGCGCGACCACCAAGGCCGATCACGCCAACGCGGATTTTCTTCATAGAACTAAGATGGTTGTAGGTGACAAGAAACAAAGTGAGAGTTTGATCCACTCAGACTTTTGAGTAGTGGCTTTTCGATTCTACAAATGTCCATTGCATATTTGCAACGAGGGTGAAAATGACAGCCTAAAGGGGGATCGGAAGGATCAGGTACATCACCTTCGAGAATTATCTTTTCTCTACCTTTCAGACTTGTGACGGGTACAGCAGAAACTAAAGCTTCAGTGTAAGGGTGCTTAGATCCATTGACCAAATTTACAGTATCCAGGATTTCAACAATTTCTCCCAAATACATCACAGCAACTCTATTACTCAAGTATTCTACCACGCTAATGTCATGAGTGATGAATATGTATGTCAGGTCGCGTTCATTCTGAAGACTAAGAAGTAATTCTAATACTTGAGCTTGGATAGAAACATCAAGAGCAGAAACGGGCTCATCGCATATTATAACTTCTGGATCAAGGCTTAGAGCACGAGCGATTCCAATTCTTTGTCTTTGACCACCACTAAATTCATGAGGGTATCTGTTAATATAATCAGGATCTAGATTAACAGCAGAAAGAATATTAGTAATCTTTTCTATTGGATTATCTATCTTATGAATTTTCAATGGTTCAATAAGAGTCTTTCTAATTGTCACACTCGGATTAAGAGAAGAGTATGGGTCTTGAAAGATTACTTGTATCTTCTTTTTAAAATTTAATTTTTCATTCTTGCTGAGATTTAAGATATCAATCTGATTTTTATCAGCATCCTCGTAAAAAACATTTCCAGAAGTAACATTATACAGTTGCAAAATACACTTTCCAAGTGTCGTTTTTCCGCAGCCACTTTCACCAACAATGCCTAAAGTTTCACCTTTATAAATTTCAATTGATACGTTATTCACAGCCTTCGTGTAACCTATAACTTTCCTGAGAACACCTTTGTATATAGGGAAATGTTTACAGACATTTTTAATATCTAAAATTTTAGTTTTCCTTAATTTCTTCATTATATTTCCAGCAAGATACAAAATGATTATCTGAGTATTCAATTTCTTTTGGAATATTCGAACATTTTGAAGAAGCAAAGTCACACCTAGGGGAAAACAAACAACCCGTCGGTAAGGAAGTAAAATTGGGAGTAGTACCTGAAATTGGTTTTAATTTTTGATTTCTTCCTCTTCCTAGTTTAGGTATAGATTCAAGTAATTTAATAGTATACGGGTGTTTAGGATTATTAAAAATCATCTGGCAAGATGCTTTCTCAACAATTTTCCCCATGTACATAACCACTACAAAATCCGCCATTTCAGCAACCACTCCCATGTCATGAGTAATAAGAATTACTGACATACCTTTTTCATTTTGAATTTTCTTCATTAAATCTAAAACTTGTGCTTGAATAGTAACGTCTAATGCAGTTGTT
>AGAU01000159.1 GCA_000224765.2 SAR324 cluster bacterium JCVI-SC AAA005 | reverse complement strand
TAATGGTAGAAATGTTTTCGTAGATCAAAGGTCGGCTGGGTTGACCAAAGATTTTTTCCACGGCATGTCTGCCTTCGAGTTCTCCTACGTTAACAAGGGCGATATCCGCAGTCATGTCACCTACAGCGAAGATGTTGGACAGGTTGGTGGATGTGTCATCATCGTCAATGCAGCCTGCTCGATCCAGTCTCACTCCCAATTCACGGGCTCCGGTGTTTTCAATGTTGGGTACCCGACCAATAGAGATCAGTGCTCGTTCAACTTGATGGGTTTCTTCACCTTGCGGAGTCCCGATAACGTATTCAACTTCTCCATTAACAATTTTCATAGAGAGTAGAGAGGATTGTCGGTGGATCGTCACTCCACTTTGCTCAAGATTACGCTCTATAATTTTGGTCAGATCCTCATCTTCAAATGGAAGAATACGTTCATCTCGTGCTATCAAGCGGACATCCGTGTTCCCAAAATTCGAGAAAATACTTGCAAACTCACAGCCGATCACCCCAGCCCCAACAATGATCAGACTCTTCGGGAAGGAACGAAGACCACTCATGCCGTCACTGGTCATGATTATGCGCTCGTCTACATCGACATTGGGTAGCATCCGAGGACGGCTACCGGTAGCAATGATGGTGTAGTCTGCTTGTACTTCGTAGGGTTCAAACTCACCTCGCATTTCGATCTTATTTGGTGTGAGTAAACGACCACTTCCCTTGACGAAACAGAAGTTTTCTCCATCACGATGAACAATTTGTCGCAAGTGCTCTTCCAACTGAGCAGAACGTTCGTAGACGGCATTATCAACCTCTTCCAAGATACTGCCAAAGGGGATCTGGGGCATTTTCATTCCATAGTTGTCCAACTTATGATGCATGGAGGCAATTTCCTTTGAGAGTTCCCAGAACGTCTTGGAAGAAAGCGCTCCGTTGTAAACACCTGCTCCTCCCAATCGGCTTCTCTCCACGAGAATGACTCTCTTGCCAAAATCAACTGCACGCATTGCCGCAGCATAGCCCGAGGGTCCTCCTCCTAGAACGCACAAGTCGTAATTTTCCATGCCTTTCTCCTTTGCCGATATCGATCAATCTGTGTTGACTTTACGAAGTGAATTAATCCAGTTCCTGTGCAGTGCGTAGCAGGTCTGTATAGTGTTCTGCTCGACGGATCAGTTGAGCTTGTCCATCTTGCACCAAAACTTCTGCTGGCCGTGGCCGAGAATTATATTGGGAACTCATGGAGAAACCGTAGGCTCCAGCATCAGCAATCACAAGGCAGTCTCCCACTACGGTTTTTGGCAGGTCACGTTGGATATTGCCTTGATCTACACTGAAAAAATCACCAGTTTCGCAGACATTTCCAACCACAGCCACTGTCTCGAGTTCATCCTCCATTCGGGAGGCATTCCAGATCCTGTGATATGAACCATACATTGTTGGACGCACCAAGTGATGAAAACCTGAATCAGTGCCAACGAATTGATATTCGGGAGTTTGTTTACGGTTAGTGACGCTTAGCAGCAGAAATCCAGCTGGTCCGACAAGATAACGCCCAGGCTC
>AGAU01000160.1 GCA_000224765.2 SAR324 cluster bacterium JCVI-SC AAA005 | reverse complement strand
CGTTACAAGGATAAAAACTTGAGTGGTATTGGCTTCGTTCTGGATGAATCTGACAATATAGTGGGCCTTGATTGCGATAAGTGTATTGAAGCTATTGATGATGACAACGTCACTCTAAATCAAAGCGGGATTCTGTTCGCTGAATTTTGGTTACAGCGAAGAGCTTATTTAGAAGTCTCTCCATCTGGAAAGGGGCTACGAGGCTTTATTCTAGGTTCTCTGCCTAATGATATGAAAAGGAAAAATCACATTAAAGGTTCTGCCTGGGAAATCTATGACAAGCAAAGATATCTCACGGTGACCGGCTTTGCTTTAGCTGAGCCTCCAACCCAGCTTCCAGTAATTTCACAGGGAGATATCAAACGATATCAAAGTGAATTTATGGGTACTCGTTCAGGAGTCTCTGACACACTCAACCATTCCAAACATCTTCAATACGAAATGGATTTTGCCAGATGCGATTTATCTGCTGATGATCTCAGGAAAATCTCAGATATGAGAATGATATTGTCTGAATTGGATCAACTTTGGGAAGGTGATTGGCAATCAATTCAGAATGAAGGTGGGTCCCAAAAATATCCAAGTCACAGTGAAGCTGATTTAGGACTTTGTAATCAACTCGCTAAAATATTAGGAGAACCCTCCAAAGTTGTTGCTGCTTGGAAAGAATCAGGTCTTTGGAGACCTCACAAATGCGAAGGGAGGCCTGATTATGTGCCCAGAACTGTCGAGAAAGTTTTTCAACAGTTAGCTGCAGAAAACAAGATTGAGTTTCTTATTCTTGTTGACCGAGATGGAGAGTTGTCACTTAAGCAGATTGCTCCTTCAAAAGCAGCAGAAGCCTTCTTACAAGACTTCGGAGGTAAATTACTTTTTGTCGACTCTCAATTCTACAATTACAAAAAAGACCTGGGTACTTGGTCTCTGGAAGATGAACACGTCATCACTTCAAAGATACAGCACTTTTTGGAGAAGGCTGTCGAGCACTACCAGCCAACAGCTGTTCTCTCCGATAAAGTTGTTAAGGACACAGTCAGCTTTTTAAGTCGTCTTAAAGAAGTGGGTTGCAACAGCGAAAGCCATGTTTGGAACCCTAAATCTCACATTCTAGTTCTTGGTAATGGGGTGATTGATCTCAACCAGAATGTCTTTGATCTGCAACCTTTCGATCACGAGCTTTACTCAACCTTTCGCTCTCCAATCAATTATTACCAACAAGCGAAGTGCCCAAATTGGCAAAGGTTTCTTGATCAGGTCATTCCCAATAAAGATGACCAATTGAGGATGCAAGAGTGGACTGGTTATCTTTTGTACCCAAGCACAAAGCTTGAAAAAATACTATTTCTCTACGGTTCTGGACGAAACGGTAAATCAACATTTATCGAAACAATAACATCTCTGGTTGATCCCAATGAGATCAGCCATGTTGAACCACAAAACCTTGCTCGTGAGTACGACATAGCTGCATTGCAACATAAACGAATCAATGTGGTTGCTGACATCACAACAGATAAACAGACCTCTGGAGTATTTAAGCAACTTGTCAGCGGAGAAAGTTTGCAGGCCAGAAACCCGTACAGACCGTCATTTAGTTTCACGCCTTGTGTCAAGCTTCTATTCAGTTCAAATTTCCTCCCCCAGACACATGATCGGTCAGAAGGATTTTATCGTAGATGGGATATTTTGAAATTCGATAAGCAATTGAAGGAATCCGAAGTTGACCTAGACTTGAAAACAAAGCTTAGGGCCGAACTGCCAGGAATTTTACTGTGGGCTCTGACTGGTTTGAAGAGGCTCAAAGAGAATGATTGGAGAATGACAGCAGCTCCAGGATTTAACGACGGAATTGAGTCTTTGAAACAATATACTGATGTGTTCAAAGATTTTCTGGATACCCACTACCAGATTTCTGAAAACATTAAAAATGATTTAACTGGCCAACCCTACGTCAAATGGGAAGGTCTGTATCGTAAATACAAATACTTCTGTGAAGAAAATGGGCTTTCAAAAATGAGTGGCAAGAAGGTCGAACAAGAGCTGATGCGCTTTGGTTGCAAAAAATCACAGAAGAGAATCGGCGAGGAAAGAGAGGGAACTGGCCAAGCAAGAAAGTATGTCGTATACGGTCTGACAGCTTTAGAGCAAGAAGCAGATGAGAATGATATAGCTTTTTGGGCTGCTTGATAGTGTCTTCAACTTGATGGAGGTGTCACAAGACCTCTTTGCTTGAAGAAGCAAATTTGGACGGTTTTGGACCAAGTGTCATCGAAAATGTCATCATGTCAGCAATCAGTGTATGACACAACAAGCCCAGTATTTATGAAATCTAGACGGCTTTTTTAGAGGTGTCTTCAACTTTTTACAGAAAAAGTTTCTATGGAAAAAATACCCTAAAAAGTCCTTTATTACTGTAGAAGAAAAGATTTGTAAAATCTGAAGACACTAAGACACCACTTAATTGCCCCCC
>AGAU01000161.1 GCA_000224765.2 SAR324 cluster bacterium JCVI-SC AAA005 | reverse complement strand
TAATTCAATTGTTGAAGTAACATGTGAAGGTTGGGGTAGAGACTTAGATGTTTTGGCTAGTCTATCAAAATCTACAAAGGTCAATATTGTAGCTACTACTGGATTTTACGTTGAACCATGCATTCCAAAACATGCATACGACTTTACTGTTGAAAAATTGTCGGATTATCTGATCAGAGAAATTGAACAAGGAAATGAAAATGGAGTAAAATGTGGAATATTAAAATCAGCCATAAATACTGCTAGTGTTGAAGGGATAGAAGAAAAAGGCCTCAAAGCCGTATCTCGTGCACAAAAGGCTACTGGCGTCAGCATTACAACACATACTACAGGTTCAAGACGTCAAGAAATTCCGGGTGGCAATGCAAGCTACGAAATACAAGAGATACTAATTTCGGAAGGTGTAAAGGCTAACAAATTGATTTTTGGTCACGTAGACGAGAGACCTGATATTAATCGGCTTATTGAAAGTGCGAACTTTGGCTCTTTTATTCAGTTTGATACAATCGGGAAAGAAAATTGGATGTTGGATAGGACCAGGGCTAAACTTGTCAAATCAATGGTTGATGAAGGATGCATTGATAAAATATTGCTTTCACAAGATCGTAATAGAGAGTACGAGATGAACTACGGAGGTAATCTAGGATATGTTCTAATTTTTAAGAGCTTCATTGAAAAATTCTTGCAGAAAATTTAACGAAAAGTCAGATAAATCAAATAATAATTGAAAACCCAAAAATTGCACTATCAAAAACATGAAATGCTATACTCCTTTTTCAACTAATTGAAGAAAAGTTGTTATTTGAATTATCGCAATATGAATGGGTGACAGGTTTAGCCTTTAAAGATTTTGTTACCGGTCACCAAATTGAGATAAATCAAAATGAAATTTTTCCATCAGCATCTACTATAAAGATACACATAATGCTTAAAATTCTTCAATTAGTTGAAAAAGGAGAATTATCGTTCGAATCAGTTATAGAAGTCAACGACTCAATATGTTCACCAGGAGCTGGGCTTCTATCTCACCTGGATGACAAAATAGATTTGACACTTAGAAATCTCATTCACTTCATGATCATATTGTCAGACAACACTGCCACCAACATCTTGATTGGATTTGGCTACAATTAGAGGGATTAACGAACTCATTGACAATTTTGAGCTAGAAAACACGAAAATTCAAAGAAAAATGGAAGATCAGAAAGCAGTAGCTAGCAATTTGGAGAATTATACAACACCCTCAGATTGCATACGAATACTTCATAAAATTTATGAAGGTCATTCATCTGACTTTGTATCAACAAATGCTTTGTATTTCTTAAAAAAA
>AGAU01000162.1 GCA_000224765.2 SAR324 cluster bacterium JCVI-SC AAA005 | reverse complement strand
AAAACATCTAAGTCTCTACCCCAACCTTCACATGTTACTTCAACAATTGAATTACCGTTGTTAGCTTCATATATTTTTAATTCTTCCTCCTGTTTATCATAATCGCGCAAACGCATAAATGAATTAAAATCTCTAGAATTGTCGAAAAGTTCGAATCTTGGACCTAATGATTGGTCGCACCATACATGTTCATGCGTCAAACATACGCCCAACTCTTCTTTTGTATTTTGCCAAGAACAGTTTGTATCATTTTATATCATTATTTTATGTTTATTTTTCAGATTAACGAGTTTATCGTTGATTTCTCCAGTTGATCTTAACTTGATAAGTCCATGAGCAATCAAACCTTTGCAATACGTATTGCCTGCAAATGTAAAAGAACTTACTGCGTCAGACACTATAATTACTTGATATCCTAAATTCATAAGATCCAAAGAGGTATTTAAAATACCTAACTCTAAAATGCTTCCGCAAATAATAAAACTTTTAATATCAGGTTTAAAAGATTCTAAAAAATTTGGATTTGAAAGAGCACTCCAACCTGGTTTTCACAAAATTGTAGGCTTCTTATCTGCTACGATACTGTCGTCAAATAAAGGCTTTTTATTTAAAGAAAAATCCCAATCCATAACTTTTATTAAGCTTGACGCATCTTTTGGGCTGTAGTGTCCAAAGCAGACATACAAAACTTTTATATCGGCATCCTTAGCTTTCGGAATAATTCCCTTAATATTATTGAATGCAACATTAAAAAGTTTCTGGTATTCTTCAAATTCAATTGT